>CASFSP010000001.1 GCA_949297385.1 uncultured Oscillospiraceae bacterium
CATTATGTTTACTTTTTATTCATAATTTGTACATTATTAAATAAAAAATTACAGCCACCATACCTTGTTTTCAGAGTATGGTGACTGTAATATCAATTATTTATTTAGGTCTATTGGCAGTTTAACTGTAAAAGTTGTTCCTTTGCCCAAAGCGGATTTTACATTTATAAAACCATCGTGAGCCTTTACCACATGCTTTACGATGGACAGGCCCAAGCCAGTGGATGATATGTTTTTATTTCGGGATTTATCAACCACGTAAAATCGCTCAAATATCTTTTCGGTATCCCGTGCCGCGATGCCTATTCCTGTGTCCGACACCTGCAAAACAGCAAAATCTTTTTCCTTTTTCAGGCTGATGTCAACTTTTCCGCCAGGAACATTGTACTTTATAGCGTTGGAAATAAGGTTTTGCACCAGCTGATACATCTGACTTTCATCTGCCATCAGCCTTACCGGGCGGATATTGCAGTTGATTTCCACCTGACAGGACCGGGCGGTCATAGCCTGCCGGTCGGCTGCGCTCTGAACAATTTTATCCATATCCAGGACAACCTTGTTAAAGCCATAGCCGCTTTCAAGGTTGGATATTTTTATAATGTCGTCTATCATATCAAGCAGATTTTTGGCATTGCTTTCAATAATACCCACAAAGTTCTGCACATCTTCGGCTTTGGCCAAACCATTGGTTATCAGCTGGCTGTAACCAAGGATACTGGTAAGAGGTGTTTTCAGTTCATGGGTGACATTATCGGTAAACTGTCTGCGGTTTTCCTCGTTTTCCACCTGCTGCGTTATATCCAGCACTATCAGTATAACACCCACATCTCCGGCGTAATTGTTGGGACTGGCTATAAACTGATACCACATGTCGTTCATTTCAAACACACCATGGGTAACTCGGCCGTCTATACACCGGCTGACAGCCTGCTGTAATTGCGGGACCCTGACGGATTTATAAAAATTGCTGTCGTTGCCAGAAAGGGAAAATATCTGTTCTGCTTCGCTGTTGGTCTGTATTATGTTATACCGGCTGTCGCACACTATTATACCTTCCTTTATGTTCAGGAAGATGCTTTGCAGTTTCAGTTTTTCTTCCGTCAAACTTTGCAACTGTCGATTGATTATATCATTTTGTTTTTTGATTTTGTTTACAAAATGGGACAGCTCGTCATAGATATCCCCTTCGCCTGTTTCTATATCGTACTGTTCAATATTTTCAACTATGCGCCTGGTGGTGACAGATGAAAAGAAAAATATCAGCAGTATTATTACAGAAACAGACAGCCATATCACCGGGCTGGTACTGATTATAACCGCCCCTGCCATGGTAGAAGACATGACACCTACTCTGACAACACCTATGTTTTCTACCTTGGCGGCACAGTAGTATGTCATTCTGTTTGATGTCCGCGAATAACGCTGGCTGACGCCTACGCCTTTCCGAAAGGCGTTTATTATTTCCAGGCGGTCGGAATGGCTTTCCATTTCTGCCGCCGTATAGTCAGAGTCAAACACCACATCACCCTGATTATTCACCAGGGTGATGCGTCCGTATATATCTCCTTCTATTTCTTCCAAAACCTGCCGCGGCCGCCGATCAGCGTTTTCCAGGATATGCACCAGAAGCATTGTCTGGGAATAGGCCTGCTCGTTCATCGTGTTCTGAAGAGAACCGGTAAACGCGAAAACGCACACAAACACAGCCATAATGCTTGCAACAATACAGCTGATAAGATTGGTTTTTAATATTCTTTTTTGCACTGTTATCCCTGCACCTTTACTGGGCTTTGTAACCTACGCCCCTTATGGTTTTTATCACATCTCCGCCGCTTTCCAGTTTCTGTCTCAGTGTTTTTATGTGCATATCTATAGTCCTGCTTTCACCCACATAGCTGTCGCCCCAGACTTTGTCCATCAGCTGTTTTCTGGTAAAGACCTGTCCGACATTTGTCAGCAAAAGATACAACAGATTGTACTCTTTCAAAGTGAGTTCAACCGGTTTTCCGTCCACCTCAACCCTGTGCTGAGACGGATAAACGGTGATGTTTTCACACATTATAACATCCTCGTCCGGCTTCGGGGCACAGCGTCGCAAAACCGCGCGCACACGGCTGAGCAATTCCATGACGCCGAACGGTTTGGGCACATAATCATCCGCGCCCATGTCCAGCGCCCTTACTTTGTCTATCTCCGCTGTTTTGGCTGTAAGCATTATAATAGGTATACTGCGGGTGGAAATGTTTTGTCTGAGCTGCTGCAAAATCTGCATCCCGTCCATATCCGGCAGCATGACATCCAGAATTATCAGGTCCGGCTTTTCCTTTTTCATGGCTTCGTCAAAGTCTTTAAAGTTTGTAAAGCCGCTGGCCTCGTACCCGGCCGACTGCATTGCATAAACGACCAAATTGTTTATATTCAGATCGTCTTCCACGCACCAAATTTTCATTGCTAAACCTCTCAAATCTTGATTTGTTGCTGTTCTTACCCCTTTATTATACATATTATAAACTTACCTTGCAATTATTTTATTTTTTATCACAGTTTGTGTCTTCCGGTTATGGAAAAAATAACCCATTCTGCAATATTGGTGGCGTGGTCGCCTATTCTTTCAAAATATTTTGCTATGCTGAGCAGGTCAACCTCTGCATTGACATCCAGGTTGCCGCCCCTTATCTCTTCTATAAGCCGGTTTCTGGTGTTAAGGTACCGCCGGTCAATTACATCATCATAGGCTATAACCTTTTCCGCCATGGGCATGTCGTTTTTGATAAACGCATCCACCACATCATGCACCATCTTGATTGTGGCAGTAGCCATATTGGATATGTCGCTGTCCGCCTTTATCTTTATCCTGTGTGGGCTGTCTATAAGTATTTCGCCTATATCCCTGGCCTGGTCACCTATTCTTTCCATGTCAGTAATCATTTTCAGTGCAGCAGAAACAACGCGCAGATCCTTGGCAACAGGCTGTTGAAGCAGGAGTATTCTCAGGCACAGAGCTTCGATATCATGTTCCATTCGGTCTATCTCATTGTGATATTCAATAGCCTTTTCTGCCTTGGACAAGTCACCGGTTATAAGGGCTGTGGCGGCGCAGTCTATGGAATTTTCTATAAATGTGGCCATTTCTGTCAGCTGGTTCTGCAAAACTGCCAGCTGTTTGTCAAAATTGCTTCTCATATCAACCAAACCTTCCTGTTATATAATCTTCACATCTTTTGTCCTGGGGGTCAGAGAACAGCTGCCGGGTGGGGCGTTTTTCAATCATCTCTCCCAAAAGGAAAAAGGCTGTTTCATCGCTGGCACGCAGGGCCTGCTGCATATTGTGGGTAACCATTACTATGGTGTACTCTTTTTTCAGTTCCATAACCAGGTCTTCCACCTTGGCTGTGGATATGGGGTCAAGGGCGCTGGTGGGTTCGTCCATAAGCAGAACCTGTGGTTTTACCGCCAGGGCCCTGGCTATGCACAGACGCTGCTGCTGGCCGCCGGAAAGGCCCAGGGCCGACTTGTGCAGGCGGTCCTTTACCTCGTCCCATATAGCGGCATCGCGCAGAGATTTTTCCACTATTTCATCCAGTTTATGTTTCTGGGTTATACCATGTGTCCTGGGGCCGTAGGCGATATTATTGTAAACTGACATGGGGAACGGATTGGGTTTCTGAAAAACCATGCCCACATCCTTGCGCAGCAGGTTGACATCGGTGTCGGTGTAAATGTCCTTGCCGTCCATAAGCACCTTGCCTGTTATGCGGCAGCCTTCAACCAGGTCATTCATTCTGTTCAATGTGCGCAGGAAGGTACTTTTACCGCAGCCGGAAGGGCCTATAAAGGCTGTCACCGTATTGGGCGCTATGGTCATATTTATATTTTTCAGGGCGTGATATTCCCCGTAATACAAATCCAGATTTTCTATTTCAAACTTGTTCATACTTTACCTCTTTTGTATTTTCTTGGCCACAGCGGAGCTGATAGCATTTATCATAACCACCAGGATTATCAGTACCACGGCAGTGGCATAAGCCTGGTCGGTGTACAGGCCTTCGCCGGACAGTACCCACATGTGCAGTGCCAGTGTGCGGCCGCCGGAAAACAGGCCTTTTGGAATCTGGGTCACAGTGCCCAGTGTGTATATCAGCGCAGCTGTCTCGCCTACAACACGGCCGATTGACAGTATCACACCTGACAATATACCGGGAACCGCTGCCGGCAGCACGATTTTGAAAACCGTTCTCAGCCTGCCGGCACCCAGGCCAAAGCTGGCCTGACGCCAGTCGTCCGGCACAGCCAGCAGAGCTTCTTCCGTTGTGCGCATTACCAGCGGCAGAACCATTATGGACAAAGTCATTGCGCCGGCTAAAAAAGAGTATCGCCAGCCCAGATATGTAACAAAAAATATTGTACCGAACAAACCGTATACTATCGAAGGAATACCGGACAATGTTTCTGTGGTAAGGCGTATAACCTCCACCATTTTGCTGCCCTTGGGTGCGTATTCCACCAGGTATACAGCGCTGAGCACCCCAAAGGGAACGCTTATGGCCAGAACAGCCCGCACCAGCATCACAGTTGTGATTATACTGGGTGTCATGGACACATTTTCGCTGGTGTACTCAAAGCTGAAAAGCGACGGGGTCAGGTGCGGTATGCCGTTGGCCAGTATGTAAATAAGAATAAAAGCCAGAGCGCCTACCGTAAAAACTATGGACAGTATCAGCATTATTCTCATAACCAGAGAAAATGGATTGCGCTTGTAGGTCCGGATGGCCTGTTTGAAATCAATGTTCATTGTTCAGCCTCCTTTTAAGCATAAAGAACCGGGCGTTTATTATAAGTATAAATACAAACAGTACAGCGCCGGTGGCTATCAGGGCCGCACGGTGAAGGTCGGTGGCCTCTGCCATTTCCAAAACTATGTTTGTGGTCATGGTCCTGATTCCTTTGGTAAGTTCAAAGGTTATCCTGGGCTGATTGCCGGCGACCATCTGCACGGCCATTGTTTCGCCGATGCTGCGGCCTATGCCAAGTATCACAGCAGCCAGCACACCGCTTTTTGCAGCAGGCAGAACTGTTTTGAAAACAGCCTGTTCCTTTGTTGCTCCCAAAGCCAGCGCACCTTCATAATAGGATGAAGGCACAGCCCTGATAGCCGCCTGACTGACAGATATTATGGTGGGCAGTATCATTATTCCCAGCAATATGGAGGCAGTAAGTATGCTGTTGCCGTTTCCGCCAAAGGCGTTTCTGACAAAGGGTACAATTACAACTATACCAAAAAAGCCGTATATAACACTGGGAATACCTGCCAGAAGGTTTATGGCCGGATCCAGATATTTGTGCAGTTTGTCAGGGCAGAAGTAAGCCAGGAAAACACTGGCGAAAACTCCCATGGGCACACCCAACAATACTGCTCCGCAGGTAATCAGGATACTGCCGACTATCATGGGGAGTATTCCGTAATGAGGGGTTCCTGCCGTAGGGCGCCATATGGTACCGAAAAGGAAATTAAATAAACCTATTTCCTTTATTGCCGGAGCACCGCCGGCGAAAATAAATATTGAAATCAATGCCACCGCCAGCACACTGGACAGTGCAAATGCAAAAAATATATATCTGGCAATTTTTTCTTTTATCTGCCGATTCATCTCATTCTCCCGTTAAGATTTAATCTTTTTACAGTTAAAAGCGTGGCAGGGGGAACTGTCACGCTTTATAAACCGTCTTTACTTATTTAACTTAGGCCAATTCTTCCCAGGTTGTAACTTCGCCTGTGTATACAGCTTTGATCTGTTCCACTGTCATATCTTCTGTGGGGTTTGCGTTGTTTACGATAACTGCAATACCGTCCATGGCAATTGTTGTGCCTGTCAGTTCGGCTGTTTCGCTTTCTTTCAGTTCGCGTGAAGCCATACCGATGTCACATACACCGCTCATGGCGTCGTTCATACCGCCTGTGGAGTCTGTGGTGTTCAGTTCGATTTCTGCGCCGGGGTTGAGAGCTTTGTAAGCTTCGATCAGTTCTTCCATCAGAGGAGATACAGAAGAGGAACCGTTGACAACTATTTTGCCGGAAAGGCCGGAAGCTGTGTATTCTTCAGCAGCATCGTTGATTGTGATATAATCTCCGGCAACAATTTCCTGACCCTGTTTTGACAGCATGAATTTGATAAAGTCGTTTGTTATTTCGCTGGCGTCAGCTTTTGTTGCAACATTGAAAGGTCTTGCAATTTTGTAGCTGCCGTTTTTGACATTTTCGGTTGTAGCCTGGGCACCGTCAACTTTCAGTGCTTTTACTGTATCGTTCAGAGAACCCATTGATATGTAACCGATAGCTTTTTCGTCGCCTGCAACATTTGTCAGAACTGCATCTGTTTTGGAAGCGATAACAGCTTCTACTGTTGTATTGTCAATTTTTTCGCCGTTGGCATCTTTGCCTTCAACGCCTGTCAGTTCTACAAAAGCGCCTCTTGTGCCTGAACCGTCTTCACGGCTGATAACTGTTATGTCGCCGCCGAAAGCATTTTCAGAGCCGGAGTCCTGTGTATCTGTGTTTGATGAACAGCCTGTAAATACACCCATCAGCATAGCTGCTGCCAGGGCAACAGATAAAAATTTTTTCATAAAAAATACCTTCTTTTAATATTTTGAATTGTAGGGTGGTTTTTTCCACTGACTATATTGTAATTTTCTAATGTAAAAACAAAAATCAACCCATTGTAAAAAGGCGGTAAAACCAAACAGGCTTTACCGCGTCATAATTAAAGATTATTTTACATAGATATTAAAAAACGACTCTGGAAGGTAATATAAAATGCAGGACAAACACTCTTATGATTTAACCCTGTGCCGATGTGTGGAAGTGGGCAGATATGTGGCGGAAACCGGTGCCACAGTACGACAGGCAGCCAAGGTGTTCGGCATATCCAAAAGCACCGCACACAAAGACTTGACCGTAAGGCTGAAAAGCGAAGACTACATTCTGTATCAGCTGGCCGCTGCGGTGCTGGACAAAAACAAAAAGGAAAGACATATACGCGGCGGACTGGCCACAAAGGAAAAATACATATTGGCCAAAAAGCGCGGCTGAATATATCATATACATTTTATCGCCCTTGAATATACTGTCCCGTGGGAGTATACTGATGTATATATTTCTTACAAGAGGTGATAAAATGATTGACAAAAACAGGCTTTTTGCCCGGATAGACGAAGTTCGGGATGTAATAGCAAAAGCCAACGATGATGTGTGGAATTATGCCGAGGTTTATTTCAAAGAATTCCAGTCTGCCGACGCCCTGACAAAGGCGGCGCAGGACTTTGGGTTTGAAACAGAAATGGGCGTATGCGGTATGCCCACAGCCTTTGTCTGCAAATGGGGAAACGAAGGGCCGAAAATCGGAATACTGGCAGAATATGACGCGCTGGACGCTTTGAACCAGCGCAGCGGATGTTTTGAAAAACAGGCCCGGGAAAACCATGCGGAGTCTGACCCCGGACATGGCTGCGGACACAACAGCCTGGGTGCAGGAAGCCTGGGTGCGGCCATAGGGCTGAAAAAATACTGCGAAGAAAACGATGTAAAGGCACAGATTTACTTTTTCGGCTGCCCGGCAGAAGAAAACGGAAGCGGCAAAGTATTTATGGCCAGGGACGGGCTGTTCAGCGATATGGATATCTGCCTTACCTGGCATCCGGGCGATGGCAACAGCATAACCGGCACCAGCTCACTGGCCAGCATCAGCGTAAAATACAAATTTTACGGTGTGGCCAGCCATGCCGCAGCTGTACCCCACCTGGGACGCAGTGCGCTGGACGCCTGCGAGCTGATGAATGTGGGCGCAAACTATCTGCGCGAACATATCCCCTCTGATGCAAGGATACATTATTCATACCTTGACGCAGGCGGAAAGGCCCCCAATGTTGTTCAGGACTATGCCTGCACATACTACTTTATCCGCGCACCAAAAGCAAAGCAGGCCTTTGAAATAGTGGACAGAGTTGACGACATTGCCCGCGGCGCCGCGCTTATGACCGGCACAAGAGTGGAAATAGAACACATGGACGGGCTGTCCGACTATATTCCCAACAAAGTGCTTGGTCAGGTTATGTACGAAAGCTTCAAGGAAGTGGGCCTGCCGGAGTACACACAGCGGGAAATAGATATGGCAAAAAGCTATGCAGATACCTTTGACCCCCGGGCACTGGCTGCAGCCAAGGCACAGCTGGCAAAGGAAAACCACATTGATGAAAGCGCCTACGACGGTGTTTATATCGACAATACCATTGCCCCTTATGACCATAACCCTGAAAAGGTTATGCCCGGCTCCACCGATGTGGGTGATGTCAGCTACTGCGCACCCACTGCCCAGTTTACAGCGGCCACCGTTGCCATAGGCACGCCCGGACATTCCTGGCAGATGACAGGACAGGGCGCCGTCAGCTATGCCCATAAGGGCACCGTAACTGCAGCTAAGGTGCTGGCACTTACTGCCCTCAAAGCGATAGATGACCCGTCAATTATCGAAAAAGCCAAGGCAGAACACGCCAAAAACACACCGGATGGCTATATCTGCCCCACCGACCCGGCTTTTATGCCTGATTTGTAAAATCAAAGAAAATCCGCCTTTTTCACAGGCGGATTTTTTTATCAACATTTTTACAGAATAATGTGAAAAACTTTTTAGGTTTAACATGCAGATTTTTCAGAAGATATGGCATTATAAAAACACTGCACACAATTTTACAGCAATAAAAAATGGGCCTTTCGGCCCATATTTTATTTATATTTTACTGTGCTTTGCTTTCAGGGATAAAAATTTTATTTCAATACGCAGAAAAGCATATCTCTTTCTTCAACGCCGTAGTTGGCTGTGAAGAAGTCATACATTGTCCAGTTGTAGTAAAATCTTTCTGCGGGATATACGCCGTAACCGTCCTGGTTGTGGTCTGTGGTGTCGTAGGAGTCGGCCACAATGATAACATCGTCAGACTGTGTTTCTGTGCCCATTGTGTCATATCCTATGATAACCTGCCAGTGTCCGCCCCAGTCGTTCCAGCCGATGATAACAGGCTGGTCATTTTTCAGGTATTCCTGAATTTTGTCCAGGGTCATAAATTCGTAAACTTCGTCACCGGGATAGTCGTAAGTGCTTTCGGTTTCTCTGCCTGTAACCTCTTCCATAATGGCCACAATGTCTTTCAGTGTGGTTGCTTCGGGTTCAAGGCTGTTGGAACGCATTTCTGCCAGGGTTCTTTCGTTGTAATCTCCCAACAGGTCATAATAGTTCAGCACCATAACAACGCTGCTGATACCGCAGGACCATTCGCTGGTCTGCTGCTGTGTTTTGAACTGAGGAAGGATTGTCAGTGTATCTGTGCTTTCCATATTGTAAAAATCCAGATTGGAAAAATATGGGCTGTCCTGATGGTCGCCCTGTCTTTCCACACTGTCTGCGCCGTATTCTTCCAGATCCTGTCCGGGGGCGTAGGGGATTTTCATCTCATCGGTAAAGTTGCCGCCGGAAGTCTGTGTTCCGGCATTTACATCATCTGTCTGTGCAGCGCAGGCTGCCAGAAGGGTTGCTAATAAAACAAAACATACAATTAGTTTTTCATAAAAAATTTCCTTTCAAACAAAAAAATAATTGTACTTGATTTAACTAACAATTCGGCTTTTACTGATTGTTTTATTTATTATGTTTCCATTTTTATTTATTCAATTTTGAAGCATCGGTCTATTTAGTAAATAAAATTACTTATTAATACCCACCATGTCGTTTCACAAGTACGGTGTGAATATTCATAAGCGATTTTTCTCGGGAAGTACCCGCCGTGTAAAACCTGAAATTTTACCTGTCGCTAATTCGGCTTTGACTTCGGCTGTCCGTATGGCCACCATCGTTTTAAGGCGAGAAGTCATTTTGCGGCCGGGCCGCATGAATTAGTGTTTTACCCTGTTTTCTAAAAGCACGAATTGAATTTTAACAATTTTATAACAAGGTGTCAATAACTTTTGCCAAATATGTGATAATTCTATGAAATATCCATATTTTATACTTTTTAGTCGGTTTTTTTATATAAAATTGTATATTTTTGCTTATACACTGTCAGTTTTTTCATTTATCAGCCGCAGGAATTTTTCACCGTAGGCGGACAGTTTGCGGCTGCCCACACCTTTTATCCGTGACAATTCTTGCAGGGTTTTGGGCTTTCTGGCTGACATTTCATTCAGGGTTGCGTCGGTGAATATAACATAGGCCGGCACTCTTTCCTTTTTGGCTATGTCCAGGCGCAGGGCTTTCAGTTTTGCCAGCAGACCCCGGTCAGCTTCCGGCATTGGGGCCGGGGCAGGCGGCGCTGTTTTTTCGCTCTTTTTCACCCTCATCATTACTTTTGTCCCCTCGCTCATCAACCTTTCGCCCCGGGCAGTGACATTAATGACAGGGTACCTGTCGGCGGTCTGGTCTATATAACCCCGGATTATAAGATATTTTAAAATATCCTTTATTTTTGTCAGCGACAGGCCGGCCATACTGCCGAAATAATCATTTTGATGCAAGCGCCACTTTCCCACCATTTCGCTTTCATTGCCTTTCAGCACATCCGCCACAACTGACAGACCAAATGATACAGGTAGCTGTAATATGCACATAATAGCCTTTCTTGCGTGGCCGGTTATGTCCTCCTGCTCAAACTCCGCCAAGCAGTTGGAACAGTTTCCGCAGTATTCGTCAGATTTCTGCCCGAAATATTCCAGTATGAACTGCCTGAGGCATCTGTCAGTGGTGCAGTAAAAGGTCATATATTTCAGCTTTTCCAGTTCTCTTTCCCTCACCTGCCGCCGCTGCCGGATGGTAAGTTCTTCATTTGGCTGTGAATTTTCTATCAGAAATTTGTTTGTAATCACATCTTTTGGCGCATACAGCAACACACATTCCGCCTTTTGCCCGTCGCGCCCGGCGCGGCCGGCCTCCTGATAATAAGACTCTATGTTTTTGGGCATATTGTAATGCACCACATAGCCCACATTCGATTTGTCTATACCCATACCGAAAGCATTAGTAGCTATCATTATTTTATCTTCGTCAAATATAAATCTGTCCTGAAAGCTTTTCCTTTCATCAGCACCAAGACCTGCATGATATTTTCCGCAGCTGTACCCGGCGGCGGACAGATTATCGTACAGGGTGTCAACCCGTTTTCTGGTGGAGCAGTAAACAATTCCGCTGTCCTCCCGGTGGTTTTTAATAATGTTAAGCAACGCCCGATATCTATCTTTTGGCCTGACTGTCGAAAAACTGAGATTGGGTCTGTCAAAACCTGTGGTAACGCAATAAGGGTTTTTCATTTCCAACAGGCGGCATATGTCCTCTTTTACCCGACCGGTGGCTGTGGCGGTGAAAGCGGCCAGAACCGGCCTGGTTTTCAGCAGAGATATAAACTGCGGTATTTTAAGGTACCCGGGGCGGAAATCCTGGCCCCACCGGGACACACAATGGGCCTCGTCCACCGCAACCAGGCTTATGTTTATCTCCCGGCATGCGGACAAAAATGATTGCGTGAGCAGTCTTTCCGGCGCCACATAAACTATTTTATACCTGCACTGTTTCATGTAATCCAGCGCTTTCAGATACTGATTTACCGTAAGGGAACTGTTGAGATAAGCCGCCGGTATGCCGCTTTTGTTCAGGGACATAACCTGGTCTTTCATCAGCGAAATCAGCGGGCTGATAACAATGCTCACCCCGTCCATTGCCATTGCAGGTACCTGATAACACAAAGATTTTCCGGCACCTGTGGGCATTATGCACAGCACATCCCTGCCGGAAAGTATGTTGTCCACAGCCTCCCGCTGCCGGTGGCGGAAGCTGTCATAGCCAAAATATCTTTTAAGTATTTCCTGCGGCTGCATATCTTTCTCCTCTAAAAAAACTTGTGTAAACCGGATTATATCATAAAATCAGGATAAAAGGCAAAACAAAAAACACCGGGAAAATTCCCGGTGTTTTTTCAATCAGAATTATTCTTTGTCCTCGTCGGCGCATTCTTCGCAGTCGCAGTCTTCTTCATCCAATTCGATTTCAAAGCTGGTGCCGCAGTTGGGGCATGCGCAGTCGGGGCTGAACAGCATGTCTTCGTCCATGCATACCACTTCGCCGCAGTTGGGGCAGGTGATTTCGTACAGAGGGTTTTCCTCATCGTACAGATCTGTCAGATCTTCATCTTCTTCATCGTCCCACTCTTCGTCATCCCATTCATCTTCGTCATGGTGATGATGGTGGCAGCCGCACTCTTCATGATGATGAGGACCGTGGTGCGGGCCATGGTGATGGCAACACTCTTCCTCTTCCTCATCTTCTTCGTCATCATACAGCAAGGCGTCTTCCACATCTGTCAGATCTTCGTCAATGGCGTCGATCTCGTCAAAAATCTGGTCAATATCAGCATCATGTCCGCTGACAGCCTCTGTCACATCATCCAGAAGATCTACAACAGCCAAAAGGATTTTGCCTTCTTTGGTTGTTTCTTCCAGGCCCAGTCCTTCGCACAGGCCTTTGATATAAGCCAATTTTTCAGTAATAGACATTGTAAATATCCTGCCTTTCCAAAAATTTTAAAATTAGGCGCGCTCCATGTATTCGCCTGTTCTGGTGTCGATGCGGATTTCTTCGCCTTCATCGATGAACAGCGGAACTCTGATTTCAGCGCCTGTTTCCAGTGTTGCCGGTTTCAGTGTGTTTGTGGCGGTGTTGCCTTTGAAGCCGGGGTCTGTTTTTGTAACTTTCAGAACCACAAAGTTGGGCGGTTCAATGCCGAAGATGTTGCCTTTGTAGGAAAGGATTTTAACAACTTCGTTTTCTTTTACAAATTTGAATGCATCGCTGAGAGCTCTGGCATTTACAGGAATCTGGTCAAATGTTTCCAGGTCCATGAAATAGCACAAATCGCCTTCTTCATACAGGAACTGCATTTCTCTTCTGTCAATAAATGCCTGCGGAAATTTGTCCGTAGGATTGTATGTTCTTTCAACAACGCTGCCTGTTATAACATTTCTTACTTTTGTCCTTACAAAAGCTGCGCCTTTGCCGGGTTTTACATGCTGAAATTCTATAACCTGCAAAACATTGCCGTCTTGTTCAAAAGTTACGCCATTGCGAAAATCGCCAGCTACTACCATAAAAAAACCTCCAAAAGTTAAACCGGTTGTCAACCGTTAATTTAACCCCAATTATTATTTATTATTCCATATAATTTTACCTTATAAACCGCAAATTTTCAATAGTAAATTTGTATAAAAGGCTTTAAATTAAAGGATTATAAGCTCTTTGGGGCTGTGGGTAAGGTTTACGCAGCCGTCCTTGGTGACAAAAACAGTGTCTTCTATCCTTACGCCGAATTTGTCAGGCAGGTATATGCCGGGCTCTACTGTCATCAATACGCCTTCCTGCAAAACTGAGCTGTCGGAAGGTGACAGCCTGGGATACTCATGTATTTCCAGACCGTAGCTGTGGCCCAGGCCGTGACCGAAGCAACCTTCATATCCGTTGGAGTATATATAATCGCGGGCTATTTTGTCAATGTCACTGCACACAGCGCCGGCCTTTATGGCATCTATTGCCATAAGCTGGGATTTGAGAACAATATCGTACACCTTTTTCATCTCATCGGTAGCATATCCTATGGCCACTGTCCTGGTCATGTCGGTGCAGTATCCACCGTAGGCCGCCGCATAGTCCATGGTTACAAAATCGCCTTTTTCAATCAGTTTTTCACCGGGAACGCCATGGGGCAGGCTGGAATTTTTGCCGCTGACCAGAATTGTGTCAAAAGACAGGCCGTCAGCGCCGTTTTTCTTCATGAAAGTTTCCAGCTCCAGCGCCATATCCCTTTCCTTTTTGCCGGGGGCCAGCTGGGTGCAGATATAGTCAAAGCCTGCCTCGGTTATCTGCTGGGCCACCTTGATTATTTCCAGCTCTCCGGCATCTTTTATGGCGCGCAGGTCCTCGATGATTTTTGTCAGCTGTCCGTTGGCTTCCAGTTTGGCGTCCAGTTTGGCAGACAGGGAATTGAACGTGCCCACGCTCATGCTGTTTTCCACCCACAGGCTTTTTACACCGTGTTTTGCGCACAGTTCGTTTATCTGTTTGTACAGATTGTCCTGCAAAATAACGGTAGCATTTTTCACCGTTTTCTGGGCCAGTTCAATATAGCGGAAATCGATGATAAAATATGCCGCGTCTTTGAATATAACAGCTGTGCCGGCAGATGAACGCATGCCAAACAGATAAAACCTGTTTTTACCGTCGGTTATCAACGCACCTTCAAAACCGGGCTGTTTTTCAGCCTGCCGCAAAAATTTTTCAACTCTGTTGTTCATTTTATAACATCTCCTTAAAAATTTAAAAAGTTATTCTGTCAAAATCTGCTCCAGATAATTTTTCATCCGCAGCGCATCCTCTGTCTGGGTGCCGGCGCTTTCACATATAATCACCGGGCTCAGCTTTTCATCCCGTATCACCTGCATCAGCGGCTGATATTCCGGTCCGAAAACCGTATCCCGGAATGTCAGGTGTCTTTTTTCTCCGCCGGCGGTGTATTCTATTTTGGAAAAATGGGAATGAAAACGGGTGTATCTGTCATCTTTCAGGGTGTTGGCTATCTTGTCGATTATGTACATATAGTCATCCCTGCCCTTTATCCAACCGCCGTCACGGGCATTCAGATGGCCGAAATCTATGCACGGCAATATCCTTTTGTCCACACTGCACAAAGCCAGCACTTCGTCCAGACTGCCCAGCTGGTTTACCTTGCCCATGGTTTCGGGGCACAAAATCATATCCGACATACCGGCATCGTCCAGCGCCTGTATCATCAGTGCCATGGTATCCATGGCTTTTTCCAGCGCCTGCTGCCTGGTCTGCTTTGCGCAGGAACCGGAATGAAAAATCACCCTTCTGCCGCCCATAGCTTTCAGTGCGGCGGCGCTTTGCATAATGTAATTTACGCTGTTCAGTCTTTTTTCCTCTTCCAATGATGACATGGATATAAAGTACGGTGCATGCAATGAAACCTGTATATTTTTCTGCACCAGCCGGCTGCCTATCTGCGCGGCGGCCTCATCACTGACTTTTACTCCGCGGCCGCACTGATATTCAAAAGCTGTAAGGCCGTATTTTGACAGATATTCTGCGGCCTGTACCGATTTTTTATATCCCTGCCGTTTGAAGCTGTCCGCCAGACCCGCCGGGCCAAACAATGTTTTCATAAAATGCCTCCGTGTTCGCGGATATATTTTTCTATATATCCTTTTTCAAAACGGCGTTTTATTTTAAAGCCCAGGGTGCCCTCTTCCAGGATTGCCAGCACCATAAGGGCTTTCATACCCATGATATGCGCGCCCAGCACATCGGTAAGTATCTGGTCGCCCACCACAGCAGTATCCTTTGTACTGCCGCCTAGTTTTTTCAATGCTTTTAAAAATCCCAACGGGGAAGGCTTCACAGAAAAGCTGACATAGTCCAGTCCCAGCCTGTCCGCAAAAGGGGCCACTCTTTTTGCGTAGTTGTTGGAAGCGATCACCAGCTTTATACCGCTGTCTTTCATCAGCTTTATCCATTCTTCCACGCCGGGCGCCGGCTGTGGATTGCCGTGGGTAGCCAGTGTGTTGTCCACATCAAGTATCAGATTTTTAATGCCCAATTTGGCAAGAAAGTCAGGTGTTATATTTGTTGTTTTTGCAAATAAGTAATCAGGGTTAAACAGTCCCATTCAAAATCCTTTCTGTTATTCCGCAGCTTTGAACGGCTCAAAGCCCCGCCGCTCCAGCTCGCTGTCAAATATCCGTCTTATTCCTTTCAGCGCATCCTCCAATGTGCCCTGAAATATTGTAAAATCGGAAAACATCAAATTCAGCGGCAGTCCGAAATCTTCGATAGAGGCGCCGTCTTTGTCCCGCAGTCTTCCGTCAGGCAGGGTTTTGGTCACCCCTTTGAATCTTTCCTTCATGGGGCGCGCATCGTCAATAAAGGCAAAACAGCGTTTGCCCAGACCCCAGGCTATACCGCATTCTACGGCGGTGCCGCTGTCCGGCTCGTTACCGCGGTAATCGTTCAGATTGGCTATTATAATGTCACAGCGGCGTATATGGTTAAGGTCATGGGTGAACATCTGCACCTCGCTTTCGTGCAGGCTGTCATCCTTTTTTACATATTCCGGGTATTCATCTTCCGGGGCAGGATCCGGCGGATATATGCCGTCTAAACCGTATTTTTCACACCGCCGGTGATATATTTCTCCCGTCTGCCGGCTGTCGGGATAAAAAATTTCCGTGCCGGCCAGATAGGCTTTCGGCCTGCGCACATTGCCCTGTTTGTCTATAAACATTTATATCATTCCTCCCGCTCTTTCACCGCCAGTTCCAGCGCGTCCCGGAATGTTCCGCGCACTACTTTGGCCGGGCCGCTGATCATCAGGTTACAGCACCCGCTTTCAAAGAAAGCGCCGTTGTCATCACGCCAGAAAGGGCCGTCTTTATGTATATTGCCTATATATTTTTCATAACACGGCCTGTCATCATCTATAAATGTATACAGTTTTTTGCCCTGTGAAAAAGCATAACCCAGCTCAAAACAGGTACCGCCGTCCGGCTCCCAGCCACGGAAATTGTTTATGTTGGCAATAATTATATCAGATAAATTTATATAATTTATGTTATTTTGAAAAATCTGCCTGGCTGCCCGCGGACCGCCTGCGGAAAAATCAATTTCCTGCCCGCTTTCATGCCCCAGTACCGGAGAGATGCCCTGCCAGCCGTATTTTTCGCACAACGCCACCGCCCGCTGAGCCCTTTCACGCCCGTCAGGCAAAAAGCATTCATATCCGGCGATATATACAGTTTTTTTACTCATCGCTTTCTTCCTCCTTTTTGCGGAATTTGTTCACATCGCTGTGGGAGAAATCATATCCCACAGGCAGTATCTGCAATACTTCCAGCGCATGGTCCCTGGTCCACATCTCTATGGTTGTAGAAACGGTAAAACCGCAGCCGTTGTCACTGGTCCACTGGCTGGTGGGTTTTCTGGGGAAAGCAAGTATCGTCAGCAACATAGCTATAACTCCGCCGTGAGTCACCGCCGCCGCTTCGTACACGCCGTTTTTCATCATATCGGAAAATATTTCGTCCAAAGCCAGCACGCATCTCTGGGCAAAATCCGCGCTGGATTCGCCGCCTTCCGGACAATATCCGCTTTTAGGATCCAGCCATTTGGCAAAATTTGAATCTTTCCGCATAAGCTCCGAAAATGTTTTGCCTTCAAATTCGCCGAAATTACATTCGCGCAGATCCGTCACAATGGTATAATCATGATCAGGATATATTATTTCTGCTGTCTGAACAGTTCTTTTCATCGGGCTGACATAAAGTTTCTGCGGCCACGGGTAGGAAAAATCCTCCCTGAGCTTTTCCAGCCTCTGTATGCCTTCTTCGCACAAAGGCATGTCCGTTCCACTGCCCAAGTACAGCCCTTTCAGGTTGCCCTCGGTCAGGCCGTGACGGATGAGATGAAGTTTAAAACTACGCATATTATATTAACCTCCAATATTTTTTGTTATTTTTAGTAGAAAATTGCTATTTACAATATGTTTTTTTTAAGTTATAATTTACAGACAGTATTAGAGAAGAAGGAAAAATTCATGAACAGTTTCAGCCGTATAATAACTCTTTTGAGAAAAGAAAGAGGAATAACCCAAAAACAAGCCGCCTCGGACTTAGGAATAAGCCAGGCGCTTTTAAGTCATTACGAAAAAGGACTCAGGGAATGCGGACTGGATTTTCTTATAAAGCTGTGTGACTATTACAATGTTTCCAGCGACTATATCCTCGGACGCACTCCTGACAGAAACGGAGCCGTGCTGTCTGTGGAAGACCTGGAAGGCGCTGAAAGCGTCAAGGACAGCCATTATTCCGGCAGCGTTCTGCCGGCCATGAACAAAAGGCTGATAGCATCGGCACTGAACATAATTTACGATATGCTGTCAAAAGCCGGCGACAAAGAACTGACAATGTCTGTCAGCAACTATTTTATGATGGCCGAATACCGTGTTTTCCGCCGCCTGTACCGGTCGGAGAAAAAGAACAGCCAAAGCATGTTCACTCTGCCCCAAAGCCTGTTTGAAGGTTATACAGCCGGAGCAATGGAGAAAAACGGCGCAATGATGTGCAGCCTCCTGTCTGACAAGGCCGCTGTGAAAAAAAGAGGCGATGCCTTTGAGATGACCGGCGAAAGCATCTCTCGGGATTATCCGAAGCACGCCACCGGTCTGCTGAATATAATAAAAACAGCCGAAGATATTATAAAATAAACGCCGTGCTGTAACTGATTATATCAAAAAAGAAAGAAAAAATCTACACATTGCCTACGGGCTAAACACAAATCTAAAAAATAAAACGCGACGGTATACCGCCGCTTTTTTATTTTTATTGTACTCTTTCTACGCTGGAAACATTCTGTGTTTCCTCAGATATTGTCAAAGTATCCAGCATATCTTCGTCCAGAAGGCCCACATAGCTCTTTCCGGTGTTTACCTTTATAACATCGCCGTTTTTGTCATATATTATCAGCGGATTTTCAGGGGCGCCTTTTTGCCATCTTACCTTTTCGCACATGCCACCGTAGAAGTAATAGCCCTCGCCCTCGGTCATATCAAAATTAGGCAGTATGCCGTTTTCTTCCTGGATACCCACATCGGCTGTGAGAACAAAAACATTGTCAAAGGACAGCTGCCGGTTTGTCAGTGCATCCATATGCGGAACACCGAAGGCATTTTTCAGATATTTACCGGTGGTTTCATCATAAATAAATGATACATCGGCATAATCCGAATATTTAAAGCTGACAGTGTTTGCCCGCTGTTCCTTGGGAATTCTGGCATCTTTTCCGTATTCCACAAACTCAAACGCCGGGTAAAAATTGTTTTTTGTCCGTATTCCGTTTTTCTCTATGCCAGCTTTTATCAGATCTTTGTTTGTAAACCAGCAGTGCTCGGCTGATTTGGTTTTTGCCAGCTCGCTGTCATATTCAAAAGACACAAAGCTGAGATATATGCCGTCAATGTCCTGATAAGAGTAAAAGTTGAGCATTCTCTGGGCCGAAGTTGAAGAACCTATATGCACATATATGGCGTTCAGTGGCAGCATCAGTTCTACAAACCGGTCTCTGGCACTTCTCACCGGGCCGACTCGCTGAATGCTGTCAATATCGGAATATACCGCCATCATTCTGGTCACGCCGCCTTCGGTAACCGCTTCATAAATTATGTCCGCACCGGACAGTCCGCTTTGAGGCATTGCCACTTTCAGGTTGTCCACCATTACGGCAATAGGCCTTACAGACTTGTCCTCTTCATCCTCAAAAGGCAGGCCGGTAAGATAATTATACTGTGCCTGAGGCACATCTTCTATGTTAAGGCCGCTGTTTGAAACCTTGTCCTCACAGCCTGTAAATATACCGGCAGCCAAAGCCAGTGCAATAACAGCCGTTACTATCCTTTTGATACCAAACACCTCTTTCTTCTGGCAAACCGATATTTGCCTGTTATAAATTGCATTATACCACTTTCAGAATATCATTGTGTGTAAAAAAAGTTAATATATCCTTAAATATAAATAATTATTCGCTTGCCTCAACGCCCGGCTCCACCGGCATTTCTTCTGCCGAAGTGTAATCACCGGCCACATCAACAACTTCACCGTTCATTTTGAAAGCTCCGAAATAGTCCAGGTCAACAACAGCTATATAGCTTTTGCCCACATTGATTTCAACATCTGTTTCGGTGCCGTCCAGAGAAACTATCCTCAACGGCTCGTGAGGCATACCTTTCAGCCAGCGGACTTTTTCCACTTTACCGCCGTTGAAGTAATATCCTACACCACCCCATTCCAGACTTACATCAGACAAAACTCCGTCAGGATATTTTTCTATCTGTGTCCAGAGAACCAGGACATTGTCAAACTCCACCGGCTGTTCTCCGTAGTTTGCATCTATCAAAGGTCTGGAAAAATTGCGGTACAGGTTTATATGCTCTTTTGTATATGTATTTGTCTGCGGATTATATGCTATTTTTGCGGCATAACTGTTGGAAAAACGCCATTCGATCTCGCTTACATCCACACCGTCCAAAACCCTGGCCGGTTCGTCATATTTTACCCAGTGGAACAGGTTCATCGGCTCTTCCTGTGTGTTTATCTCATACTTGCCGCTTTGGATTGCGTCTGTTATAAGCTCGCCGGAAGTAAATTCCGTATGTTCATAAGCCCTCTGGCCTATAAGGGATTCATCCCTGAAAGCAATTCCAAGATTTGGAGTAAGGTCTTTCTGGGAATAGGAATAATTTGCCAGCATCTCTTTCGCGTAAGTAGATGCACCGTCATGCACATACAGGCTGCCGTAAGGTATCATCATCTGCACGAACTGATCGCGCGCGCTTCTGATAGGGCCTACAACCGGCATCTTTGTCCAGTCGCGGAACAATGCCATGTACCTGGTTATACCACCTTCTGTTTCCATTTCAAACACCACATCAGCGTCAGCCAGGCCTTTCTGCGGCCATGAGATCTGATATGTTGTATCGTCCATCATATTGTTTACCATTACCGCCACCGGCCTGTTACCGTAAGGGTAGTCAACACTTTGCTCCTCACCGGTCAGAGGGTTCTGGTTCCAGCTTTTCTCGTTCTGCTGTCCCTGGCTGTTCTCACTGCCGGGCACACATCCGGTAAACGCTGTAACAGCCAAAGCGGCTGCCAGCACAGCACAAATAAATCTTTTCATTATGTCTTCTCCGTTTTCCTTCATTTTCAAAGCCCGGCGACAGTCATGCTCTGCCGAGTTAAAAGTCCATAAAATAGGGCAGACTTATACTTTGTATATTATAATCACTTTCACAGTCTTTTTCAATACAAAAGCCCAACATTACCGATTTGTAATTTTTTCTTTATTTTTATACATATATATGATACAATAAAATCCATACTTTTAAAAAACGGAGATATTTTATGCTTAATACATTAAAAGAGTATATATGGGTGTTTTTTATATCCATGCTGCCTGTCGTTGAACTGAGAGGTGCTGTACCGGTGGGTGTCACCAGCGGGCTTCCCTTCTGGAACACATATCTGGTGGCCGCATTCGGCAATATGCTTCCGGTGCCGGTGATACTGCTTCTGGTAAAGCCCACCCTGCTGTTCATGCAGAAAATAAAAATTTTCAACAAACTGGCCACTTTTTTCCTTGAAAAAGGCCACGCCACCGGCGAAAAGTTCGGAGATGCCAAATACTGGGCGCTTTTTATATTTGTCGCCATACCAATGCCCGGCACCGGTGCCTGGACCGGATCACTGGCGGCAGCCCTGCTTGACCTGGACAAGAAAAAATCATTTGTTGCCGTGCTGGCAGGTGTGCTGACAGCCGGTATAATAATGGGTATAGTTTCTTACGGTGTACTGGGCGCGATAAATCTTTTCGCATAATAAAACACAGCCGGCTGTTTATACAGCCGGCTGTCTGCCTATAATAAGCCAAAAGTTTTTATGGCGGTGGCTTATGATAAGGGCGGAAAATATATACAAAAATTACGGCAGCCTGCAGGTGCTGCGCGGGCTGTGCCTGCGTGTGCCGCCCGGATGTCTATGTGTTATCACCGGGCCGTCAGGTACCGGCAAAAGCACATTGCTGAATGTGCTCAGCGGCCTGGACAGTTTCGATCACGGCCGGCTTTACCTTAACGGCCAGCGGGTGAAAGGCATTGCAAACCGGCGCATGGCCTCACTCCGAAGGCAATATATAGGTTTTATATTTCAAAGTTACAATCTTATCAGCAGTAAAAACAGTATAGAAAATGTATCTCTGCCGCTTAAATACAAGGGCGAAGGATATTTTTTCCGCAAAAATGCAGCCGGAAAGGCTTTGGAAAGCATGGGGCTGGCAGACAAATTTTACAGTTATCCCCACCAGCTTTCCGGCGGCCAGCAACAGAGGGTGGCCGTGGCCAGAGCTTTGGTAACAGCACCGAAAATACTCTTTTGCGACGAGCCCACAGGCAACCTGGACGCCGACAGCGCCCGGCTGGTGATGAGCGGAATACTGAAACTGCGAGACAGCGGCTCGGCAGTGGTTATGATAACCCACGATATGTCTATGCTGTCCTTTGCCGACAGGGCATATCGTCTTGAAAACGGCATTTTATCTGAACAATAACATTTTATACAGGCCGGAAAATCCGGTCTGTTTTTATTTTTTACCGGTTGATTAAAAAAATTTTACATCCTTATTTCATTGAATATTTGATTATTGTGTGTTTAAATGATAAAATGTCATATATAAATATTTAAAGTATATTATAGATAAGAGGCAACTATGAATTTTTTAAAAGGATACACCAAACAGGAGAAAAGCTGGATGATGTACGACTGGGCCAACAGCGCCGAAAGCGTTATTATCGTCACCATTCTCCCCATTTTTTATGATACAATCAGCGCAAACAGCAGCGCCGCCATCAGCCGCTGGGGGCTGGGCACCAGCCTATCAATGCTTATATGTGCTCTTATGGCACCTGTTTTAGGTGCACTAGGCGATTTCAAAGGCATGAGAAAAAAGCTGTTCATGGCCTTTATGACTGTGGGCATAATCGCCTGCGCCCTGCTGGCCTTTACCCCGCAGATGGATGTGACCACCGCCGCCGGCAGTGAAAGAACCGGTATGCTGATACTGGCTTTGTACATAATATGCAGTATAGGCCATGCCGGCGCCAATGTTTATTACGACAGTTTTCTTACCGATGTAACCACCGATGAAAGAATGGACAAAGTTTCCACCATGGGTTACGGCCTGGGATATATCGGCGGCAGCACCATTCCGTTGCTGATATTTTTGATTTTAAATCTTGTGGGCATAGAAATGACAGTCTGTCTTTCTATCGCTTTTGCACTGACAGCAGTCTGGTGGGCAGTGTTCTCCATTCCGATTTTCAAAAATGTGCATCAGGTTCATGGCATAACCCCGTACAAAGGTGCGCTGAAAGATGCACTGAAAGGCCTGGCCGGCACTGCAAAGGAGATATTTGCAAACAAACGGATGTTTGTTTTTCTTCTGGCATATTTTTTCTACATCGACGGTGTAAACACAATAATACACATGTCCACTATATACGGCTCTTCCCTGGGTATTGATTCCACCCAGATGATGCTGGCTTTGCTTCTCACTCAGGTGCTGGGGCTGCCCTTTGCCATGCTTTACATAAAGGCCAGCGAAAAATTTGGCACCAGAGCGATGATATGCACCGGCATATGCGTATATATGTTTATATGCGTGTTCGGTTTCTTCATATCCAGCGCATGGCAGTTCTGGGTTCTGGCCGTTCTTGTGGCCACCAGCCAGGGCGGTATACAGTCGCTCAGCCGCAGTATGTACGGCAAACTGATACCGGACAAATCCCGTAGCGGCGAGTTTTTCGGTTTTTATGATATATTCGGAAAATTTTCCGCCATTATGGGCCCCACACTTTTTGGTCTTACCACCGCTTTTGCCCAGGAAAAAATCATGGAAAATATGGGCATAGATTATTCAGCACCCGCACGGGTCCTGGATGCTGTCAGCGCCCAGGCTTCCCCCTGGGGCGTTTTAAGCGTACTGATAATATTTATAATAGGCGCCGTGCTGTTCTTCTTTGTTTTCCCAAAAAAACAGAAGGAGAGCCGCTGACAGCCGGAAAAGGAGGATTTTATGGCTGATAATTATACCCATCGGTACAACGCCCGCAATGCGCTGGCCATTGCAGAATACACTCCGCGAAACATGGAGGCATTTATACTTGGCGCCAACGGACCTGACCCGCTGTTTTGCTATCAGATGTACAATCCCTTCAGGATAAATGATCTGTCCCGGCTGGGCTCAGTCATGCACAATGAAAAAACGGCGCTGTTTTTGAAAAACCTTTTTACACTGGCGCGCACAGATGCACAGAAAGATTACTGTCTTGGTTTTTTATGTCACTATTCACTGGACAGTCTGATTCATCCGTATGTAAACTATGTAACCGAAGCCTATGGTCTGCCATTCAATATTCCGTCAGGTCACGGATATTTTGAAAGTGCCCTTGACAGCCTTATAAGCAAAAAAGTAAGCGGGCAGGAAGCCGCACAGGTTTCGTATTACTTTCCGTCTGTCAGCCGGATGCATCTGGAGCAGATAGCATATCTTTTCAAAATTGCCGTAGATGCTACATACCCTGACAAAATTTATCATGCGTCTGAATATGTCCAGGCTTTCAAAGATTTCAGATTTATTAAAAACTTTTTCTATTCGCCCAAAAAGTTCAAGTTTGCCGCCGCCCTGGCAGTGGAAAAATTGTTTGGTTTTAAGGAAGGCTATGTTGTCAGCCACATGCAGCCATGCAAAAGAAAAATACAGGATATTCCATTCTGGCTTAACAGCGGCGCCGGACTTTACAGCAACCGGAGCATAGATGATATACTCAATCAGGCAGATTTCATGTCCGCACAGAATATCTCCATAGGACTGGAATTTTTCAAAGGAATAATCACAGCCGACGATATGATAGAGGATATAGGCAGCAAAAGCTATGAAACCGGAATAGCCGTATATTGAAAAAAGCGCAGTGCAAACTGCGCTTTTTTATTTTATGTTTTCAGCTTCATGTTCTCGTCCAGTTTTTTCAATATCTGCTGTTTATTTTTCAGCTGTGAAGATGGTATCGCCGCCACATAATCGCGGGCATCTGTAAGTATCTGTTTGGCATACAGATTTTCCAGCGTCTGCATCTGCAAGCCTTCGCTCCATGGTGTGGAAGTATCAGCCTGTATGCTTTGAGAAAACCGGCTCCGATCCAAAGCGGAAAAATCAAATATCTGATGCTTGTACACACCGTCTCCCACAGCAGTGCGAACATATCTTTTGCCATAATCAGTTCTAATAATATCCAGAACAATCAGCACACAGTCTTCCAGAAACTGATAAAATTCCTGTTTCTGATTTTCCAGAGGTATTGTGGCCGAGCGCTGTACCGCCAGTATCGCAGATGTATTCTGCGGTGTCACATTGCCAAGAGATGTATCGTTGGCCCCCATAAACTCTTTTGTAAAAGCTATCGTTTTTTCCACCAGATCCACCAGCTGATCCGACATATCCGCCGCTTTGAAAGATGTGGCCACCGCTTCGTTGGGGTTTCCTATCACGCCTATGGCAGCGCCAACTTTATTGGACCAGCTGTCTATTTTTGTTTTGTCAAAAAATATCTTCGGGAAAGCCATGCTTTTCTGGTGCAGCAAAGCCATTGCCCACAGTTTATTCACTGCTATCTGATTGGGTATCAGGTTTTCCACAGCCCCCATGCCGCGGCAGCTGTCACTCTGCCTGTCCCATGTAAATTTTGCAAAAGGATACAGGCGATACCCCAAAGGTTTCGGCGGACACACAATGCAGTCCTTTGTAAACTGCATATACCATACCTGGCCGTCCTTTTTATACATTTTTGTTATAAGAGTGGCCATCGGCACACTTTCTATACTGCTCATATAGTCTTCATCTGCTTTAACTACCGCAGCATTCTGCCTGTTTTTCTTTGCACTTTCCTTTACTTTTTCCAGATACTCTCTTTTTTCTATCATTATGAACGGCTGTTTCTGTACATCGTTAAGATAAGGGTTGGCAAACATAATGTTGGTACCTTTTATAACTTCACACATGGCAGTCTGGCCGTCAAACATCCAGTAAAGATATCCATCGCCGTTTACCACACTGTCCCTCACCACATTGCGGCACACGCTTTTAAGCTTGGCCCTTTCAATAACCCTTTCCAGCTCAATATTTATCACATCCGCACTTTCAACGCTTTCAGGTGATGATATATAAGGGCTGACAAAAACATTTATATCATCACTGGTAACCATAGCCGTCAGAAAGGAGCATACTCTGCGTATAAAATTCAGCACAGGCTTGTCCAGATCCGGAGCGTTCACCTTGTACCACTGGTTGCCAAGGTAAAAATTTTCGTGCATCTGGCTTTTTTCATAATAATCTGTCAGAATGTTATAATTTACACATCTGCGGTATTCCGCCAGAACGTTTTTCAAATCTGTTTCAATATTCAATATTTTTCTGCCTCCTCTCGCTTCCGTCATAATTCATCAGGTTCTGCCATTGAATGCTCTCACCCGGATTTTTGGGAGCAGAAGCTGATGTTATATACATTTTCCACCTCTTTACCTCCGATAAACAAAACACTGTCAGCCCTCCCAGAACAAGCCCTGTTACAAATTCTATCAAAATTATTCCTCCTTATCTTTCAGCATTTTTTCGTAAGTTATCCAGGAAAACAGCCATATAACGCTGCCCTGGGTTATCCCGGCAAACACCCGCGCCCTCATCTGCTGGGCATTCAATACAGGTTTTACTCCGGTGAGATACAGCAGCGTTACCCGGCAGGAGCATATCAAAAGAGCAATAGGTATATAGTTGTTTTTCAGCATGCTTTTTTTCAAAGCCATGCCTATTCCCCATAGCATTGGCACAATAATAAACAACTGCGGGTCTATATATTCTCCTATCATTTCAATACTCATAAACTCTGCTCCTTTTCATCCATATAAAGATTAAACAGCTTGTCGGCTTCAAGCGCTGAGTTTCCGCTTTCAACTGCCTTTCGGCAATAATATTTCAGCCAAAAGTCTATACTTCCTTTCAGCCTGATATTTTGTTTTACCGCTTTTGCGTATGCCATACCTCTGTTTTTGTTATAGCAGTTTTGTATTATCAGCGCCGATATATACCTGGCTTTTGTATCATTATATTTTTCCTTTTCTTCTCTCATACCTGTATAGAATCAACAATCTCTCCTATCTCAGCAAGAGCCTCGCTAAGATTTTCCACCTGTTGTTTCAGCAGCTTATTTTGTATATGCATATTCTGTTTTTTCGGCTTGATGTGTTCGTTTTTCCAGTTATAACCGCCTGCATCCAACATCAAAATATCATCACAGACAAAGAAAACATCATGAGGTATCAGCTGGTTTCTTATTTTAAACACCGGATTCCCATCGGCACTTTTAAGACTGGTTTTATGCCGGCAAGGCAGAACAAAGGGTCCAAGACCTACCTCTATATGAATGTGATTTCCTATGGTGCCGGCACTTCCCTCTCGATAAAATTTCTCACCCTGCCTGAAAATTTTGCCCGGTCTTATTCCCAGCCC
>CASFSP010000002.1 GCA_949297385.1 uncultured Oscillospiraceae bacterium
CGCTGTTTTACAGCAAAAAAACGAAAGGTATATAATACCTTTCGTTTTTATTTTGCAAAATATTACAAATTGTTTAGTCCAAATCCATGTCCAGGTCAAGCTCGGCGATGGCGTCGCTGATTTCTTTGTCCCTTTCATAGAACAGCAGAGATTTGTTGTGTTTGAAATATTCGTCACAGCCGAAGTTGCTGATAAACTTTGCGGTGTGAAAGTTCTGGGTAAGTTCTGTTACCAGGATAAGCATTTCCTGGCCGTCGCCGAATACCTCGTCGATAAACTTGAACGCATTGTCCATCTGCCGGCTGGCGGCTTTTGCCCGGGCTTTGTGCTGTTTCAGGCGGGCGTTGTAAGCATCCTTCACATTTTTGGCGGCGGTTTCTGCATCGGTGTTCATAACGGCAGAAATCTGGCTTTCCAGAAATTCTATCGTCCGGTTGTACATATCCTTCTGAGCTGTGGACATATTGCCGGCATCGGTTTTGTCCTCAACTTCCTTTTTCTGTGCCGCTATCAGGCGGTTGAGGGCGTCTATCGGGCGGTGCTCCGTCTTTGTAAGTCTTGCAAATTTTGACACCAGCTTTTTGCAGGCTGCCAGCACATCCATTTTGTCGGTTACGGCCACTGCTGTTTCGTTGATGGCATCCAGAATAAGGCTGACCAGCATAACCCTTTCATCAAAGGTTGCAGATTTGGCCCTGTCAGCCACAACATCGCTGTAAGCGCCTTCCACAATTTTTTCCACCTGGTAATCGCCTTTGTATTTTACATACAGGTCATAATATGCGGCAAAAGATTTGGAAATTTTTCTGTGCTGCAAATACTGGGAAATAAGGGTTTCTTTTACCGGTATATCATGGTATTCATACAGATATATCATCCGGCTCAGGTCTTCCCAGCCTCTGGCAGTGGCAAAGGCTTTGCTGTCCACTGTGGTTTCAATGGAATAAAAGTCGGCGGATTTTGATTCCAGATAGGATATTATAGACATATGTACGCCGGCTTTGTAGGCGTACTCTTTCCATATTTCAAAATCCGGAGTTATGTCAATTCTTTTCAGCCTGTCCCAGGTGGCTATGTCATATTCGCGCACCGCGTTGTTGTACTCCGGCGGGTTGCCGGCAGTTACTATCACCCAGCCTTTGGGTATTTTGTGTTTGCCGAAAACCTTGTATTGCAACAGCTGCAACATAACAGGAGCCAGTGTTTCAGAAACACAGTTGATTTCGTCCAAAAACAGTATGCCTTCTTTAAGTCCGGTGTTTTCCATCAGCTCATACACAGACGCCACAATTTCGCTTAAAGTATATTCGGAAACGGTGTACTCCTTGCCGCCGAACTCTTTCTTTTCGATAAACGGCAGACCTATGGCGCTCTGGCGGGTATGGTGCGTCATGGAGTATGACAGCAGACCGATGCCCATTTCAGAAGCTATCTGCGCCATTATGGCTGTTTTGCCTATACCGGGAGGGCCCATAAGAAAAACAGGTCTCTGTTTTTCAATGGGTATCACATAGTTGCCATACTTGTCTTTGGTGAAGTACATGGTCAAAGTGTTTTTGATCTCTTGTTTTGCTTGCTTTATGTTCATTATAAAGTGCCCCCTATAATTTATCCTGTTTAATATCTTCCGGATCCAGAATAAGCTTTATGGCCCAGGGCGGTACCACCGGGTCAAACATCACATCGTCGCTGACAAAGGCAAAGGCTGTTTTGTACGCCGGCGGCCTTTGGGGGAATGTACCGTAGCCGTCGGTGAAATAAATCAGGCCTTTAAGGTTGGTAAATTCTTTTTCCTCTATCAGTTTGTCCACATATTCAAACACCGGGCGGAAGTCTGTGCCGCCGAAACCGTACAGCAGCATATCCTTCATATATTTGTCCAGCTCCGCCTGGCTGGTGATCTTTTCATCGTGCTGAACCTTTACATCGCACTGTATTATGTGCAGGTTTATCCTGGAAGAAAAGCTCTCTGTGGCTTTCAGAATATTGTAAGTCTTGCGCAGAAAGCTTTGCACCTCGTCGCCATGCACTGAAAATGAGGTATCTATGGCAATGACAAATTCTTTTACCAGATTGGTTTCCTTGTATTCCAGCGGTTCTATCAGCGGCATATTTTTGTACATGGTCAATCCATAGGTGTAATAGATGTAGTCAAACTCGTCATCATCTATCATCATTTTTTCGCCCATGGACGCAAATTTTTTCAGAAATGCCGTATAATCGTATTTTTCCCTGGTTACATTTTTTATATTGAGAAGCAGGTCACCCACGCGGGAGCCCCGGTCCTTTGAAAAGGTTTCCAGGTCCAGTTCCATATGTTTGGCTATCTCTTCCCACTCGTCCAGCAGCTGCTGCATGTCCCTGTCTATATCCTGCGGTCCGTCCCCTTCCTCCCGGCCGTCCGGAGTGGATTTATCCTGACTTTGCTGGTTTTCGTCCTGCTGCGGATTGTCAGACTGCTGGGTTCTGCTGTTGTCATCATCGTCCTGGTTTGCCGTTGACGAGCCTTTACCCTGGGTCTTCTGATCGGAAAAATCATCATCTTCTTCGTCGCTTTTTTCTTCCTGCATTGTGGGCTGTTCCATCGGAGGCTTTTGATCAGATGGGCTGTCCTGATCCTGCTGCGCCTGCAATTCTTTTTTCTGTGGAGAAGAAGAATACCAGGGTGAGTGGTCATCAGCCAGAAACACACCGTATATCTCGTCTATCTCCTCTTCCGACAGATTTTTATCCGCCAGATAGCGGTATATCCTTTCCGCCGTCAGGCTTCCCACATTTTCTTTCAGCTCCGCCATAAGGCTGTGCCATTGCCGGTCGTGTTCGGCATACAGATAATCTTCCGTTTGGGAAATTTCTTCCAGGATGTTTTCCACCGCCGCATCACAGGCTATGTCCCACAGCGAGCCCCTGACCTGCGGGCCCACATAAAAATGCTTAAATGTACAGTGCAAAACCATGTGCATGTACATTCTTGTAACCATATTTTTATCCTTTGAATAGCAATGCAGGATAAAAAACGGATTGTACTGTATCAGTGTTCCGTCCGTACAGATATACTCATCATACTCTGCCAGCCGCAGTCTGTTTATGGCGTAGTCCAGAAATCGAAGATGCACTATCAGCGAATTTTTGGCCGAAAACATTATCTGCCTGGCTATATTCCTTATTTTTTCCCTTTGCTGTGCCCGATCCATCCTTTGCACCTTCTTTCACGGAATTATTATTTTGTGCTTATATACACTGCCGGCCTTACACCGTAGTTGTCAAAATCCCTTACAAAACCATTGGAAACAATGGTGCCCCCACAGCTGAAAATATCGCCGTAGGCTTTGACAAAAGAGGCTCCCACATCTTCGCCGGTGGTGGTGCGCAGCCACCAGTGGCCGAACTCGTCAAAAAATGTCCACAGACATTCTCCCAGGGCTTTTTTGGTCATTCTGGCTTTGCGCATATCGTCATCTTTAAAGTATTTTTTGGCCTCTTCAACGCTGAGCAGGAACACACTGTCACCGCCGTCAGACCGCAGATGCAGGCTGTCATCAGCGTCAATGGAAACCGGCATTATATGCTGCTTTTCCCGCCGTGTAAACCGCCCGTCAAAGAAACTGCCGTTCAGCCATCTGCGCAGAGAGCATTTTTCCCAGTTGGTATTTTCATACCTGAAATTATATTGTCTGCAATCAAGGGCAAATTTGCTGATAAGCAATGCCTTGCCTGCCTTTTTTTCCAGCACCAGCCAGGGCATCGGATTTTTGCACATCCATACAATATCCCCAACTTTTATATCATCTGCCGGTAAAATCTGGGATTTTTCCTGCGGTAAACTTCCGGCCTTTGCCGAAGCTTTCCTGGGGTGTGATCTGAATTCGTTGCTGACATTCAGCAGGTATGACAAAACATCCAGTTTCCTGGCCTGCTGGGCATACTCCACAAAAGATGCTATATTGGATTTTTTTATTGCCTTGTATTTCACAAGAAAGGGGAAAATTCTAACCTCTCCGCGGTCTATAAATGTTTTCACTGCCGCGTGCCGCTGTTTGGAAAGAAAGTCCCGGTACATTTTACCGTTTTCCTCCGAAAGGCAGTATGGATTTTCCAGACGGGATATGGCCAGCTGTGTTTTTTCCCGTACATCGCTGATACCGTTAAAATCCAGCCGCTCGTTATAAAATATATCTTTTTCCGTCATTCTGAGCCCCTCTTTTATGATATTTTTGCCAATTTGTCTTATTGGCTCATCTTTTTTCATTTTAACATACTACACCAAAATCGTCAATTAAACTGTATGCTTACAGCAGCAAAAAGACAACTGCATAAAGATTATTTAAAATAGTTTTCTGCGTTGTATCTCTTCCTGTTTTTTGTGATTTTGCCATACTGTATGGCCTGCTGAGGGCAGGCATTTATACAGCGCATGCACTGATAGCATTTACCTTTCCACACCGGTTTTGAGTCCTTTATGGTTATTACTTCCCGCGGGCACTGCCGGGCGCACAGGCCGCAGCCAATACACCTGTCGTCTGCATAAAACGGCTTTGTGCTTGTGGCAAAATTGGCAAAACCTTTGGATATAACAGCAGTCTTAAATGCCGCCACAGGTCCTTCTGCTACATCGTAAACTTTTTTGCCGGCAAAAACCTCCCGGGCTATTTTTTGTATCCTGTCTGCGGCTTCCTCTGCTTTTTTCGCCATTTCGGCCTCCGGCTCCAGGTCAGCCCCGACTATATAGTTACTGGGCATTGCTATGGAATAAGCGCTGTCTATATGGTAAATTTTGTCAAATTCCTTCATTGCTTTTCCGGCCTGGTCTCCACAGGTGCATACGGCAAAGGAAAAAGCTTTACATTCCGGCAATTTTTCCGCAAAGCGTACCATAGGCCCGGCTGGCGCCCATGCATATATGGGAAATACAAAACCCACCAGTTTTTCCTTTGACAGGTCTGCCGGATATTTTATCTCTGTTATATCAACAGCTTCCTCACCCAGCTTTTTTGCCAGGTGCAAAGCCACCCACCTGGAATTTCCTGTCCCTGAAAAATAAAAAATCATAACAATACCCTTCCTTTCCCGCACAAAATTATACTGCTATTTAATTTAAAGTTGACTGCATACTTTTATTAATGTAATATTTTATTATATAGATAGCACCGGCGGGCAAATCTGCTTTAATGATACCACCCATATCCCGCACGGTCAAGGCAGCTTTCAAAAAGGAGGTCACCATTTTGATTTATCACGCCTCACCTGTAAAAGGATTAAAAGTTTTGATTCCGCATACCTCAAACCATGGAAAACCACTGGTTTATTTTTCCCAAAAAAGAGAAAATGTACTGGTATATCTGAGCAATGCTGTGGAAAAATTCTGTGTTGAAAACGGAATAGCCCACACAGGGCCATACAAAAAATGGGCCAGCTACGGATTTGAAGACGGCATACTGCGCATGGAGGAATACTACCCTAATGCGCTTTCGGAAACATACAAAGGGGTGAGCGGCTATATATACCGATGCCGGCCAAAAGAACAGATAATACCACAGCAGGACATTCCCTTTGCCTTTATATCATCTGCTCCCGTCGCAGTTGAAGGATGTGAATTTGTTTCTGATGCCTACGAGGAAATTCTTAAAGCAGAAGCCCGGGGTAAAATCAAAATACAGCGCTATCGGGATATGACCGATACAAAGCTGCGCTGGATAGAGTCTGCCGCTGAAAGTGAATACCGGCAAAACCGGGACCATCCGGAATACAGGGCGTTCTTAAAAGCGAAATTTTCAGAAATAATTTCCGGGCTGTAAGGCAAAAGAAAATTTACAGTTTATCAATTGACTTTTCCTGCCAAGCGGTTTATAATCGGCAAAAATATTCACAAATAATACCGGTAAGGAGGATTTCTATGTGGCGAGGCATAGGTTTTGCGCTGATGGCGGCAGGAACAGCAATGAACATACCAAAGCGTCTGACTGCATACAGACAGGCGAAAAACAGGGACACCGCCCTTCAGCTTTTTTTCAATATATTGATGAGCTCCGGATTTACGATTTTGGCGCTGGGGCATTTTTTGGCATAGGAACAGTGGCCGTGCAAAAACCTGTATACGCGTTGTATCAATTACCTTCCGGTACAAAATTTTCAAAAATAATGAATTACGGATTTTTTCTGTACGAAATCCATAACAAAAGACGGAAACTGCCCGCATAAAACCGGACAGTTTCCGTTTTTTACAGTTATCAGGTATAGTTCAGCGGAAACAAAATTTTCATAAAAGCCTTTTCACTGCTGTTGCCGTCAGAGCTGAAATACTTTTTAATGTTATTCTCGTCAAACACTTCAAACAAATTATCTTTTACCACCAGCGTGTAGCCCAGCTGCGACATAACTTTTTTCAGCGATATTTCCCACTGTATTCTGTCCGGCACTTCACCGGTGCTGAGCTCATCAGCCAGCCAGTCCAGTTCCGCAGGAGTCAAACCGTATTTCAGATAGCTTTCCCATAACTTTTCTTTCTGTTCAAAGCTTAAAAAGTAAAGATAATCTGTATAGGGAAGTGAAAAATCCACTCCGCCATAACAATAAAAGCTTCTGTCAAATGAACGGTTGAACACATTCTGCCGCTTTAAAAACCGGGCATTGCACCAGTCTGTTACAATTATCCCGCTGTCAAAATTCATCGAACACAAAATCTGATATACCTGTTTTGTCAGCCGCTGATTGTCAAAAGCAATTCTCAATGTCAGATTGTACAGCACATCCCGCACTTCGCCAGACATACTTTCCATGTATACTTCTATACCGTTTTCAGTTACAGAAGTTTTTATATGCACTGTTTCTCCGTTGTCAGCCGTTCCCATGGCTGACAGGTTCCAGCCGGAGCCGATATCTGCCATCGGAAGGCTGAGCAGGTCAACAAATTCATCTGTCACCACAACGGTGTTCTGGCATATTATGTCAACTGCACTGTCTGCAAATTCCGGGCATATAACATAACGGATATTGCCTTCGTTCCAGACTTTGCTGATGCATTTAATAATATATATCAGGTTTTCCATCTGCGTCTGGTTTAATTTTTCCGCCGGATAACTTTTCAGCAAGATACTTTTCAGTTGAGAAAGCATATTTATTTTCTCCTTGAATACACTTTAATTTTCGCCGATAATTCCCATAGCAGAGGCTATATCTATATTTACTCCCAGCACATTTACGGTTTCTTCGCCGAAAATACCCATTAGTTTTCCTTTGGTGTTGTCTGTGATTATACTGTTGACTGTTTCTTCGCTCAAGCCGGAATTTTGTGCTATTCTCTGCACCTGAACCCGGGCCGCTTCGGGCGAGATGTGCGGATCAAGGCCGGAGCCGGAAGCTGTCAGAATATCAGCCGGTATATCCTCCCGTTTAAGGTAAGGGTGCGCTTTCAAAAACAGTTCCAGATCATTTTCCATCCTGTCCAGCAGCAGCGGATTGGATGGGCCGTAGTTGAAGGAGCCGGAGCTGAGGCCGGCAAACGCGCTGCCGTCGGAATATATATAATTACCGTTTTCATCCTCTGCGTAAACATTGTAATGGCAGGCGGAAGGCCTGGAATACAAAAAGTAATCAGATTTAAATTCCTGCCCCACAATTTCACTGCCCACCGCCACATCATTTACGGTAATAATACTGCCGCCTGCCTGATACGGAAACAGCAATCCGCCAATAGCGGTCATTGTTAAAGGAAATGCAAATCCGCACACCAGCATAAATATCAGCGTAACGCCAACAGCCTGCCTTCCGTTTTTTATCAGATTTTTCAATAAATCTTTCATTACAGTAAAATCTCCTTAACTATTCATATAAATAAGCCGGACACAAACGGACTTATCAATATATCTATAATTTTAATTCCTACAAAAGGTGTGATGATGCCGCCTACGCCGTATATCAGCATGTTTTTAAGCAGCATTTTGCCGGATGACATAGGTTTATATTTTACACCTTTCATCGCCAGCGGTATCAGGCATGGAATTATAACAGCATTGAATATCAAAGCTGAAAGAACAGCGCTGTAAGAGCCGGACAGGTGCATTATGTTCAGCACGCCCAGCCGCGGAACAGAACTCATAAACATAGCCGGGATTATTGCAAAATATTTTGCTATGTCGTTTGATATTGAAAATGTTGTCAGGCTGCCGCGTGTCATAAGCAGCTGTTTGCCTATCTCAACAACTTCCAATATCTTTGTGGGGTCTGAATCCAGATCCACCATATTGGCTGCTTCTTTGGCGGCCGCGGTTCCGCTGTTCATTGCCAGGCCCACATTAGCCTGTGCCAAAGCCGGTGCATCGTTGGTGCCGTCGCCGGTCATGGCGACAATCTTGCCTTCTGCCTGTTCTTTTTTTATCACATCAATTTTATCTTCCGGTTTGCATTCAGCTATAAAGCCGTCAACCCCGGCTTCTTTTGCTATTGTGGCGGCTGTCAGCGGATTGTCACCGGTGCACATTATTGTTTTGATACCCATAGCACGCAGTCTTTCAAACCTTTCAGCCATTCCGGGCTTTACAGTGTCTTTCAGATATATCACACCAAGGATACGGTCGTTTTTACATACGGCCAGCGGAGTGCCGCCCAGGGAAGAAACCTGTTCAACAACAGTGTGCAAGTCCCGAGGAATTTGACCGCCAAGACTTTGAACATATTTCTGTATGGCATCAGCTGCGCCTTTTCTCACCTTGTCGCCGCCGGGCAGATCTACGCCGCTCATTCTGGTCTGGGCTGTAAATTCTATAAACCGGCTGCCTTCTTCCCAACAGCCGTCATCACCCATGTTTCTGGCCAGTTCAAGGGTCGATTTGCCTTCCGGTGTTTCATCTTTCATAGACGAAACAGCTGCATATTTTACCAGCTCGGATTTTTCAACACCTTCCACAGGCAGAAAATCTGCCGCCAAACGGTTACCGTATGTAATGGTACCTGTTTTATCCAGTATCATTGTATCAACATCTCCGCAAGCTTCAACAGCTTTACCGCTCATCGCTATCACATTGAATCTGGTCACTCTGTCCATGCCTGCTATACCGATGGCAGACAAAAGGCCGCCGATAGTGGTGGGTATAAGGCAAACGCAAAGGGCAATCAAAGTAGATGTGGGTATTTGTACATGGGCGTAAACAGCTATCGGATGTATTGTTACTATAACAATCAGAAAAATTATCGTCAGTGAAACCAGCAAAGTATTAAGCGCTATTTCATTTGGAGTTTTCTTGCGTGAAGCGCCTTCCACCAGGGCTATCATTCTGTCCAGGAAGCTGTTTCCGGCATCTGATGTTATTCTTATTTTCAACCAGTCAGAAACCACTGTGGTACCGCCCGTAACGCTGCAAAAGTCGCCGCCGCTTTCCCTTACAACGGGTGCAGACTCACCGGTTATGGCAGACTCATCTACAGAAGCTATACCTTCAATAATTTCTCCGTCTCCCGGTATAACCTCGCCGGCGTAAACCATTACTATATCGCCTTTTTTCAGCTGAGAGGAAAGGACTGTTTTTTCTTCGCCGCTGTCGGTGACGATACGGGCATTTGTATCTTTCTGTGTCTTTTTTAAAGATGCCGCCTGGGCTTTGCCTCTGCCTTCTGCAATGCTTTCCGCAAAATTTGCAAAAAGCACAGTTACAAACAAAATCACACATACGGTCATGTTATACAGACGCAGATTTATATCCGCTGTTGTATCTCCGAATGCAGAAGGAAACACAGACAGAAACAGCGATATAAAACAGCATACTTCCACCACAAACATAACAGGGTTTTTCATCATGTTCAGCGGATTAAGTTTGGTAAAAGAACCTATTACCGCCTGCTTAAGTATTTCAGAAGTTATCAGTTTTTTATTAACTTTTCTGCTCATATTATAATGAAAGCCTCCTTTAAGACCAAAGAGTCAGATGCTCGGCAACAGGGCCCAGGGCCAAAGCCGGAAAGAATGTCAGTGCTGCAAAAATGTAAACCACAAACACCAGTATAACTGCAAATGGTATTCCGTCAGTGTGAAGAGAACCGGAAGATTCGCTTACAAACTGCTTTTTCATAAGAGATCCGGCAACAGCCAGCTGTAAAACAATCGGGAAATAACGGCCGGCCAGCATAACAAATCCTGTGGTTATATTCCAAAAGGCTGTGTTGTCTGCAAGGCCTTCAAAGCCTGAGCCGTTATTGGCTGCCGAAGATGCAAATTCATACAATATCTGTGACAAGCCGTGGAAACCGGGGTTTGTAACACTTGACAAACCTGCCTGTACAGATACAGTCAATGCGGAAAATGACAGGACAAGCAGCGGGTGAATTATGATACACAGGGCCACCAGCTTCATCTCTTTGCCCTCTATCTTCTTGCCCAGGTATTCAGGTGTACGGCCTATCATAAGACCGCATATAAACACGGCCAGTATCGCGTACATAAGCATATTCATAAGGCCTGTGCCCTTGCCGCCGAATACAACATTCAGCATCATATTCAGCAATGCTGCAAAACCGCCCATTGGTGTCAGGGTGTCATGCATATTGTTTACACTGCCTGTGGTGAAGGATGTGGTAGTTGCGGTAAACATGGCGGATTGCTCTATACCAAAGCGTGTTTCCTTGCCCTCCATGCTTCCGTTTTGTATAACTCCCAGGCTGTCTGTCATGGGATTTCCCCGCAGTTCTGACCGGTAACAGACGCTAAGGCTTATTGCAAACAGCAATGTCATAGCCAGAAACAGGCTTCTTCCTTCGCGGCCAAACAGCCTTGCGCTCAGCGGAACAGCTGCATTTTTGGTCTTTGCCGGCTGTTTTCTGTCTTTTATCATCTTGCCGAATGTTATCACGCATGCGCCGGGCAGAATCATCATGGAATACAGCTCTATCATATTTGAAAGAATTGTAGGATTTTCAATAGGAGTTGCAGAGTTTGCGCCCAAAAAGCCGCCGCCGTTGGTGCCTATATGCTTTATACTTTCAAGCGTGGCCACCGGGCCGGTTGCTATAACCTGACGCATTCCGTCCAGCGTTTCCACAACTATATCAGAACCCAGGTTCTGCGGCACACCCTGCCATATCAGCAACAAAGTTACTGTAAAAGAAAACGGTATCAAAACTCTGGTTGTAATTCTGACAAGGTCTTTGTAGAAGTTGCCTACATTATCCCTGCTTGCTCCGGCCAGGCCCCTGATAAACGCTATGCAGGCGGCATAACCGCTGCCTGCGGCCATAAACATCATAAAAGTGACGACCAGCATCTGACTCAGATATGACATTCCGGTTTCACCTGCATAATGCTGCAAGTTTGTGTTGGTCATAAAGCTGATTATCGTATTGAATGACAAAGTTGTTTCCATACCGGAAATGCCGTTGGGGTTGAACACCGGCAGGCTTTGAATACGCAGTACCGCGTACCCCGCCAGCATCATCACCATGTTGGTGACCATCAAAGCCACTGCATAAGTTTTCCAGTTCATACCTTTGTCTTTATCAATTTTGCATATCCTGTAAATACATCTGTCAACAGGATCTGCAAATCTGTCCATTATTGTTTTTTTATCTGATGCAACGCAATACAAATAATTGCCAGCAGGTATAACCAGCGCCACAAATATGGCAAAGGTCAAAATTAACTGCACCATAATCTATTCTCCTTTATATATCAGAATTTTTCCGGGTTTATCAACGCATAGAACAGATAAACGCCTAAAAGAACAAAAATAGCACCAAATGCCAACATATAAATCTCTCCTTAACACAAATTGACTGTCAGTTTTCGGAATCTATCTGTGACTGGCACCAGTCGATCAGCAGAAAAATAATAAAAAAGCCGCCGATCAAAGCGCCCAGCATAATCAAGTCTGACATTGTGGATTCCTCCTTGTCTGTTTTTTACAAGCCTAATTCTATCAGCAAATCCATAAAGGTGCCCTAAACAGATTTACAGTTGTATTAAGGTTATGTAAAGATAAATATTGTTTCACTGCAAAACAAAAGACAGGCCACGATAATGACCTGTCTTGATTTTTATTTTTTCAGCATTCTGTATCCTACGCCGATATGAGTCTGAATATACTGAGGATTTGAAGTATCCTTTTCTATCTTTTTTCTCAAAGTAGCCATGAAAACCCTCAGGGAAGGGGTGTCGGAAGCAATGGTGCTGCCCCATACTTCTTTAAGAATAAAGTTGTGTGTCAGCACCTTTCCCGTATTTTTGGCCAGCAGACACAACAGCTTGTACTCTATCGGTGTAAGGTGCAATTCCTTGCCGTCCATATATGCGCACCCGGCCAGAAAATCTATCTTCAAGTCCCCGTTCTGGTATATTCTCCGCCGAGTATCCGTCTTGCTTGTATCATACATAGCCCTGCGCAAAGCAACCCTTATCCTCGCCAGCAGCTCATCTGTGCTGAAAGGTTTGGTCACATAGTCGTCCGCGCCGGCGTCCAGCGCGCCCACTTTGTCCCGATCCTCACTTCTGGCGCTCAGCACGATTATAGGCACTGAACTGAAAGTGCGCACTTTGCTGATGATGTCTATGCCGTCCATGTCCGGCAGTCCCAAATCCAGTATTATTATATCCGGATTATATGAAACCGCAGCCATCATGGCACCGGCGCCGGTATTGCAGGACTGGAACCGGTAATTCTGTATTTCCATGGTGGTTTTTATAAGGTTATTGATGGCCTGATCGTCTTCAACTATCAAAATTTTAGGTTTATACATCAGATAAATGCACCTCTTCAAATGGTAATGTAAATGTAAATATGCTGCCGGTTGGCTTGTTGTCTGTCACTTTTATATCCCCGCCATGGGCTGCTATTATTGAACGGCATAAGTTAAGCCCTAATCCCAGGCCTCGCCTGTTGTCCGAACTTCCTTTTCCGGCCGTATAGAACATATCAAAAAGATGTTTTTTAGCCTCATCACTTATTCCGGGGCCGTTGTCCGATATGGATACTACCACTTTTTCTTTATGCCTGTGTGCTTCCAGTGTTATTTTTGAACCCGGTGGTGTGTATTTTACCGCGTTGTTCACTATATTAACTATCACCTGAATTATAAGCTTGGCGTCCATGCGCGCCATCAGAAGTTCATCTTTTACATTGACGGAAACTTTGTAGTCTCTTATTTTTTTATCCACATGCTCCATGGCTTCCCGGAAAACATCTTCCAGCAGTTCCGGCGTCTGCTGCAAGCGCATTTTTCCGTTTTCTATCCTGGTTATGGACAGAAGATTTTCCGTAAGATTTATAAGCCACATGGAGTCGTCATAAATAGACTGATAGAACTGCTGTTTTCTTTCCTCCTGCAAGGATTCGCTTTTTTCCATAAGAATGCTTGCATTGCCGCTGATGCTGGTAAGGGGTGTGCGCAGGTCATGGGATATGGCGCGCAGCAGATTTGATCTTAATTTTTCCTGCTGGGTTTCTATTTCTATATTCTGCTTTTCTTCGCGCAGCTTCATTCTTTCCATTATTATACCGCACTCGTTCAGTATGGCTATAAGCAAATTTTTTTCAAAAGCTTCCAGATCCGGATAATTTTGTGCGGGTATAGCCACCACAGCCATAACTCCCTGCATTCCGCGCACCGCAAGATAGTAATTTTGCGCATGAGGGAAGGTGTTGGTGTTGGCGCCTGCGGACTTGTTGTTGGTATAAACCCACTGTGCCACGCCTTTTTCGCCGTCATTTATGTATTCTTTTATACACTCGCTTTTTTCCTTGGGCACTATATCGAAAACAAGGCCTGTTTTTTCATCCGGCAGTGCAAACAGCACCGGCCTGTTAAGCAAAACCATCAGCTGATTTGCACATATTTCCAAAATTTCTGACACATATTTACCCTGCTGCAATTTTTGGTTGCTGGCCATCAACAGCTCAGTGTAATAAGCTTTTTGGGAAGATTGCCGCGCCTGTTTTTTAACCCTCATAGCCAGAGAACCGGAAATAAGATTGGTAAGCAGCATTATAAAAAATGTAATCGGGTATTCCGGGTTTGCGTGCAGGGTAAACCTTGGATGTATAAAAAAGTAATTGAACGCAACAACGCTCAAAAAAGAGGCGACCACCCCATACAGCGGTCCTTCGGTGATGACTGACACTATCAGTGACACCAATATATATATCATTATAATGTTTGCTTCGCTTATTCCCAGATTGAAAAACGCAAAGCCTATTATGGTAGAAATCGCCACCGATGCAACAGTTTTCAGCGAGTCTTCCAGCGTCAGCTTTCCAACAAAGGGTTTGGAAATATGTTTCCTTTCCGAATACGCCGGCTGCTGGTCCGGAATTATATAAATATCTATATTGCTGGCCAGCTCCGTAAGTTTATCCACAAGGCTTTTTGTTTTCCAAAGCTTGCTACGCCTGTGGTTGCTTCTGCCCAAAACAATTTTGGTAACTCCGCTTACCTTTGCATATTCTGCTATCTGGGCAGCCGGGTCGTCACCGTACACCGTGGATATCTGTGCCCCCAGCTGTTCCGCCAGGCGTAAATTATCACGCAGCCTTTTTAAATTGTCACCTTTCAGTTCTTTTGTCTGGGGTGTTTCCACAAACAATGCGGTGAAGCTGCTGTGAAAGGCTTCTGCCATGCGTGCCGCAGTGCGTATGACTTTGGCATTGGAAGGGGCGCTGGACAAACATGCCAATATATGCTCTCCTGCCCTGGCAGTATATTCGTTTCCCTGCTCTTTGGCGGTTTTGTTCAGCCTGTCCGCAGTTCTTCTCAGCGCTATTTCCCTGAGGGCGGCCAAATTGCTTTTTGTAAAAAAGTTATTAAGCGCCCTTTTCGCCTGACCCGGTTTATATATCTGACCGTTTTCCAGTCTTTTTATAAGGTCATCCGGCTCTATATCCACCAGTTCAACCTGTGCGGCCGAATCAAACACACTGTCAGGTATTCTTTCTGAAACAGAAACGCCTGTGATAGATGCCACCAGGTCATGAAGAGATTCCAGGTGCTGTACATTGACGGTACTGTACACATCAATGCC
>CASFSP010000003.1 GCA_949297385.1 uncultured Oscillospiraceae bacterium
CGACCGGGTCAGCTTTTCCCGTCTGGGTCTGTTTATCACCGACGAACAGCACCGTTTCGGGGTAAACCAGCGCACTGCTGCCGCCAAAAAGGGAGAAAACCCCCATATACTGGTGATGAGCGCCACCCCTATCCCCAGAACACTGGCGATGATAATATATGCCGGCATGGACATCAGCGTTATAAACCAGATGCCCGCCGGGCGTCAGCCGGTACAGACTTTTCTGGTGGGCACCGACAAAAGACGGCGAATGTTCGCCTTTATACAGAAAAATATCGACCGAGGCCGGCAGTGCTATATAGTCCTGCCGGCCATAGATGAAAACGAAAACGCCACCGATATTCAAAGCGTTAAAAAATACTGCGAAGAAACAGTAAAACCCCTTCTTCCCGCAGCCAGGGTGGGGCTTTTGCACGGAAAGATGAAAGCGGCAGAAAAACAGCAGGTCATGGCGGATTTCGCCCGGGGGAAAATAGATGTTCTGTGCTCCACCACCGTAATCGAAGTTGGCTTGGATGTGCCCAACGCAGTGCTGATGATAATTGAAAACGCCGAAAGATACGGTCTGTCTGCACTGCATCAGCTGCGCGGCCGCGTGGGACGCGGCGCACGGCAAAGCTGGTGCATACTGGTTTCTGACAAGAAAAACCCCAATATACGCAGCCGCCTGGCTTTTCTGGCCGCCAATCCCGACGGTTTTGCCGTCAGCCAGTACGATCTGGAACAGCGCGGCCCCGGCGACTTTTTCGGCTCGCGCCAGCACGGCCTGCCGGTGATGAAAGCCGCCCACCTGTGCTCTGACCTGGCACTGGCCCAAAAAGCCAAGGCGGCGGCAGAGGAAATTCTCAGCTCCTGTCCGGACCTGTCCGCCTGGCCGCGGCTGAGGGAAAAAACCGAAAAAATGTTTTCCGCGCTTACACTTTAAAGACATTTGTGCGCAATATAAAGATATTATTTAAACAATGTACACCATATATAAACAATAGCAAAAGGCATAAAAAACACATAAAAACATCGTCGTTTTTCTTCTGCAAAAAATATTGAAAATGGCCGACTTTGACATATAATGAAAATAGATTTATTTTTTAACAGGAGATGAAAAACATGAAAAAACCGCTGATTGTTATTACACCACAGGAAAAGCCGATGGAAAAACCGCTGGATATGGCCAGATATATCTACACCGTCAATTTCAATGCTGACCGGATTGTAAAACGGGGCGGCATACCGATAATTCCTCCGTTTCTGAGCGAAGATGACGCAGAAAAGCTGATGGAGAGGTGCGACGGACTGTTTATGACCGGCGGTGCCGATGTGGACCCGTCCAGATACGGGGAGGAAAAACAGCCTTATTGCGGCGAAACCGAGCCGGACCGCGATGCGTCCGACCTGGCGCTGATGAAGGCGGCAATGAAGCTGAAAAAACCGATAATATGTTTTTGCCGTGGCAGTCAGATGGCCAATGTGTATTTTGGCGGAACACTGTATCAGGACCTGAAAACCCAGCTGAGCGACGAGATAAATCATCCGGACCTGTCCAATTTCCGCAATGAAACCAGCCACAGCATAAATGTTGTAAAAGGCACACCACTGTACGAGATGTTCGGCCAGGACAGTTTTGGAGTTAACAGCACACACCATCAGGGCGTGAAAGAGCCGGGCAAAGGTGTAAAACCCATGGCCTATGCTCCCGACGGACTGGTGGAAAGCTGGTATTATGACGAGGACGGCCGGAGAGTGAGAGCCTATCAGTGGCATCCGGAGCTTCAGGACGACAACGAGCACAACATGGTGATAATAAAAGATTTTGTCAACGCTTGCTGTAAATAAGACAATAAAAATGCCGCCGGTATAAAACCGACGGTTTTTTATCCCTATATAACTGCGGTGAAAATTTATGAATATTGAATATCTGACAGAAAAAGATGCCGACAGCTGGATGGAGTTGGTACGACAGGTCCGGCCGCTGTTTCCCGGGCTGGATGACAAAAACGCCCTGGCTGACCACCGACAGCAGCTGACCGGGTTTATAAGCAGAAAAGAAGCCATTGCGGCAAAGGATAAAACCCTGCGGGGCGGAATATTGTTTTCCCGACGGGACAATGAAATCTGCTTACTGGCAACTGACAGCAGATACCGACGACAAGGGCTGGGAACACAGCTGGCAAAGGCCGCCTTGGCACAGCTGGACACCGGCCACGATATAACTTTGTACACCTACACCCGGCAGGATGAAAAAGGCGATGCCGCCCGCGCTTTTTACCAGAAACTGGGGTTTGTGCCCGGTAAAATAATCACACTTTTCGGCCGGAATGTACAACAGTTTGTGCTGAAAAAAATACTTTAATAATAAAAACCGGGCTGTGCCCGGTTTTTATCGCTTTAAAATATAAAAATTTTGCTGCAAATTCCTTGGACAATACCGCCACCGTAAAATATACCGGCAAAAGCCATTCAGTTTCCAAAAGTCAGCTTTTCATTTCAGATCTTTGACATACAGTCGGTCTGTTCCGCCGGCGTAATTTACAATATCTTTCATATATACATACCCGTATTTTTCGTACAGGCCGACATACTCTGACGGAATATAGGTTTTTGAAAAGCCGCATTCCTTTGCATACTCATTGGCAAAATCAATCAGTTTTTCACTGATTCTGTATCCGCGCCAATTTTCCGAAACAAATATACCCGATATCCAGGGGTATATTTGAGGCATTGGGTAATAATCTGTCTTCATTATAAGGGCCATTCCCACAATCTGCCCGTTTATCATTGCCGCAAAAGGTGTTTCCCAGTCGGTAAACTCCCATTCGGTCAACAGCCTGACCATATGACTTTTCACTTCATGCCAGGAAAAATTCTTTACAAAACAAACCAGACTGTCTGCCAGCGGTGTATTTTTATCTGCCTTTTTAATCACCAGTTCGCCAATGTCAAAATCGGCCTTCGGCTTTCTGCCATAATCACCCAAAAACATCAATGATACATCCTTAAAAATTCAATTTATTGCTGCCGTTCCCCGGAAGATGTAAAATTCCGGCTGCACCGGGCGCACTGGGAATCAAAGCTGTCATACAGTTTTATTGCGGTGTAATCCCCTTGGGCGGCGGCGGAAGACCAGCGGCATATACTCTGGAATATGGGAAGCACGCTTTTTCCCAGGTCTGTCAGGGAATATTCCACACGGGGCGGTATCTCGTCATACTGTTTTCGCCGTATAATGCCGTCTGTTATCAGTTCTTTCAGGCCGGCGGACAGCACTGCGTCGGTGATGTTGGCCAGATCCTTCCTCAGCTGGCTGTATCTGACAGTCCCTTTAAAATTAAGCACGCATATTATTCTGGATTTCCATTTGCCGCCGAATATATCCAGCCCGTATTCCAGCGGACAGCGTATATCCTTTTCCAGTTTCGGTTTGTACATCTTCACCACTCCTTTTTTTAAATTATAATTTATATACCATATTTTCACAAGTAACTATTAAAAAGATTAGTGACTAATAATCCGACTAATATATTTCAATATATAAGTTTTTGATGTACACTGTAATCAACCAAACTGCAAAGGAGAAATTGCCATGAATGAGAATGTTATCAAAGTATTGAAAGAAAATATGTGGGACATTGCCACCTGCGCTGACGAAGTGAATGTAGTGCCGGTAGCTTTCAAGGCCGTACCGGCTGACGGACGCCTGGCTGTGGCCGATGTATTTCTGAAAGCCACTCTGGAAAATGTAACCAAAAATCCTCAGGTTGCCGTTTCTGCCTATGATGCCAAAACCATGGAAGGCTATCAGATTAAAGGCAAGGCTCACTACGAAGCCGAAGGCGAAATTGCCGACAGCATAAAAGCAACTGTTGAAAACGCCACAAAAGGCCGCCTGGCCGCAAAAGGCGCTCTGGTTATCAATGTGGAAAAAGTTATTGTAACCACACCCGGTCCGGACAACAAAAAAGTGCTGTAATTCTGCATATACATAAAAGCGGCCATACGGCCGCTTTTTTCTTTATTCGCAGACGGTGTCTGCCTTTTCACACCGATGCTGTTGCTGTGATATATAAAATATCCGGCTGTCAGCGTAAAAGCTGTAATTTCCAACGGCTTTATGCTGGCAGCCCTTTTTATTATAAAGTATTTGCTTAAAGCCGTCTGTGCAGGCAGATTTTCAGGCAAAATATCGTCATACTCACAGCCATGGCGCAAAATAAAAACCCGGATACAACCCGGGTTTTATTTATCATTTAAGCTTTGCGTTTATTTCAATGGGTATCTCGTATTCGGCTTTCACCATATCCAGCTTGTGGGTGCCGTCGCCGCTGACAGCGTGGTAGCCAAGTGTCACCTTTGTAAGAATTTGCTCCTCCATGCTGTGC
>CASFSP010000004.1 GCA_949297385.1 uncultured Oscillospiraceae bacterium
ACAGCTTCCGCCATCCAGTATCAGAGGTATCCTTCCTGTCATATCTTCGTACACTGTCTGTGCGTCAGTGGGGCTGGGGCGCCCGCTTCTGTTGGCGGAGGGGCCCGCCAGAGGGAGTCTGGTTCTTGATATTATTTCCAGTATAACCGGGTTGGAAGGCATCCTTATCCCCACCGTATCAAGCCCTGCGCTTACTGCGTCCGGTATTATATCCTTCTTTTTCAGTATCATGGTCAGCGGACCGGGCCAGAAAGCCTCTGCCAGCTTCCATGCATCATCCGGAATTTCCCGGGCAACCCGTGAAAGCATCTCGTAGTCACTTATATGGACAATCAGCGGGTTGTCCATAGGTCTTTCCTTGGCTTTGAAAATTTCTTTGCAGGCATCAGCATCTGTTGCATCGGCAAACAAGCCGTAAACAGTTTCTGTGGGTATTGCCACCACGCCTTTGCCTTTCAATATCTCGCACGCCTTCCGTACACTTTGCCGGGACGGCTGCAAAACCTGGGTTTTCACTTTTATTCCTCCCCGCTCATTTTCAGTTTTTCCGCCTGATCGGCTGTAACAAGAGCGTCTATAACTTCGTCCAGATCGCCGTTCAGAACCTGTTCCAGGCGATATATTGTAAGACCTATCCTGTGGTCCGTCAGACGTCCCTGGGGATAGTTGTATGTGCGTATTCTTTCGCTGCGGTCGCCGGTGCCCACCTGGCTTTTTCTTTCCTGAGCCACTTCGGCATCCTGTTTTGCCTTTTCCATATCATACAGTCTGGAACGCAGAACTTTCAGCGCCTTGTCTTTGTTTTTGTGCTGGCTTCTTTCATCCTGGCACTCAACCACAAGGCCTGTGGGAATATGGGTCACCCTTATGGCAGAAGATGTTTTGTTGATGTGCTGACCACCGGCACCGGAAGAACGGAATGTGTCTATTTTCAGGTCATTGGGGTTTATATCAACCTCAACATCGTCAACTTCCAGCATAACCGCCACGGTAACGGTGGATGTGTGTATCCTGCCCTGGGTTTCTGTATCCGGCACCCTTTGAACCCTGTGTACACCGCTTTCAAATTTAAAGCGGCTGTAAACGCCTTCGCCCTCGATTGAAAAGCTGACCTCTTTAAAGCCGCCGAGCTCTGTTTCATTGGCGGAAAGTATTTCGGTTTTCCAGCCTTTGGAGTCGGCGTACATATTGTACATCCTGTACAGATTGTAAGCAAACAAAGCCGCCTCTTCGCCGCCGGCGCCGCCGCGTATTTCTATGATGACGCTGCGGTCATCATTTTCGTCTTTTGGCAGCAGCAGTATTTTCAATTCCTGTGAGAAAGTCTCCATCTGCTCTTTGCTTTCTTCATACTGCATCTGGACCATTTCTTTGAAATCAGGCTCCAAGCCGCCTTCATCCAGCATTGCCTTGGCCTCTTCAAAGTTATCCTTCGCCTGGGTATACTGGTCAAACTTTTCTATCAGCGGAGTAAGGTTTTTATACTCTTTCATAAGGTTTTTATACCTGGCATTGTCATTTATAACCGAAGGATCCATCAACAGCCGGTTAATTTCCTCATATCTTCTTTTTACTTCAACAAGTTTATCAAACATTTAATTCTCTCCGTTTTGGCTAATAACTTTTTTTATGTTTTTTTCAATTTTGGAACGGGGAACCATAACTTCCCTTCCGCACTTGGTACATCTGATTTTAAAATCCATTCCCACGCGCAAAACCAGAAACTCATTGTTTTTGCACGGGTGTTCTTTTTTGGTAATTATTATATCATTTACCTTTATATCCATATAATCACCGCCTGTAACAGTATCTGTATTATTTTACCATAAAAAACATATAAATAACAGAGGAAAATATAAAAAAGATTTCAATATTTGTCTCTTACCGGATTATTATGGGCAAATTATTCCACAGGTACAAATAATATCACGGCTTTCGGCATATATTTTAAAAAGCAAACCATTTACAAGGAAGGGTATTTTTTATGGAATATATGAGAGAAACCGATATGGAGCAAACGGCTGATTTCAGCCGCCGGGCGCTGGAAAAAGCCCTGAAAAACAAGGAGATGCTGTGCGCCAGGGCACTGGTGTACGAAAAAGGAGTGGGACTGCATTTCAACCTGGGCGGATACCGTGCAGTGATGCCCACAGAAGAGGTAATTTTTTCTGCCGACGGAGCCCCGGCAAAGGAAGTGGCTGTTGTTACAAGAGTCAACAAAAATGTATGTTTTATAATCACCGGCGCAGATTTTGACGCACAGCGGCCTACCCTGACCATTTCACGCCGTGATGCGCAAAAAATGGCTTACGATGAATATATAAGCAAGCTTAAAACCGGAGATGTTATACCCTGCACCGTGACACATGTAGATAACTTCGGTGTTTTCTGCGACATAGCAATGGGTATAAGTGCTTTGATGCCGATAGATTTTATTTCTGTTTCAAGGATAAACAGCCCGGCGGACAGATTCAGCCCCGGGGACAAAATTTTTGCCTGTGTAAAAAGCATTGACAGCCAGGGCAGAATTGTGCTTACCCATAAAGAATTGCTGGGCACATGGATGCAGAATGCTGAAATGTTTACCCCGCTGACCATCGTCAGCGGAATTGTGCGAAGCATAGAAAGCTATGGAATTTTTATAGAGCTGGCGCCAAACCTGGCAGGCCTTGCCGAAGTGTGCGAAGGCATAGAGGTGGGACAAAAGGTAAATGTTTACATAAAAAGCATACTGCCGGACAAAATGAAGGTAAAGCTGGTTATAATGAGCATAGACAAAGCTGATGACACCCCTCCCCCGATAAAATACTTTATCACATCCGGACACATTGACAGCTGGGTTTACTCCACTGCCAACAGCAAAAAACAGATAAAGACAGACTTTATATAAAAACAAAAATGTCATCCCGGAAAGCCGGAATGACATTTTTTATTATATTCTGAACTCTGCCACCAGTAGATAAATCAGTATTATAACCAGACCCAGACCGAACAGCATCAGGCTGTATGCCAGAGAACCTGTGACTGAAACCTTTGATGACCTTCTGGCCAGGTCAGCCTCGCTGACAGGTTTTCCGTTCCAGAATGTGTCCGGAACAGGCACTGACTTGCAGAACAGGCGGTTTACAACAAATATAAACACATCTGCGGCCACATCCAAAACCCTGGCAAACAGCGCACCTGCAAAGGGCAAAAATCCGAATATCAGCGGTGAATATACTTTGTTGTCTATTGTCAGGCTGTCGTTGTACGGATTTTTGTAGCCGTTCTTTTTCTGCACCAGCACATTGCGCACCAGGCCAACATATATAACTGCACCGGCCGCAACAGCTATAACAGCATATTTCAGCGCTTCAAAGCCGAAATATGCAGTCTGTCCTGCCGGGACACTTTCCATAAACCGTGCTGTGTATGTACAGATTTTATCAAGTGTCGCATAGGGCAATACACCGCATACAACCATAGCGGCGCACAGCAGGCCAAGCATAAATTTTACAGAGGCTGAAATATTTATCCGGTCAAATTTGGATTTTGAATCGCCTTTTTTGCCGGTGAACAGGCATACATAAAGCTTTGCCAAACAAGCCGCTGTAACAGCAGTGCATATTATAAGCAGAGCTTCGGCAGTTCTCAGCGCTCCGGCGCTTTCCCCGGCAGCTGATATATATTCGCCCATTCCGTTTATAAGCAAGGTGTTGCCAATATAACCGCTGAAAGCAGGAATACCGGTGAGAGCAAGGGCTGCTGTCACAAAACAGATTTTAACAAATCCGTCTTTTTTACCACAGCCCTGCAATCCGTTAAGCTCGCTTGTGCCTGCGGCAGACACTGCGGCTTTGCTGCATGCCAGCAATACGGTCTTTGCCATAAGCCGGCTGATGACAACGCACACTGTTCCGCCGAAAACTGTGTTGGCATTCCGTCCGGCCAAAGCGGCAAAGTCATTGCCTGCAAGGGCAGCAAATGCAGTGCCAAAGCCTGCCAAACCAGACCGTGAAACAGACAGGAATGCCATGGAGTACATCAAGTCTGCACACACCAAAGCGTAAACACAGCCAAGTACAATGGTCAGTTCGGACAAAACCAGCAATATCAACGCCCACCGTCCGCTGTGAGCCATAGCTTTCAGTGTAAGTATTATGATGCCGTAAATACCGCTTGCGCTTACAACACCTGATACAAAAACTGTTACCGGAGCCGGTGAACACTTATATGCTTTTGCAATCCAGCCGTGAAACGGAAAAATTCCGGCCACAGAGGCAAATCCGATAAATGTCATAAACGCGCCGGCAAATACCGCAGTCTGATTTTCAGCATAGGCACAGGCTTCTTTCAGCTGTAATATTTCCAGTGTTCCTGCGGCTGTATCCAGCAGGAATATGCCCATCAGCATTACAAGACCGCTGATGACAGCATAGGCAAGATAGCTTTTACCGGCTTTTTCCGCCTCTTCTTCCTGATTATGGGCAATCAGCACATAAAGGCTGTAAGCCATTATTTCAAAAAATACAAACATTGTGGACAGGTCCCGGCTTAAAAATACGCCCATGGCGCCGCCGAAAGCTGCCAGAAAACAGGAATAAAATCTTTTGCTGTTGTCCTGTTTGATTGTGTTTGCAGACATAAGCCCGCATATTATCCGCAGTATGCTGACAGCCGCACACATTATGTTGCCCAGGCTGTTTGTTTGGAAGAATACTCCAAATCCGGCAAACCAGTCCAGGGATGCAGAAGCACCCGGCTGCATGGTGAAAATCAGCATCAGGCTCATCCGCAGTTCAGAAACACCTGTCAGGACAACCAAAGCCCAGCTTTTGCTGCCGTCTTTCATAAATACCGGCAGAAATGCTGCTATTAAAGGCAAAAATACCATCAATGGCAATAAAAGGTCAGTCATATATTAAAAGCCTCCTTTTGCTACAATTTCCAGCAGCCGGAAAACCGGTTTGGAACAAAGGGAAAGAACAACCATTGTCAGTGTTATCACTGCCATAGGCATTGTCATTGCCTTCGGAGCTTCTTTTACCTTTTCCAGTGTAGATGTGTCAAAATCTTTATGCGGCAGATAAGCCAGCACCACTATCTGTAACAGATACATGGCGGTGAAAAGCGCAGAGAACATCAGTGCGCATATTCCCAGAAAGCCCATCAAAGAACCCATGGAAGCGGCCGCAGTAGCTATTGCAAATTTTGAGAAGAAACCAGCCAGAGGCGGTACGCCTATCAGCGCAAGGCTGCAGACTGTAAAGCAGAAAAATGTTTTCGGCATTTTGCTGCCGTAACCTTCGATGTCTTTAACAAATTCCTTGTGGTTCATGTACAGAACAGAACCGGCTGTATAGAACAGCACTATTTTCATCAATGCGTGGAAAATCATATGTGACAGAGCACCGGTAAAACCGTCAGTCGTCATTATGGTTACGCCCAGCAGTATGTATGACAGCTGGCTGACAGTTGAATATGCCAGTCTGCGTTTCAGGTGTTTTGAACGCAAAGCCATCCATGAACCGAAGCATATTGTTATTATAGCAACGGACATGACAAATGTCTGTGCCCAGGTGCCGTACAGCATATCTGCGCCGAACAGGAAATATGTGGCGCGCATAATTGCGAATACGCCGGCTTTTACAACTGCCACAGCATGCAGAAGGGCTGTTACGGTAGTAGGAGCAACAGATGCGCCCGGAAGCCAGCCGTGCAACGGGAATATAGCGGCTTTTACGCCAAAGCCTACAAACATCAGCACATAGGCAAACAGCAGAAGATCACTTCTGTTCTGCCGGCCGAAACCGCCGTAAACAAATTCCAGTGAACCTGTCCGCGCCAGTGCAATCATCATGCCCACAAAGGACAGGCTGGCGCCGCTGACAGAATATATAAGATATTTTTTGCCTGCATAAAGGCTTCTTTCATCGGTGTTGTGCATTACCAGCGGCAATGTGATGAAAGTCAGCAGTTCGTAGCAAAGATAAAGTGTAAGCATATTGGCGGCAAAGGCAATGCCTAATGTCACGCCGAAAGTAGCAATGTAAAATGTAAAGAATTTTTCCTGGTTGCCTTCGTGCTTCATATACTCGGTGGCATATATAACCGCCAGAGGCCACAAAAAGCTGACCATGCCGGCAAAAACTGCGCTCAGGCCGTCTATCCTGAATGAGATGTTCAGGGCATCATTGAATGAGAACAAAGTTACTCTTTCGCCGAAGAGGGCTATCAGCACTACAAAAGCCGTAGCTGAAACCAGAAATGTGGATACAACAGCATATCTGTTGAGTTTCTGGGTGTTTTCAAATTTTTGATAACTAACCCCTGCACCCAGCAAGAAGGCTGCAAATATGGGAAGTATTATTAAATAATTCATCATCTGCCTCCTTTTATATAAACAAGCTGTTAGCTATTGTGTGGGCAAAATTTATAACCGGCCGCGGATATATGCCAAACAGCACAATCGCAGCAGTCATAATTGCCATCGGAACTGTCATGTACGCGTTGGGCTCAAAGTCATCTTTCACCATATCCTCTTTCGGGGCAAAAAATGCTTTGGCCGTTATGGTGACCAGGTATCCGGCTGTCAGAAGCGCACTTATCATTATGGTGCACAAGCCTATAAAGCCCAGCAGGCCGGACTCGTGTTCCAGTGCGGCAAATGCCAGGTGATGTTTGCTTACATAGCCGGCAGTCAGCGGCACGCCCACCAGGGACAGGCCAGCAACGGAAAAGCAGGCCAGTGTTTTGGGCATTGCTTTACCCATTGCGTATGTGTCGCTGACCATTGTCTTACCGGTTTTGTAGATAAAGGCACCGGCGCCAAGGAACAGCACATTTTTGGCCAGGGCGTGGAAAACCACCTGCAAAAGCGCACCTGTGAAGCCTTCGGCGTTCAGCAGCATAAGGCCGAATATAACATAGGAAACCTGGCTGACAGTAGAATATGCAAGGCGTTTTTTCAGCACCTTTTCTTTGTATGCCAGCATTGAACCCATAAATATTGTGACTATGGACAAAGCCAGGATTGCATACTGTGCCGCTGTACCGCGGATATTCTCTGCGCCGACAGTGTAATATACTATCCTGATTATAGCTATGACGCCGGCTTTTGTAATAAGGCCGGACAAAACGCTGGAAGCCGGAGCCGGGGCTTGCGGATGAGCTGCCGGCAGCCATCCGTGCAGCGGGAACATACCGCATTTGCATCCGAAACCTACTATCGCAAGAATAACCATAAAGGACATTGCCGGAGCGGACACCGCCCCTACCGGAATAACGCCGCCTTCAACAAAGGCTCTTTCCCAGCCTGCGCTGTAAAAATAGAAAATACCTATAAGGCCCAAAGATGCGCCGAACAGTGAATAGTATATATATTTTCTGCCGGCAATAAGACTTTCATTTGTTCTGGAATGAGGAACCAGTACATAGCTCATGATGCTCATGGCTTCAAAAAACCGGTACATTGTAACCAGGTTGTCAGCATAGGCTACGCCCAGCAGACCGCCAAGGCTGGCTATGAAAAATGCAAAAAACCTGTTTTCCTCGCCCTCGTGTTTCATATATTCCTGGGCGAAAATTCCCACCAGCAGCCATATTGCGGCAAAAATAATTGTAAAGAATTTTGCCAGTGCATCTGCCTGCAAGGTTATGTCTATACCGCCGGAAAAAGCGGCTATTGTAACCGGCTGTCCGCCGGTAATATTTGCGGCCACAGCGGCAGCCAGTGTAACTGCCAAAGTTCCTATAACATATCTTTCTCTTCTTTTACGGTCTTTGATGCCAAGTTTCAGCATCGCAAGACCTGCAAGGACAGGGAAAAATACAGCAAAAATCATCAACATAAATTCTCCCTTCCTCTCTTATAAAAATTTCAAGCCGGTCTGAATTATATCAACTATATTCTGATAAAACAGACCCAGCATTACATTGGCTACAATGAATACGCCCATACCGATGTTGTATGACAGCGGGTTTTTGTGTCTGGTGACATCAACATCTTTTTTGGAATAAATCATTCCGATAGCTCTGATGTAATACACAGCATTCAGAACGGTACTTACGGCCAGGGCAAACAGAACAAACCACATCTTGCCCGGATTTGTCATAGCTGCCAGTGAAAGGTAGAATTTTGCGCCGAAGCCTGCAAAAAATGGTATACCTATCATTGACAGGCTGCCGATGATAAATGCGACACCGGCTATCGGGTTTCTGTAAGCTGCGCCTTTCAGTTCGTCAAAGTGATATTTGTGCCCGCTGGCATCAGCCATGCCGCCGGCTGCGGAAAACAGCATAGGTTTTGTCACGGCGTGAACTATTATGTGGAATATGGCAGCCAGGAAACCTGCGGATGTACCCAGGCTTATACCTACATAAATATATCCCATCTGAGCCACTGATGAATAGGCTATCATACGCTTGATGTGATCTTCTCCTATGGCGTCTATGGAGCCGATTATCATGCCCAGCAAGCCGCACACAAACAGCACATTAAGCACCTTCAGGTCGGCTACAATTTCCAGGCCCAGAACTCTGTAATAAACTTTTATAAGAAGAATAATATATCCTTTCAGCACCAGACCGGAAAGAACCGAGCTGGATGCAGTGGTGGCGCTGCCGTGAGCCGGGCTGAGCCATGTATGGAACGGGAACAAAGCACTCTTCATTGCCATACCCACAGACATAAGACCGACAATTATTGTTATAGGCAGACGGTACCGGCCGTCAGCCCAAAGCCGCGCCATGCTTTCCCGGATGTTTACCATAAGCAGGTGACCTGTAAGGTCATATATCAGTATGATGGACAGCAAAAACATACCGCTGCCCAGAAGGCTCATTATCAGATACCTTATTGTGGCGCTTATGGTCTGTCCGTTTTCCTTTGCCATTACAACGGCACAGGCAGACAGTGTGTTTATTTCAACAAAAACATAAGCGGTAAACAGGTCGTTGGTGTAAACCAGTGCATACAATGACGCCATAAGCAGGTTTATCATTACATAAAACAGGTTTACATTTCTGGATGCTATGTCAGAAAATATATCGCCTTTGCCGGCCACAAGAGATGTGAGCATTACAAAGCTGAACACACTGGCAATCAGTGCTTCCACCGGACCAAAGCGTATTTCGTTGCCCCACGGTGCCGGGAAGTGGCCCATCATATATGTAATCCGCTGGGGCTGACCTATCATATAAAACAGCAAAGAAAGGCTCATGGCCAGGCAGGCACTCAAAGCAATGACATTCAGTCTGAATGCGTTTTTGCCGCTGAGCATACTGCTGGTAACGCCGCTTGCCATCATTATGAAGATGCAGAAAAACGGGAAATTTGCTAAAAACGGCATTATCTTTCAGCCTCCTTGTTTGCTTTTGTAAGAATTTCGTCCATATCCAGTGTGTGATATTCTTTATACAGTTTCTGGATAAGGGACAGTGATACAGCTGTAACAGAAACGGAAACAACAATACCGGTCAGAACCAGACCGCTGGGTATCGGGTTTATATATGCTTCCATATCTGTAACACCGTTTACAACAATAGGAGCCAAACGACCGTCTATATAGCCTTTTGCGGCCAGGAAAAGATATACCGCAGAGTCCATTATATTCAGGCCGATAACTTTTTTTATCAGGTTGGGCTGCAAAAACAATGTGGTGAAACCGATACCGAACAAAATCATTGAAGCGGTTTCGAAATAGTTGCTTAACAGATTCGGACCCATTTATATCTCTCCTTTCGTAAACAGTGAATAAAAGCTGTACATTGTACAGGTAACAATCAGGCCGACGCATATATTAAGCGGCAGTATAAGACCGCTGGACAATATGGCGCCGGGCTCTCCCAGCGGAATGCCGGAAGGCAGATGGTTTGCGCCGGTAAAGAAAGAATATCCTTTGGCACAAGCGTAGAACAGCAGTGATACAAAGGTAACTCTTTTTACAAATTTTTCGGTTATTATTTTGTTTATTTTTCTGTATCCGTAAGCAGATGAATACAAAATCAGGCTGGCACCCATGATAGCTCCGCCGGAGAATCCACCGCCGGGAGATATATGGCCGTTAAGCACAATATAAATACCGAAAACCAACAGGAACGGAATTATATATTTTGCCACATTCTTTACTATCGGGTCGCGTTTAGGTGAAAATTTATCATTTTCTTCTTTACCTTTTTTATCTTTTCTCATCAGCAGCATAACGCCTGTGGCCGCTGTGAAAAGCACATGGCTTTCGCCGAAAGTATCAAATGCACGGTAGTCCAGTATCATGCCGGAAACAATGTTGACTGCCCCGGTTTCTTCCAGACCTTTTTCGATATACCTTTCGCTTACCTCGTTGTTTACCGGGTTGGAAGGGTTGCCGAAAGGCGGCAGGAATGAGACAGTTATCAGCAGTATGCCTATCAATGTCAGACATACAAAAACGCTGGCGGATATATACATACCTTTAAAAAATGACCGTGCTTTTTCCTCGTGCCATATAACATATCTTTCTTTCAGGGATGCTTCGTGATGGGTTGAAGGTCTGCGCCGCGGCTTTTTCTTTCTTTTTGTGGTTATAGTAAAATCGCCGTCTGCAAATTTGTTCAGTGCATCTTTAATCCTGCTCATCTTCACCCTCCCCTTCTTCATACAGTTTGTTTACATTTTTCAATGTTATGAAAAACAGTGTACTGGTAACGCCTGCACCTACGGCCGCTTCTGTAACAGCCAGGTCAGGTGAACGCAAAAGCAGCCAAATCACGCTGGCTATCAGGCTGTAAGACATAAATATAATTACGCTGGACAGCAGATTCTTTGTGCAGGAAACAGCTATCGCACACACTATCATAAAAGTGATAAGTATTGATTCAAATATTATCATTTGAAACTACCTCCACTTCATCCAGAATATTTTCATTGGATATTATCTCCGTCCTGGCCAGAAAATGTGATGCAACAGGGTTTGCAAACCAAAGGAAACCTATCATTATGCACAGTTTCAGGCTGATAACGGTAAACCCGCTGGCTATTACAAGACCGAAAATAACAAAAAATGCGCCCAGCGTGTCTGCGGTGGCACCTACCTGCATCCTGTTAAGCACATATCCAAAACGGTAGTTGCCGACCATGGCGCTGGCGATAACAACAATGCCAAAAATGATGCACGCGGCACTAATCAGATATCTGATCATCTTTTTTGCCTCCTCTCAGATTTACCAGGTCATTGGCTCTGTCTTTGTTATGGCTTCTAAGATAAGCCTTGCACACAATTACAACTGTCACAAACCCCAGCATTGCATATATCAGCGCTATATCAACGATGTAATTTTCCCCTTGTATCAGTGAAATAGCGCAAATAATAAGGATTATTATGGTGCTTATGGAGTTTATAGCCAATATCCTGTCAGAAAAATGCGGTCCTATTATAGCCCTTACCAGATAAGCAACAGCTATAATGGCCAAAAGGCACATAGCGCCTATAAGAAAATACTCATACCGCTGATTTATCATTTTCTTTGTCCTCCATTTTCATAAGCAATCGTACGAAAACCGAATCTTCAAACCCTTGCGCCAAAGTATAATCCAACGCATGAACACAAAAATGATTGTCTTTTACATCAACGGTTATGGTGCCCGGTGTAAGAGTGATTGAGTTTGCCAAAACAGTGAGCAGAAATTCACTTTTCAGCGGCACTTCGAAAAATACGATCTGCGGCTGAATATCAACGCTTTTTGAAAAAACAATCTTCATTACGGCGATGCTGGATTTAACTATCTCGCTGAACAATACAATTATGTAAACTATCGCTCTGAGAGAATTTTTCACCATCCTTATATCGTTCTTTGGGTCGTATTCCAGATTTTTGCACATAAACCAATAGACGCCGCCGGCGATAAATACACCAAAAACAGCTATCTCTGCCGTAAGTTTGCCGTTAAGGGCAACCCAAAGCAAAAACAATAAAATGTACATAGTCCGCTCCTCTTCTTTCCTATAAAATGTTCCACAAAACCCGCAACAAGAAATAATTTTTTGTACATCAATCAGCATGTTTTGATATATTTTTGACATGTTTTGTATTCAATTGGCGTACACCCAATCAAGCTATATTTATAATTTGTAAAAAAAGCGCAAAAAAAGCCGCATATCTGAAACATGTTCCACATACACGAAATGCCGCTGATGATAATTATTACCTTGTAAGCAAATTAGCACATTAAAATATAGTACTTTTGTATACAAAAGTCAACCTTTTTTGCACATAATATACATATTTTAATATAAAATTATATATATTTGTGCTTTTATTATATAAAATTAAGAGAATAATTTAAAATAAAAAGCGGGCAAAGCCCGCTTCTATTATTTTTTGGGTACAGTTTCCCAGTCTTTCAAAAATTTCTCTATTCCTGCGTCGGTAAGAGGATGTTTTATCATCTGCATGATGATTTTGTAAGGTACTGTGGCTATATCAGCGCCCGCCGCAGCACAGGATGTGACATGAATCGGATTTCTGATAGAAGCCGCGATTATCTCTGTGGGAATATCATGAACAGCAAAGATTTCCCGGATTTCGGAGATAAGGTTTACACCTTCCTGACCGATATCATCCAGTCTGCCCACAAAAGGGCTTACATAGGTTGCACCTGCCCTGGCAGCCAGCAAAGCCTGTGCCGCTGAGAATATAAGTGTAACATTTGTTTTTATACCTTTGGCTGAAAGAACTTTTGTGGCTTTCAGGCCTTCTTCACACATTGGAATTTTGATAACTATATTGGGATGAATTTTTACCAGTTCCAGTGCTTCTTCCACCATGCCTGCACTTTCCATGCTGACTACCTCTGCGGATATGGGACCGTCCACGATGGTGGTTATCTCCTGAACAACTTCCTTGAAGTCTCTGCCCTCTTTTGCAATCAGGGACGGGTTGGTTGTAACACCGCATATAACGCCCAGATCATTGGCTTTTCTTATTTCGTCAACATTGGCTGTATCGATAAAAAGTTTCATGTTTATACCTCCAAAAGATTATAATTTGATATTATCACATTACGGGAAGTTTTACAAGTGCATACTTTACTTTGAAAAACAAAAATAGTATTATATTATAGTACCCAGGGAGGTGTGTATTATGGACAACAACGGTTTGAATGCAGGAGTAAGGCTGGGAGGGCTGACGGACAGGACAGAAATCAAAATATTGCTTTGCTACCTGCTGTCTGCCCTTAACCGGCCCATAACCCAGAACCAGCTGATAGAATGTGTCTGCGGCCAGGAGCTGGTAAACTATTTTGAAATGCAAAGCGCTCTGTCCCACCTTATAGAGCAGAACTTTGTCACAGAAAGCAGCGAGGGCTTTTCTATAACACATGAAGGCCGTGAAATAGCACAGCAGCTGGAAAGCACTGTTTCGGCAACGGTAAAAAGATACGCGTACAGGATGGCTGTTTCACTTCTACAATATGAAGCGTTAAAAAAGCAGAATAAAACAAGTATATATCAGTCAGATGATGGAAATTATTTTCTGAGATGTTCCATAGATGATGATAATTTTTCCATTTTTTCCATGGAAATTCCTATGCCGGATGAAAAAACAGCCAAATATGCCGCCCAGCAGTTTGTTTTAAACGGCGGCGACATCTTTAAATGTGTGCTGGGCATAATAACGGACACCCCATCCATGTATTCAGAATTTTTGAAAGACAAAAATCAGCAATAAAAAATACCGCGCTTTTAGCGCGGTATTTCTTTTATATTGCGTATGAATATCTTTTGTTAAAATTGTACAGCCTTCTGCGTGTTTTCATTCTGGCATACACACCGCACATCTCCAAAGTAGCGCAGATTTTATCTGCAAGGCTGACAATGGCACTGACGCAGTGGTGGGGTATTTTGCTTATGGTAAGAGGCCACATATGATTTTCGATAATGTCTTTTTCCACACTGGTTATGTCAAATGTTTCGCTGGCATTTTTCAATGCAAGCTGAGGATGAATAAACAGCCTTCTTATTCTGCTGACATTCTCTTTGCTCCAATCGCACAGATACAAATCATGAAGCAGACCGCCGCGGGCTGCCGCTGCTGCGTCCAGGTTCAGCCTTTTGCATATAATAAAGCTGAGATATGCCACAAAAATGCTGTGTTCCAGACAGGAAACTCCGCCAACATGATGCTTTATGTATTCCATCTGCTGAACTTTTTCGTTTCTTATCAAATCCCGTATAACCGCCGCAAATTCAATCTGGCGACTGTTTAAACTTATCATTTCACTAATCACCCATAAATATCAAATTTGTGTTAATTGTACCATTTATGCGCAGTAATTTCAATACTTTTACCAAAAATTGTTATTAAAGTTTACAAATTTACAGGCATTTTTTCGATAATTTCACCAACAAGCTGATTTATTCTGTCATCCTGACCGGTAAGATGCAGATAGCCTACAAGACATTCAAAGCCGGTAGAGGCACGGTACTCCCGCGCTGACGCGTGTTTTGCAACGCTGGCTTTGGAAGAGTTCTGTCCTCTTTTATATACGGCCGCCTCCTGCTCTGTCAGCATCGGGGAAATAATTTCCATTGCCGCAAACTGGCCCTTTGCGCTGACATACTGGACTGTTATGCTGTTAAGCTTGCTGATTGTGTACCTTTTGGAAGTGACCAGGTATTCCCTGATAAGCAATGAATACACCGCGTCCCCCACAAAAGCCAGCGACAGCGGTGACTGCTCTTTTATATCAACCATATAGCTCCTTAATTTACATAATCAAACTCAAAATCTTCTATGCGTATGGTGTCGCCTTCCTTGACGCCCATTTCTTCCAGACGGTCTATTATACCGCTGTCACGCAGTCTTCTCTGGAAGTACTGCAAGCTGGCGTAGTCGTCAATATTTGAGGTGTTGAGGATATCCACCAGCCACGGCGCATCAATGTTAAAGGCGCCGT
>CASFSP010000005.1 GCA_949297385.1 uncultured Oscillospiraceae bacterium
TGTTTCGGTGGTGTATAACTATCTGATAAACAGGAAAATTGTTTTCAGGTCCGGGCGGAATGTTACATACTCCGTAGCCAAGTACGCGGTGCTTGCGGCATGCATAATGTTTGTGTCAGCTTTCAGTGTACGGTGGCTTTACACACTGCTGGGCATACATGAAACTATTATAAAAATCTGTGTGGATGTGATACTGTTTGTTTTCAGCTTCAAAATTCAGCAGCTTTGGGTTTTTGAAAAATGAAAAATTCGGCCTCCGGCCGGATTTTTTATTTTATTCTGCCTATTGACTGTGACGCAGCGTAATACTTTATAATATCTTTTGTAGGAGGTAATATATGCTTACAGTTGGACAGATGTGTAAAAAATGCAAGGTCAGTGCGCGAACGCTGAGATATTATGACAATGTGGGTTTGTTGACCCCGTCAGGAAAGACTCACAGCGGATACAGACTTTATGATGAAAATGCAGTAAATCAGATGGGTATGATACTGCTGTTCAAACGGCGGGGTTTTTCCTTGTCAGATATTAAAATCATTGTCAGCGCCAAGGATTTTGATATGTCCCGGGTGCTGGACCGGCAGATAGAAATGCTGAAACTGAAAAGGCAGCATATAGACCGACTGATAGAAAATGCTGTTGCGATGAAAGAGAAAGGAGTGGAAAATATGGATTTTTCCTTTTTTGAAAACAAAGAGCTGGAAGAGTATGCGCGGCAGGCGAAGCAGCGTTGGGGGAAAACTGACGCATACAGGGAATACCGGGAAAGGGCAAAAGGCAGAAATCGGCAGGATCTGGAAAATGACGGCCGGGGAGTAATGGAGATATTAAAAAAATTCGGCCGGATAGTGGATATGCAGGCTTGCTCACAGCAGGCGCAGGATCTGGTAAAGGAACTGCAGGATTATATAACTCGGCATTTTTATACCTGCACAAAACGGATTTTGGCGGGACTGGGCCAAATGTATACACAGGACGAGAGAATGAAAAACAATATCGACAATGCGGCTGGACGGGGAACTGCGGAATTTGCCCGGCAGGCAATAGCGTATTATACAAAAGAATAAAACAAAGCACCTGAGAGAATCAGGTGCTTCGTTTTTTATTTTGCTTTTTTAAGTTTTATGCTTCTGCGGTTTTTGACTTCGTCAGACATAGGCTGTATATCTCCGGCGGCTGTCAAAGCGGCTCTTGTGGCCAAAGGACCAATCAGCTCGTAAACAAGTATTGCAAACAGGGTGATATTTCTTATCAGACTGCCCTGTTCGCCCAGCTGCATGGCTGTTGTGCACATTCCCAGTGCAACACCGGCCTGCGGGAAGAGGGTAATACCCAGATATTTGCTTATCTGAGGGGCGCATTTTGTGGCTTTTGCGCTGATAAATGCACCGCAGTATTTGCCAAGGCAGCGGAAAATAATATAAATAACACCTATGAATACAATGGCGTAATCTGCAAAAACTCCCATATCCAGTTCGGCACCGCTGATTACAAAGAACAAGGCCAGTAAGGGAGAAGTCCATTTGTCGCAGGAATTCATCAGGTCTTCTGACAGCGGGCAGGTGTTGCAGAAAACTGTTCCCAGCATCATACATACCAGCAATGAAGAGAAACCTACATGAACGGGTCCTATATTAAAACTGAGCATTGAAATGGATACAGTCAGAAAAACAAATGCAATTGTCATGTTAAGACGGTTTGTGTTGGAGTTGAACATCTTTTCCAGCTGTGTAAGCAGAAAACCCATTACAGCGCCTAAAATCAGCGAGCCGATAATTTCTACAATGGGATTTACAATTATGGAAATCAGATCCAGATTTCCGCTGACCAGGGTTTTGGCGATACCGAAGGAAACGGCAAACACGATGAGACCAACAGCGTCGTCCAAAGCTACTATCGGCAGAAGGAGATCTGTAAGAGGACCTTTGGCCTTGTACTGCCTTACAACCATAAGGGTTGCAGCGGGAGCGGTGGCTGTGGCTATTGCGCCCAAAGTCAGAAGCTGGGCCACAGACAGTTTGTCAGGCATCAAAAAATGTACAGCCAGTAAAGCCAGATCTACAAAAACTGTTGCTGTAATTGCCTGAAAAATACCAACGGTAAACGCCTGTCGGCCAATTTTTTTCAGTTCGCTCAGACGGAATTCGTTACCGATGGACAGAGCTATAAATCCCAGTGCCACATCAGATACCAGTGACAGCCGGCTGACCTGCCGCTGTGAGGTGAATCCCAGAAAGCTGATGTTCAATGCGCCAAGGCAGAAAGGGCCGATCAGAACGCCGGCAATCAGATAAGCGGTTACATCCGGCAGCTTGAAAGGCTTGAATGCCCTTGTCATCAAAAGACCCGCCAAAAGAGCCACAGATACGGTTAGAAGTGTATTCATAAAATACCTCGGTTTTTAATTTTTTAAGAGGTTTACAGTATATACCTGTATTACATAAAAATCAAGATTAAATTTACACAAATGCTGTGTTTATTTAAGCGTCTTATTTGTACAAATTTAAATAAAAAAGAGGCCAACGGCCTCTCTTTTATTTATTATTTCTCAGCATAGTATCTGCACATGTCTTTAAGCATATCGGCAAACAAGGGCTTGTTTACTTTCATCGCAACATAACAGTTGGCTTCCTTTCCGGTTTCGCCTTTAAGGTCAATAACTGTTTCACCTTCATTTTCTGCCTGCGGGTCATCTTCCACAAACACATAATAGTTTTCGTATGTAACCACATCCGGATTAATCATGGATGCTATTGCCAGGGCATCGTGAATTATATTGTTGTCATGGCCTTTTTCCATGCTGTTGAATTTTGAGAATTTTGAAAGCTCACGCACAAGGTATGCGCTTTCTGAACTGCCGCATATTTCAATCATCTCATCAAAATCCTGTGCGCTTAGGGCTGCCGCGTGGGTGGCGTTGAGGCCAACCATATATACAGTCATTTTTTCAAACACTTCTTTTGCTGCGGTGGGGTCTATCCAAATGTTGAATTCAGCTTTTGCACCGGTAGCCGTCACATTGCCGAAGGTCCCGCCGCCCATAATGCAGAATTTGCTGATATATTTCGGCAGGTCCGGGTGTTCGCGCAGGGCTATGGCAATATTGGTCAAAGGCCCGATGGCAAAAAGTACCAGCTTTCCTTCACTTTTTACCGCTTCTTCGTATATAACATCCCATGCCGGCTTTTCATCGGGCTGCTTTTTCGGTTCGGGAAACTTTACTGTTCCGACACCGGACTGACCATGAGTGCCGGAAGCATCTCTTTTGTACGGGCGCACCAGCGGCTTTTCGGCGCCAAAACCCACACGGCAGTTTATTCCCAGCATATCAGCCAGGCACAGAGCGTTTTTTCTGGTTATTTCGGCAGATACATTACCTTCTACCGCAGTTATTGCAACAATTTCAAAATCCGGGCATGAATTGGCCAGGGCTATGGCATAGCTGTCGTCCACTCCCGGATCGCAGTCGATTATGATAGGTGTTTTGTTCATAAATCATGGCTCCTTTGTTTCATTTACAATATGATACTATGATTTTTCTTATTTTACAACCGGTATTTAAAAACAAAAAATAAAAATACTGTGATATAATACAAAAACTATTGTTTGTTGTGGAAAACTATGCTACAATATGATTAATAAAATATTAATGAAGGAGAAAACTATGGCTACAATTGATAAACCGTTATTGCTTGTTGATAACAATAATATTTTGACCATCATTAATGAAGGCGAATTCAAATGCTTTAACCTTACATTTGAAGAAGTACACGCCATGCTGGACACATATCCGGAAGATGCCGTAGTTAAGTGCTTTTCCAGCTATGACCTGGAAGAAATTGTGTTTGATTACATAGGGGCGGAAAGAAAAAACTATCAGCATCTGTGTATGACTAACCTGCAGGTAGACCAGTATGCTATTGCTTTTAAACTGTACAAAGCACCTTCTGAATCTCAGCCGGTGGTTACCACAGCCGGCGGTGCCCATGCAAAAAAAATTCAGAATGTGTATGTATACTGCCAGTTAATCACAAGGACAAAATAAGTCAGGTAGGCAAAAAACAGGCGACGCTTTATGCGCCGCCTGTTTTTAGTTTAGAAGTTTTGCATGCGATTTATATATGTATATTATAACATATGTTATTTTTTAGGTGCAATTGACCTGGGTTTTACACTGTCCGGAATGGGGCATATGTAACCGTCGCCTACTCTGGAATCAAACTCTTCCTTTGCCCGGCGGAGTATGTCTGGATTTTCATAAAGCTGTATCACAGCGTCGGCCATAACCTGTGCGGCGTACAGCATACCCTTGTGGGCTGTATCTGCCAGACCCTGGGCTACCAGCTGCCATGAGTGGCCGGGAGTGTTTGCCGCATAGCATACGGTGTTTATCTGTGCTGTGGGACATACCCAGCTGACATCGCCCACATCGGAAGAGCCGGGACTGGCCTCTTCCGAAGGAATATATGGCATGACCATATCCAGCAGGGGTTTATCCTTGTATTCCAAAACCTTCTTTTTCAGCCGGGGATCGCTGATTTTATCTGCAATTTTTTCAACAGTAGAGGCGGAGTTTTCAAAACTTTCCTGCATTTTTGCGGCAAACTCAATATCCTGCCGGCTGTACTGGGGCAGCGGGACAGTTTCCAGGCTGTGCTGCAAAACTTTTTCCAGGGTGTTGTTGGGAATTATGTTGGAGCAGGCCTTGACAAAATCTATCTCTACCTCTGTTTCTGTCATCATTGCGGCGCCCTGGGCAATTTTGTTTACCCTTTTGTATATTTCCTGCACCTGGCTGTTTTTGGGTGCGCGCAGCAGGTACAGCACTTCTGCTTCGGCCTGAACCACATTGGGGGAGTATCCGCCCGGGTTGGTTATGGAATAATGCATACGGGCTTCGGGAATTACATGTTCGCGCAGAAAGTTTACACCCACATTCATCAGTTCCACTGCGTCCAGCGCACTTCTGCCCAGGTGAGGGACAGCTGCCGCATGAGCTGCAATGCCTTTGAATTTATAGCTTACCTGAACATTTGCCAGGGTAGAGCCGGCGCTGACTGCGTTCACATCTGCCGGGTGCCATGTAATAGCGGCGTCCAGCCCGTCAAAGACACCGTCCCTGGCCATAAATGCTTTACCGCTGCCGCCCTCTTCACCGGGGCAGCCGTAGTATATGACGGTACCGCTTTTTCCGCTTTTTGCAAGATATTCTTTTATGGCTGTTGCTGCGCCTATACCTGCAACACCAAGCAGATGATGGCCACAGCCGTGGCCGTTGCCGCCGGGAGTTATGGGGTCTTTGGTGTTTATTCCGGCTTTCTGGCTGAGGCCGGACAGCGCATCAAATTCACCAAGAATACCTATCACCGGTTTACCGCTGCCGAACCTGGCCGAAAAAGCAGTGTCGATACCAGCTTCTTTTTCTCTGATCTCAAAGCCTTCTTCGGCCAGTGCCTCTATAAGTGCCTTTACGGAATTGTATTCAGTAAAGGCTGTTTCGGCACAGTTCCATACCCTGTCTGCGGTTTTTTCCAGCATGGCAGATTTTTCTGCTATAATTTTTGTGCAATCCATTTGGTTGTACCTCCGATTTGCTGTTTTATAGTTAAATTATATCACTGTTTTTGGTTATTTCTATATTTTCACTGCACCTTTTATTTCTTTTTTTACCGTTATTTTTTCGCTGGCTTTGGCGCCGAATGCAATAATGAAATATACACCGGCTATTACAAGGCTGAGGACAAAGTTTTCAAATGTTGACCCACTTCCCAGAAATGATATTGTCAGCGGAGTAGTAATAAGTCCGGAAAGGGAAAGCAGGGAAAATCCTACGGAAAAATCCGCAAGTGCCGGTGTCTCGTAATCCGGATCGCATATTTTCAGCAGCATCATACCGGTTATCATAACTCCGGTGGCACAGCCCCAGGCTATTATGCTGCGCTCAAAGGCACAGTCGTCTTTGTACAAAGCGCCCTGAAAAACAAATATCAGCAAGTATGTGACTACAAAACCGACGGCGCACATAACAGCGATGGGCACTGCATATTCCATTACCGCCTGCACGGGCAGGCTGGCTATGGCACAGGTTATGGCAAAATCAGACATTGCGCCGGAAATTTTGGATTTAACCTTTGTGTCCACAGCCCAGTCCAGTTTCAGCGCTATAAGTATTCTGTTTATGCCAAACATAATGACCATTGCATATATCCACACCGGCAGGCTGGAAAATGCGCTGATACCGGTGGATTTCAGCCGGTTCATCACAAAATAGGCTATTCCGCAGGCACCCAGCATAAGGGCCAGGTGAAATGATGTGGTTTCTATGGAGGAGTTTACAAAACTGTCCCTGCCCATGGACCCCTGGGCTGATATATCCCTTATACATCCGGTGGCCATGTGGGCCGGTATATCTTCTGCTTTTTTCAGCACTGATGTCTTGCCTTTTCTTGCGGCTATGTTTATAAACACTATACCGCTGAGCATGCCGCCTATTATGCCTACTGTGGCTGTGGTTGTGGCAACGCCCTGGGCAGTGGCCCAGTAGTCCAGCCCCAGGTCTTCCATTATTCTGCCCACTGCACCTGCTGTGCCGTGACCGCCGCAAAATCCCTGGCTGAGCTCATAGCCGAAAGTGCGGTAAAGTCCGGAATTTCCTCCGGCAGAAAACAGCAGGTTGGTGCCAAAGCCTATGGCGGACTGTATTGAACTGGTCGCTGCAAAAATTGCAAAGGCTATCAGGACTTTTGAAATCGCAGATCCGCTTTTCTTTTTTGCCTGGCCACTGCCGCTGTTCATAAACATACCCAAAGGCACGCTGGCAAAAATGGGGACTATCAGTATACCGGGAATAAGTGTCCAGTTGTTTATATATTCCCGCGGAAATTTGAAAATGGCATTTTCGCCCATTACGATAGGTCCCAGCAAAAGCCCGATAAAACCGCCTATAA
>CASFSP010000006.1 GCA_949297385.1 uncultured Oscillospiraceae bacterium
AAATGGCGGTACAGTGCTGGCAACAGGCAATATGTACGATGAAATCAGCAGCGATAGCACCCAGAATTTTATGGTGCTCAATTTTGACCGGAAGATACGGGCCGGAGAAACTGTCATGTTCAAATCTTCAGATGATGTGCCGGTGGTTGCAATGAGTGCCGCACAGGATTATACAATTATGGCCTATTCTTCACCGCTGCTGGTAGAGGATGACTACACTGTGTATAAAGTGGATGAGATAACCGGCGAAAGCGTAAATGGTGTTTATGCCAATATAACCGATTATTCAGGACGGCAGCAGATGGCGTATTCCGAAAGCCCGTCTGCCGGCGGATTCGGTGGCGGCAAACCTCCTCAGGGTGAAATGCCTGGTGGTGAAACACCGCAAAAACCCCAGGGACCGTCAGGAGGCCCCGGTGAAGATGGCGGACAGCCGCCGGATAAGCCAGGGCAGACCCGGCCGGCAGATGTTGCAGAAAACCGGCAGAACACGGTTTTCTCCCTTAATTCCGACACTAACTTTTTCATGAGTATACAAGCTTATACCTGAGAAACGCTGTTAAGCGACCTCCTTAAAACGCCCTGGGCCTTTTGGCAACAGGGCGTTTTTTTATAAAATACATTGTTGTTTTAAGTCAAAATCTTACAAATTATTAAAAATAAATTTTTCTATTGCAAAATATATGGCAAAGTATTATTATTACACAAAGCAATCAACGGTATTTAAGATTTTTTGAGGTATTTTATAATGGATAAAAGGCGACTGTCCTTGCTGGCCATAATATGTGTGGCAAATGCGCTGATTTATACTTTGCCCTATCTTCAATCTACATATTATGACAGTATGCAGGCGGCTTATGGCTTTACCCATGTTCAGATGGGAAATCTGGTGGGAGTTTTCGGCGCCTGCAACATTGTGGCGTATTTTTTCGGCGGAGTGGCAGCTGATGCTTTTGACACCAAAAAACTGTTTGTTTTTTCCATGGCAGCTACTGGCTTGGCCGGCCTTTACAGCGCCACGCTGCCGGGCTACACATCTATGCTGGCACTCAGTATTTTCTGGTCTTTTTCAACAATACTGACCTTCTGGCCGGCGATGATAAAGGCTGTCAAAAACTTTGCAGACGGCGCCCATCAAGGGCAGGTTTTCAGCCTTAAAGAAACTATGTGCTGTATTATCACTTTCGGATTTTCCATGACGGGTCTGGCTTTGTTCAACCTTACCGGGGAGAACTTTGTCACACTGGCGATATTTTATTCGGTATGTCATATTATTGTGGCGGGTCTGGTGTATGTATTTATGCCTGCCGGGTCTGACACCGTTCGGCCTGATGTGAAATCACTGATCGGCGGCATGGGCAAAGTCCTGAAATTGAAAGGTGTATGGCTGATTGGTTTTACGATATTTTTCAGTCAGATATTGTCTATAATTTTCGGCCGTTTTACGCCGTTTCTTACCGGAATATGCGGCATGTCAGCTTCTGCGGTGGCCTTGATAACAATAATCGGGGTAAACGGGTTCGCCAACATCGGCTCTATTGCCGGCGGCCGCGTAGCTGATGCAATGGGCTCGCCCAGTAAATTTATATCTTTTGTAATGGTCATATGCGCGTTGACAGCCGCAGCATTTCTGGCCATACCGTGGGGCGTGGAGACGGCAGCTTTGTGTGCAGGTTTCAGTATTGTGTTCCGCATTCTCAACGGAGCGCTGAAAAGCGTGCTGTTTGCCACAATGTCCCAGGTGGATATACCGCCGCGGCTGACAGGTACATCCAGCGGTCTTATCAGCATAATAGGTTATCGGCCGGATGCCTTTGCCTATACTTTATGCGGAAGTGTTATGGAGGCATTCCCAGGCAAAAAAGCTTATTTAATAATTTTTTCGGCAATGGTTGTGTGCGCCCTGTCAGGTGCGGCAATGGCATACAAATTGCACAGGTATTCTGTAAAGTTGAAAAAAATAAAATCCTCAGAGATTTAAAAACTGCAAAATAAAAGCGCGGCAAAGCCGCGCTTTTTATGTATAATTCTATAAAAGTATATTATAAAAAGCTTTTGCACACCGCAGTAAAATTACCAGCCAGACACATATTACAGGTATGGCATAACGCATTTTCTGACTGAAATTTCCGCCCTGCATATTTTCAGCCTGCCGCATGCATTCTTTTATGATATCATCAGGCACCAATTTGAATGACAACCATGCCAGAAACGGCAGTATTATCATGTCATCTGCCCGCCCCAGCAGCGGTATAAAGTCCGGTATAAGGTCCAGCGGTGATAAGGCGTAGTACACAAACAGGCCGCCGGCCAGCTTTGCGTACAAAGGGGTATCCGGCCTGCGCATGGCCAGAAACACTGCGCGTATTTTTGTATGAAGGGATGTGGCTGTATACTTGGGCTGTTCCATAAGTTCTCCTTTTAAGCTTGTCAATATATAATATCATAAATAAAAAAATAAATCTACTTTTTTGACAATTGCCCCGTTTTGCTTTTTGTGTTATTCTATTAAACAACAGACACTGGGGGTAAAAAGTGATGAATAACGATTATCTGAAAGAGATTGTACAGGCCATGGGACCCGAAACATCCCTGACCCGGCTTCAAGAATATGTAAACCTGATGGTGCAGGTGAGAGGCTTTGATAAAGAAAGCCCGCAGGACTGCCTGCTGCTTTTGACAGAAGAGCTGGGCGAGCTGGCAAAAGAGGTCAGAAAATCTTGTACGGCAATCAAAAGCGATGTGGATAAAACGGACAGAAATGATCTGAAAGGCGAAATGCGGGATGTGCTGATGATGCTTATGGCACTGCGGCGCACGCTGGATGTAAACCTGCTGGAAGCTTTTAAGGATAAAGAACTGATAAACTGCCGGCGCCGCTGGCGGTAACCCTTGACTTAACAGACAATAAAGTATATTATAGATACATTAAAGCGAAAGCGCTATGTGGAGGATAAAATGCTTAATCAGGACAAAACAATGGAAAAAATAATAGCCCTGTGCAAAGACAGAGGCTTTGTATATCCGGGCAGTGAAATTTACGGCGGCCTGGCCAACACCTGGGATTACGGCCCATTGGGTGTTGAATTCAAAAACAATGTAAAAAATGCATGGAGAAAGAAATTTGTTCAGGAAAGCCCTTACAATGTAGGCCTGGACGCAGCAATACTGATGAACCCTCAGACATGGGTTGCTTCCGGCCATGTGGGTGGATTTTCTGACCCGCTGATGGACTGCAAAGACTGCAAAACCCGTCACCGTGCAGACAAGCTGATTGAAGAAGCGGGCTATGAATGTGCCGGCTGGACAGATCAGCAGATGAGCGACTTTATAAAAGAAAAAGGTATCAAATGCCCCAACTGCGGCGGCACCAACTTTACAGATATACGCAAATTCAACCTGATGTTCAAAACATATCAGGGTGTTACAGAGGACGCCAAAAACGAAATCTATCTGCGCCCCGAAACAGCACAGGGTATTTTTGTAAACTTTTCTAATATTCAGAGAACAACCAGAAGAAAACTGCCCTTTGGCGTGGCTCAGGTGGGCAAGAGCTTCAGAAACGAGATAACTCCCGGCAACTTCACTTTCAGAACCAGAGAATTCGAACAGATGGAACTGGAATTTTTCATCAAACCCGGCACCAATATGGAATGGTTCAACTATTGGAGAAGCTATTGCCGCGATTTCCTGATTTCTTTGGGAATGAAAGAAGAAAATATGCGCCTGCGTGACCATTCAAAAGAAGAATTGTCACACTATTCCAGCGCTACAACAGATATAGAATATCTGTTCCCATTTGGCTGGGGCGAGCTGTGGGGCATTGCCGACCGCGGCAACTTTGACCTGACACAGCATTCCAACCATTGCGGCAAACCCATCGAATACTTTGACCCGGATACCAACGAAAAATACATCCCCCATGTTATCGAACCCTCACTGGGCGCTGACAGGGTGGCACTGGCATTCCTGGTGGAAGCTTATGACGAAGAAGACCTGGGCGAAGGGGATGTGCGCACAGTTCTGCATCTGCATCCGGCTCTGGCTCCTTACAAAGCCTGTGTTCTGCCGCTGTCCAAAAAGTTGAGTGAGCAGGCAACCAAAGTTTACCATGACTTGCAAAAGCACTTTATGGTTGACTATGACGAAGCAGGTTCCATCGGCAAACGCTATCGCCGTCAGGATGCCATCGGCACACCTTTCTGTATCACCTACGACTTTGACAGCGAAACAGACGGCTGTGTGACAGTCCGCGAACGCGACAGCATGCAGCAGGAAAGGGTAAAAATAGCAGATCTGGCAGATTATATTGCGAAGAAAATTGAATTTTAACAGTCTGAATTTAATTGTATAACCCAAACAGGGCAGCGGATTTTCCGTTGCCCTGTTTTTTCACATAACTGCAATTTACCATATAAAATAAATCAGGAGAAACAAAAAAACTCCGGCCGAAACCGGAGTCTTGCTTTAAAAATGAAAATCAGCCAAAAATTTCCTTGTATATAGCCTGTCCCGCAGGTGTCACGGCAATGCCGCCCATGGCGGTTTCCCTCAGCTGCGGAGGCAGCATTTTGCCCACCTTGAACATACTTTCCACAACCTGGTCAAAGGGGATGTGGGCTTTCTGTCCTGCCAGGGCCATATCAGCCGATATTATGGCATTTACCGCGCCGGAAGCGTTTCTCTGGGCACAGGGAAGTGCCACCAGCCCGGCCACCGGGTCACACACCAGACCCATGATGTTTATCATGGCAAATCCGGCGGCGTTCAGGCATTTTTCGTCGTCTGCGCCCATCATATAGGCCGCCGCGGCCGCAGCCATGCTGGCGGCGACACCGCATTCAGCCTGACAGCCGCCGTCAGCACCGGCAACAGTTGCGTTTTTGGTGTATATTGCACCTACGGCACTGGCTGTGATAAGCGCCTGTATAACAGTGTCCCTGTCAGTGTTCTTGCTCTGGCTTATACCCAGCAGAACAGCAGGCATTATGCCGCAGCTGCCGGCAGTGGGACTGGCGCATATTTTACCCATGGAAGCGTTCACCTCGCTGCATGAATAGGCCAGTGCCATGACATAATTTATATACGAGCCGGAAATTGATTCCTGCTTGGAATACTCATATTGAGTGTTGGCAACACCGTCAATAAGACCGCCTTTTGTGGCCTGTTTATGCTCCAGGGCCTTGGTTGCGCTGGCAAACATTATATCCAGTCTCTGTGAAAAATGTTCCAGTACTGCCCGGCGGTCCAGCCCTGTCAGCTTGACTTCGTTGTCCAGTGCGACCTGCCATATTCTTTTGTCCTGCCGGCGGCAGAGTTCCATCAGTTCTTCGGCGTTTTTGTACATTTTACTGACCTCCCCCTATATTTACAACTGTAACTGAAATAACATTGTTCACTCTTTTCAGGTCATTGATGACATTGGCCGGTATAACTTCGTCGCATTCTATTACGCAATAGGCTTTGTCACCTCTGGCTGTACGGTTTACACGCATAATGCCTATGTTGATGTTGTTGTACGCCAGTATCGTGCTGACATCGCTGACAACACCTTTTACATCCTGCTGCTGTACTATTATGGTGGGGCAGCTGGCATTTATCTCGCATCCCAGCCCATTTATGTTGGTCACCAGAATTCGGCCGCCGCCGAGAGAGGCACCCTCCACAAAAAATTCCTCTCCGTCATCGCTGTAAAATGTTATCCTGGCGGTATTTTCGTAAACAGATGGGATATCTGTGGGGTAAAAAGAAAATTCCATTCCGCTTTTTTGTGCCATTTCAAAGCTGTGCGCCAGGTTTTCGTCGTCTTCGCTCATACCCAGGGCGCCGGCCACCAGGGCAAAATCTGTAAAATGTCCGCGGTATGTGCTGGCAAAAGAACCTCCCAGCCCGAAGCTGACCTTATGAAAAGGCTTGCCATATATAAGCCTTGCGGTTTTCGCAAGCTTGGCTGCCCCTGCAGTGTGGGAAGATGACGGCCCTATCATAACGGGCCCCACCACATCAAGTAAACTGATATTCATGCTGTCCTCCTTGTATATTTTACGGTTTTGTATTAAGATTATTGTAGCATATAAGGCCAAAAAAATAAATATCTTATGTCTTTTAGCCAAAAATTGCTTGTTGAATATAAAAAATTATGCAAAAAAAGCGGATATTGTATATATATTATCAAAATTTTACATAAATTTTACATTTATTTAATTAGTTTTTACAATTGTACATATACCGCAAATATATTAAAATATAAATTAGGTAGGTATGGATTTTTATGAGTTATGAAAAAAGGATAAAGTTTTTGGTAAACGCGCTGTATTATGGTGTTATAGCCGTCCTGGCGCTTCTGCTGCTGAAATTCGGCTGGGATTATCTGTCGCCGTTTGTCACCGGCTTTATTGTGGCTTATTTTCTGAAGCCTGTCATAAACACGGTAAATGTTTATCTTAAAATTAAACGCAGCATAGCGGCAGTGCTGTGCGTGCTGTTGTTTTACGGCGTAACGGTGTGGCTGCTGGTGCTTGTGGGCGTTCAGCTGGCTTTGCTGATACGCAACCGGTTTTACCTTCTGCCGGATTTTTACAGCACCGAAATAGTCCCGGTGGTGACAAGGTTGTTTAACTGGGTACAAAGCTTTCTGGTAAGCATCGACCCGGGTATACAAAGCGCCGTGGAAGAGGCTACCAACAATATAATGGCTAATATGGGCACATATATATCAGATATATCCATGGGTGTGCTGGGCTATATATCCACTGCGGCCACAAAGGTTCCGGCGTTCCTTATCCGTACCCTGATCACTGTAATAGCTTCATTTTTTATATCGCTGGACTATTACAAACTGACATATTTCATTGCCAGACAGCTGAATACAAAGCAGATAACCATGCTGTACGAAGTGGAAACATATACCAAATCTGCCCTGCTGAAATATATCAAATCCTATGCGTTGATAATGTTTATCACATTTTGCGAAATCGGTACGGGGCTGTTTCTGCTGGGTGTCGAAAAGCCTTTTCTGATAGCTGTTCTGATAGCGGTCTTTGATATACTGCCTGTCCTGGGCAGCGGCGGCATTCTGGTGCCGTGGGCGGTTATATCATTTGTCACCGGAGATGTTTTTCTGGGTGTGGGGATAGCTGTACTGTATGTAGCTGTCACTGTTATAAGAAATATTATAGAGCCCAAAATAGTCGGCCGGCAAGTAGGTTTGCACCCTGTGGTCACACTGGCGTGTATGTATGTGGGAACAATGGTAATGGGTATACTGGGGCTGTTTTTATTCCCTGTATCCATGTCCATTCTTATACAGCTTAACGATTCCGGCAAAATTAAAATTTTTAAATAAGGAGAACTACTTATGACTCTATCTGATGTGTTGTCGCTGATGGGCGGACTGGCGCTGTTTTTGTATGGTATGCACATGATGAGTGACGGCCTGGAAGCAGTTGCCGGCGAAAAGATGAAAAAAATTCTGGAAAGCCTTACATCCAGCACAATTATGGGTGTTGTAGTGGGTACTGTAATTACAGCCATAATCCAGTCATCTTCCGCCACCACAGTAATGCTGGTAGGCTTTGTAAACTCGGGCATTATGCAGCTGTCCCAGACAGTGGGCATTATCATGGGTGCCAATATAGGCACCACCATGACAGGTGTACTGCTGACAATGGGTATAGGAGACATTGCCCCGGCCATAGCTTTTGCGGGCGTGGCCCTGATAATGTTTACAAAGGATTCCAGAAAAAACAACATCGGAGCCATAATAGCCGGTCTGGGTATACTTTTTATCGGTATGAACATGATGAGTTCTGCCATGAGCGGCCTGCGCGATTCACAGACATTCATAAACATAATAACTACATTTAAAAATCCGCTTATAGGTGTTTTGGTCGGTGCTGTCTTTACGGCATTGATACAGTCATCCTCTGCTTCCGTGGGTATTTTGCAGGCTTTGGCAGCTGCCGGCCTGGTCACATTGGATACAGGCATATATGTTATGTTCGGCTTTGCCATAGGTACATGTATAACGGCTGCCATAGCATCCATAGGCATGGGCGCTAACGCCAAAAGAACCACAGTTATACACCTGAGTTTCAACATAATAGGAACGATCATATTTGTAATAATCTGCCAACTGTTCCCATTTGTTTCCATGGTGGAACATCTGTTTCCCCACTCTCCCTCTGCCCAGGTGGCCAATGCCCATGTTATATTCAAGGTCGTGACCACCATTATACTTTTGCCTTTCGCAAAACAACTGGTAAAATTGTCCCAGATTATCATCAAGGACAAATCTGAGCAGGACAAGCGTGTGGGTATACTGGAAAGGTCCAAGACAATTTCCGGTTACAGCGTTGGTACCGGCGCCATCGCCATATCCCTGATAAGGGACGAGGTCAACTATATGTATGACATTGCCAAAAAGAATGTTATAATGAGCTTTGATGCGGTTATAGGCAATACACCTCAATATGATGAAATTATACGCAAAAACGAAGACGAACTGGACGAGCTGAATGCAAATATATCCCAGTACATATCCGGTGTAATAGGCAATCACATGCCTCCCCATGACGCCGAGGTTGTCAGCGGATATTTCAGAATAGTGGGCAATATCGAAAGGATAGGCGACCATGCGACCAACTTTGCCGATTATACAAAGTTCTTTATAAACAAAGGTATCAGCCTTTCCGAGCGCGCCACTGACGAAGTGCGCTGCATGAAAGATCTTACAGTGTCTGCCATGGCACTGCTGGAAGGCGACAGGCGCGAAGATGCCGCCACAATGCTTGCGGGCGTGGTAAAAGCCGAGCAGGATGTGGACGACATGACCGATGAATATCGCAATGCACAGATGGAAAGAATGAAAACTACCGAATGCAGTGCGGAAGCCAGCGTAATTTATTCTGAAATGTTGACAGACTTTGAAAGAATAGGCGACCACCTGCTGAATATAGCGGAAGAATTTGTGAAGATGTATCCGCCAAAAGCTTAACTGAATGCCAGGAGCACACATATGTGCTCCTGATTTTTTTGAAAAAAATATTGACAGGTGTCGCTGGTGGGTGTATATTAGAGTTAAATTTAATACATCTCAAAAATGCATTGATAAGAAATAGTAGGGTTTATTCCGATTTACAGAGAGGTCTTGGCTGCTGGAAAAGGCTATGAAGATAAATCTGAACACATCTTGGAGCTGTTCACCGAACAAAACTTTGAGTTTTAAGTAGACTGGACCGGACCTTTTCGCCCGTTATCGCGATAGAGTATGATTGTACTCGATGAGGTTGATGTCGTGAGGCGTCAATAAACAGAGGTGGAACCACGGATTATTTTACCGTCCTCTTGGTATCAGACAGATACCGGGAGGACGGTTTTTGTTTTGGTGGTTATATCAAATGCCGCGAGATATTAAATTTAAAGATTTTTAACACATTCAAAAGGAGAAAAATTATGAAAAAGTTATTTTGTTTAATACTGGCGGCCGTTTTGACAGCATCTTTGTGCGCCTGCTCTTCAAAGGAAGAAAATCGGACAAACCGATTGGAAGAAATAAAACAAAGGGGATATATAACAGTTACTACCGAGCCGTATTTTGCACCTAACGAGTTTATAGATCCGACCAAAGAGGGACAGGAACAGTATGTGGGTGCTGACATGGAACTGGCAAAATATATAGCCGACAGCCTGGGCGTTGAATTGAAGATAGTCCCGCTGGATTTTACAGCTGTGCTGTCCAGTGTGTCAGAGGGCAAATACGACCTGGCCATATCAGCCCTGGCTTACAGCCCGGCCAGAGCAGAATCGATGAACATGTCCAAAGGTTACTACTTTGATGATGATACCGAAGGCTACGGAATGCTGTGCCGCGTAGGTGACGAGGATAAATATCCGGATGTACGGTCTATGAAAGATGCGGTTATAGCCGTTCAGGCCGGTTCTGTTCAGGACTCTTTTGTACTGTCCCAGATACCCGAATGCAAAGAGATCAAATATGTGGACTCTATGACCAATGCATTTCTGATGGTTCAGGAAGGCAAGGCGGATCTGGCTGCCTGCTTTATAGGCAACGGCCGTCTGTATTCCGAAGCCAACCCTACCGTTACAATAGTAAACGGCTTTAAATTTGCTTCTGACGAAAGTATGGAAGGCACCAGAATAGGCATCAGAAAAGGCGAAGACGAGCTGACTGACGCTGTCAACGCCATAATAGATGAGGTTGTGGAAAGCGGAATATATGCGCAGTGGTACGACGAATATTCCGAATATGCCGCAGGCCTGGGCCTGGAAAATAATTGATTTAAGAGGAAAAATACGCAATGATACGGGATATTTTCAGCACATGGAGTAAATATTATTATGTGTTTGTTGACGGTAGTAAATGGACTTTTGCCCTTACTGTCATAACAATGGCTTTCGGTCTGCCGCTGGGGGCGCTCATATCTTTTTTAAGCATGAGCAAAAGCAGACTGCTTAACCGGATTTCCGGCACTTATGTGGGACTTATAAGAGGAACGCCCTTCCTTTTGCAGCTGTTCTTTTTCTGGCTGTGGCTGCCAAAGGTCATGCCTTTTGAAATGAGCGAAAGACAAAGCATAATCGTAGCGCTGATAATAAGTTCGTCAGCCTATGTATCAGAGATAATCCGCGCAGGCATACAGGCTGTGGACGCCGGACAGTGGGAAGCGGCCAAAAGCCTGGGAATACGCAATTCATATACAATGAGATATATAATTATGCCACAGGCGATTAAAAATATATTGCCGGCTTTGGGAAATGAGTTTATCACCATGCTGAAAGAGACCAGTCTGGCCAGTATATTCTTTGTGGGCGAACTGATGACAGCCTGGAAAACAGTGCAGAACGCCACATATCAGCCACTGCCTGCGCTGGTGATAGTTGGTATAATATATCTTGTAATGACATACACACTGACATTTGTTCTGAAAAAGTATGAGAGGAGGCTGGCAGAAAGTGACAGATGATATTTTGATAAAGGTTGAAGGACTGGAAAAAAGCTTTGGCTCCCTCAAAGTGCTGAAAGACATAAATCAGACAATCAGGGCCGGAGAAGTGGTTTCGGTTATAGGGCCTTCCGGCGGCGGCAAAAGCACATTCCTGCGCTGTATCAACCTGTTGGAAACACCCACTGCCGGTAAAATATATTTTGAAGGCAAAGATGTGACAGCCCCAGGGGTAAATACAGATAAATACCGCCGGCAGCTGGGCATGGTGTTCCAGCATTTCAATGTATTTCCCAACCTGACGGTTATGCAGAATATAACCCTGGCTCCGATACTGGAAAAAAAGATGCCGAAAGATCAGGCGGAAAATCTGGCGCTGGATCTGCTGAAAACTGTTGGCATGGAGGACAAAAAGGACGAATATCCCAAAAAGCTGTCCGGCGGCCAGAAACAAAGGCTGGCGATAGTCCGTGCCCTGGCCATGCAGCCCAAGGCAATTTTGTTTGACGAGCCAACCAGCGCCCTTGACCCAGAGATGGTAAAAGGTGTGCTGAATGTTATAAAACAACTGGTGCAAAGCGGTATGACGATAGTTATAGTAACACATGAAATGGGTTTTGCCCGTGAGGTGTCTGACAGGGTGCTGTTTATGGACGGCGGTGTAATAGCCGAAGAGGGCACACCGCAGCAGATATTTGAAAATCCGCAAAATCCCAGAACAAAAGAATTTTTAAGCCAGGTTTTATAAAAAATAAACAGCCGCCGGAATTTACGGCGGCTGTTTTGTGTTGCAGAGGGCAGCCCAGTGCAGAATTTTACACCACGGCAGGCTGTGTATATGGCAAAAGCGGGTAAAATATGTTATTATATATAAAACGATATTTAAAAGGGGAAAATAAGTGAATTTACCACAGGAATTCTGCCGCAGAATGAAGGATATGCTGCGGGATGAATACGACGATTTCATAAAAAGCTATGACCGGCAGCCGCGGCGCTCCCTGCGCGTCAACACACTGAAAGCCGACAGCCGGCAGTTCTGGCGGCAGGATCTGTTTGGTCTGGCCAGAGTGGACTGGTGCCCCGACGGGTTTTATTATTCCGACAGCCGGCGACCGGGCCTGCACCCCTATCACCGGGCAGGGGTGTACTATATGCAGGAGGCCAGCGCCATGGCGCCGGCTGTGTGCGCAGAGATAAAACCGGGTGAAAAGGTGTTGGATCTGTGCGCTGCTCCCGGAGGAAAAAGCAGTCAGGCCGCGGCGGCTTTACAGGGAAAAGGTATTCTTGTAAGCAATGAGATAGTGCCTTCCCGCGCCAGGATACTTTCCTCCAACCTGGAAAGAATGGGCGTGAAAAATGCAATAGTCACCAACGAAAGCCCGGCAGACCTGGAAAAATTTTTCCCGGCTTTTTTTGATAAAATAATTGTGGACGCACCTTGCTCCGGTGAGGGTATGTTTCGCAAAGATCCGTCTGCTGTCAGCCAGTGGTCGCAGCAGCGGCCGGATGCCTGCGGTTTAAGGCAGGGACTGATACTGGACAGTGCAGATAAAATGCTGTGTGCCGGCGGCAGGATAATATATTCCACCTGTACTTTTGCGCCCCAGGAAAACGAAATGGCCATTGCCGCATTTATGGACAGACACCCGGAGTACCGTCTGGTAAGCCCTGCGGCCGCATCTTTCTTTTCACCCGGCCGCCCGGAACTGGCCGGCGGAAGGCCGGAGCTGAAAAAGACAATGAGGCTTTTCCCCCACAGGCTGAAAGGAGAAGGGCATTTTGTGGCGGTGCTGGAAAAAACAGACGGACAGACCGGTAAAATCAAATATCAGAAAACCGTCAGTGATAAAAAATTACCGGCATCTTGGTTCGATTTTGAAAAAAACACTCTGCAAAATTTTACAGCCGGCAATTTTGTGATGTTTGGCAATATGCTGTACAGCCTGCCGGACAATACCCCTGACCTTACAGGCATAAAGGTTTTAAGGCGGGGCTTGCAGCTGGGCGAGATGAAAAAGGGCCGTTTTGAACCTTCACACAGCCTGGCAATGGCGCTGAAAACAGACAATGCGCCGCGGGAAAATATGTCGCTGGGCGACGAAAGAGTAGAAAGCTACCTTTGCGGTCAGACTGTGGGGACGGACAATTCCAGCCGCGGATACCGACTGATGGCGGTGGACGGCTATACCATGGGCTGGGGCAAATGCGACGGCCGGATAATAAAAAATCATTACCCCAAGGGTTTGAGAATAATGAAATGACAGAAAGGAAGACAAAGTATGAAAAAAGTTACCATTCAATGGCTGGGACATTCCTGTTTTAAACTGACCTGGGACGATTGGAGCGCTGTGCTGGACCCATATCAGGACGGCAGTGTACCGGGCCTTGACAATTTGCAGGTTTCTGCCATAGATGTGTTTTGCAGCCACGGACACTATGACCATGGAGCAGCCGAGGTGGTAAAACAGATAAAAATGGCAGCACCGGCGCCGAAGATAACACGGGTAAACAGTTTCCATGACAACGAGAACGGCGCAAAACGCGGGGAAAATATTATAAGGGTATTTGACTTTGACGGTTTCAAAGTAGCTCATTTCGGAGATATGGGTCATATTCTGAACGACGAACAGATCAGCCGGATAGGAAATGTTGATGTAGCTCTGCTGCCCGTAGGCGGTTTTTACACCATAGATGCCCCCACTGCCAAAAAGGTGGCGCAGCAGGTAAAAGCAAAGGTTATTATACCTATGCACTACCGCACAGATAAATTCGGCTTTGATGTGATAAGTACACTGGATGAGTTTACAAAACTGTATGATGATGTGGTCTATACAGACAGCGACACTGTGGTATATGCCGGCAAGGACGCTGCTGAAGCAGGCCAAGGCACCGACGGAGGTGACAAGGATGCCTTGGCAAAGGTACTGGTGCTTGTTCCTGCTATGGTAAAATGATCCGTTTTCAGGCAGCGCTTTTGCAGCGCTGCCTTTTTTGTAAAAGGAGGTTGGTTATGGGAAAGGCAATCCTTATATGCGGCAGGATATGCAGCGGTAAAAGCCGTTATGCGTCACAGCTGCGGGAAAGCTGCGGCGGAATGATACTGTCTGCGGATGAAGCTACGTGGTATTTATGCGGCAACCGGCAGGGGAAATTTTATAATGAGCTGGTTGAAAAGGTAAAGCTGTATCTGAGAAAAAAGGCGGCTGACGCAGTGGCCGCAGGATGTAATGTCATACTGGACTGGGGTTTTTGGACTGCCAGGGAGCGCCGGGAAATATCCGGGTATTTCATCAGCAAAGGCATAGAGTATGAATGGCATTATATTGATATTGACGAGGCCAGTTTGAGAAAAAATATACATGACAGAAACCGCTGTGTCATAAGCGGTCAAGACAGCTGTAATTTTTATGTGGATGATGCCCTGACGGGAAAATGCGCAGAGCTGTTTGAGTCGCCGTCGGCACGGGAAATTGATGTGTGGCACACAGTAAAAAGATAAACATGAATACTGCGTCTGCGATGTATCAGCGGTCAAATGTGGGGATTCTGGCAATGAGCAGAAAAAAACCGAAATCTGCTTTGCAGGTTATCTTTTTTATTTACATTTTCATTATGCTTTACCTGCTGTTTTTCAGAAAAAGCAGGTACGCCGGTGGCACATATATGGAAAATTTATCGATGAATGTAAACCTTATACCTTTTTATTCAATAAGGCAATACTTTGACCTGATCTTTAAACAGTCAAATCCTTACCTTCTGCCTTATGCCGTGGTCAATCCGGTGGGGAATATTGCGGTTTTTGTGCCATTTGGCTTTCTGCTTCCGGTCATGGTAAAACAAGCCGAAAAACCGGCGGTGTTTTTGTTGATATCAGCCGGATGTATTGTGATGGTTGAACTGACACAGCTGTTTACATTGAGAGGCAGCTGTGACATTGATGATTTGATACTGAATCTGACAGGAAGTATTGCAGGATATGCAGTATACCACATTGTAAAATTTGTCTGCGGTGAAAATGGTACAAAGATGCTGCGCCGCTGACTGCCGTACTTATGTGCAATTTGCGCGCCGGTTTCCGGCGCAGGAAATGCGAATAGCTGTGTACCAGCTTACTGCTTGAAGCCGCCGGATGTTTTATGATAAAATAGCTTCTATACATTCTTATTTTGAATGGAGGAAAGACAAGATGGCGATTTTCCCGCTGAAAAAAGAAGATTTTGACAAAATTTACAGCCTTATGGAAGCCAGCTTCCCAAAAGATGAATATAAGCCATACCGGGCGCAGAAAAGTCTGCTGGAAAAGCCGGAATATAAAATATTTGTCAGCAGACAGGATGACAAGGGTGATATACGAGTCTTTGCAGCTGTGTGGGATTTCGGGTTTGCAGTGTACGTCGAGCACCTGGCGGTAAGTCCGCGGCACAGAAACGGCGGCATAGGCGGAAAAATTCTGGACGAAGTTGTGGAAATGTTCGGTAGCCGGCTGTGCCTGGAAGTAGAACCGCCAGAGACGGCAATGGCGCAGCGCAGGATAGAATTTTATAAAAGACATGGATTTTTCTTTAATGACACTTTGTTTGTACAGCCGCCTCTTGCTCCCGGGCAGCGGAATATACCGCTGCATATAATGACCTACGGCAAGACGGCCACGGCACAAGAGCTGGACAGGATAAATTCTGTCTTGCGCCGGAAGGTTTATGTGTACGGCTGATTTTGCACCTTGAAGCAAAAAATAAAAAACTCCCCGCATTGACGGGGAGTTTTTGTATGGGAATATTAAAAATACATGGTGTTTTCCGGGAATATGTCGTTGCAGGTGGCTCTTACACCCAGCTTGCGCAAGGTGGAGGCATCTCCTGTACGCAGCATAACGGATGAATGAAGATCTGCTCCGCGCAGTTTTGGCAGTTGTTCCAGCGCCAGTTTTACAGTGGGGTTGGTGTTGGAAGCCACTGTCAGCGCCAGCAGTACATCATCCAGTTTCAGCGCAGATGTTCTTGAACCCAGGCTGTTGCGTTTCAGGTCCAGTATCGGCATTAGAACAGAAGCTGGTATCAGCTGTATCGCATCATTTATGCCGGCGTAGTATTTCAGCGCGTTTATTGTGGCGGCGCTGGTAGCGCTCATAATATCACTGGCTTTACCGGTGATTATGGTGCCGTCGGTCAGCTCATAAGCTGTGGCAGCTCGTCCGCTGGTCTGCGCTTTTATGTTGGCGGGGGCGACGCATGGACGGTCTTCTGCCGGTTTCAGTGAAAGCTGGTTGAGAAGGTTTTCCATCTTTTCCACCTGAGCGGCACCCACTTTGCCCAGTTTGTAGTCGCATATTGTTGTGTAATATCTGGATATTACCTCCTGGCAGGAAGCATATCGGCATGCTTCATCATCGATTATGGCATATCCGGCCATATTTACACCCATATCGGTGGGGGAACGGTAAAAGTTTTCATCACCTGTTATGCTGGACAGTATTGTTTTTACAATTGGGAAAGCTTCCACATCGCGGTTATAATTTACGGTTGTTACGCCATAAGCTTCCAGGTGGAAAGGGTCAATCATGTTTACGTCCATCAGGTCAACTGTGGCGGCTTCGTATGCCAGATTCACCGGATGCTTTAAAGGCAGGTTCCAGATAGGGAAGGTTTCAAATTTGGCATATCCGGCATAGCGGCCGCGCTTGTGTTCGTGATACACCTGAGACAGGCACACAGCCAGTTTTCCGCTGCCGGGGCCCGGTGCTGTGATGACAACCAGGGGTTTGGTGGTCTCAACAAATTCGTTTTTGCCGTATCCCTCGTCACTGACTATTGTTTTTACATCCATCGGATAGTTTTCTATCGGGTAATGCTTGTAGCTTTTTATACCCAAATTGGTCATTTTGGTAATAAAATTATCGGCTGCCTGCTGGTGATTGTATTTTGTAAGCACCACGCTGTTTACTGACACACCCATAGCCTTGAATTCGTCTATCAGACGCAGGATGTCCATGTCATAGCTTATTCCCAGGTCGGCACGCACCTTGGTTTTCTGTATATCGTCCGCTGAAATGCAGAAGATTATTTCTGTGTCTTCGCTCAGCGCCTGAAGCAGCTTGATTTTTGTGTCTGGGAGAAATCCCGGCAGAACCCTGGACGCATGGAAGTCATCAAACAGCTTGCCGCCAAATTCCAGGTACAGCTTGCCGTCAAACCTCTTTATTCTTTCTTTGATCTCGTGGGCCTGCTTTTCCACATATAATTCATTGCTGAAACCTTTTTTAAACATATTTACACCTCAATTCCCATATAATTTTCAAAAAATAAATACTTTGCTATTATACCATTACGGACAAAACAAGACAATTATTTTTTTGCTTTGAATTTTGAGAAAAATAAAGTCTGCTTTTAGATAAGTTATACAAAACGGGCTTTTATATAATTTTTGACAAAAAATACATTGATATACTGTATATAAATTTTGTGAAAACTATTGACAAAGCGCATAGCCCGTAATAAACTACTAACATAACAGCCCACAGGGCAATAAAATATAAAGGAGAACAAAAATGGCTAAATACGGTTGTGTAGTTTGCGGCTGGGTTTATGATGAAGATCTCGGCGACGACGAATTGGGAATACCCGCAGGCACATTGTTTACTGACCTGCCGGAAGATTTTGAATGCCCGGTTTGCGGAGTTGGTATCGACCAGTTTGAAATAGCAGACTAATTTTATTTAAAATATTTGCAGGGGGATGTCCCCCTGCTTTTTTACTTGTAAAAAAATTTATTTTATTATAATATTAAATAAAAAGAACGGGAGGTGGCTGTATGCTGAAATTATCGGCCGGCGCGGCGATGTGTATTGAAAAGCTTAACAGGCGGGGATACGGCTGCTGGGTTGTGGGCGGTGCCGTGCGTGACAGCCTTATGGGCAGGCGGATAGGCGATGTTGACCTGGCCACCACCGCCCTGCCGCGGCAGACAGGCCGGCTGCTGGCTGATTACAGACAGATAAAGTGCGGGCAGCGTCACGGAACGATAGCTGTAATCGTAAACGGTGAAAAGGTGGAGATAACCACCCGGCGTGCTGACGGCGAATACTCTGATGGCCGCCACCCGGACAGCGTGCATTTTGTCACCGATATGCGACGGGACTGCGCCCGCAGGGATTTTACGGTAAATGCATTGTGCTGGCATCCGGACTGGGGCCTGAAAGATTTTTTTGGCGGAAGGAAGGACATAGAGGCTCGCATAATAAGGTGTATACGCGACCCGCGCAGACGATTTGAAGAGGACCGGCTGAGGATACTCAGACGGTTGAGATTTTGCTCTGTTCTTGGTTTTTCCATGGATGCCGATACTGCCGCAGCTGCCGCAGAGAAAGCCGGTTTGCTGAAAAATATTTCCGCTGAAAGAATTTACACCGAACTGTTGAAAATGCTTGCAGGTGACAATATCCGGCAGGTTCTGCTGGATTTTCCGCAGGTGCTGGGTCGGATAATTCCTGAGATATTACCAATGGTCGGCCTTGACCAGCGCAATATACACCATATATACGATGTATGGCATCACACAGCTGTTGCTGTGGCAAACACTCCGCCGATACCCCTGCTCAGGCTGGCGGCTTTGCTCCATGACACGGGAAAGCCGGATACATTTACAATAGATGAAAAAGGTGTGGGGCATTTTTATTCCCATGGGGAAAAAAGCCTGGAACACTGCCGCAGGATAATGGAAAGGCTGAAAGCGCCGGGGGATGATACACAGCTGGTGTGCTGCCTGGTGAAATATCACGACACATATATAGAGCCTTCGGAAAAGGCGGTAAGGCGACGGCTGAACAAGCATGGGGAAGAGACGCTCAGACTGCTTATGCTGTTGAAAAGAGCCGACAACAAGGCCCAGAACACAAAAGATTTTGACCGCACGCGGGAATATGACCGCCTGGACGAGATTATAAATAGTGTAATAAGTCAGAAACAGTGCTTTGACCTGAAAAATCTGGCAGTGAACGGAAACGACCTGCTGAAAGCCGGCTTTGAAAAATCGCCGCGGCTGGGGGCCGCTTTGCGCCGCCTGCTGGATATGGTGATTGACGGCAAAGTGGAAAACAGCTACCGGCGGCTTATGGAACGGGCAGAAAAATTGAATAAAAGCCAATAAAAGGCCGCTGAAAAGCGGCCTTTTTTGCAGGGATGTTTATTTTGTTTTACTGTCCCACAGTAATGTCTACATTGCCTTTGGCGTCCACTGCGGCTTTTATAGCCCGCAGAATGTTGCCGTGAGAGTCGTTCAGGGACATGGTAGCCTGTGCTGTAACATCCGCCAGCCGTGCTTTTTCGTCCTCT
>CASFSP010000007.1 GCA_949297385.1 uncultured Oscillospiraceae bacterium
TGCCATTTGCTTGCCACAAGGGGCATTCAAACGGCTAAAACCGCATAACTATGGTTTTTTAAAGGTGTAAAAATTTACTCCCATTCGATTGTGCCTATCGGCTTGGGTGTAAGGTCAAGAAGTACGCGGTTGATACCGGGGACTTCTTTTGTGATACGGTCGGTTATATGGTGAAGCAGCGGGTAAGGAACTTCTTCGATAGTAGCTGTCATAGCATCTGTGGTATTTACAGCACGGATTATTGCCGGCCAGCCTTCATATCTCTTGCCGTCCTTTACTCCGGTGCTCTTCATATCCGGAACTGCAATAAAATACTGCCATACCTTCCCGGCCAGGCCGTTTTTATCAAATTCTTCGCGCAGTATTGCATCAGCCTCACGCAAAGCGGCAAGACGATCCCTTGTTATAGCGCCGAGACAGCGTACACCAAGGCCCGGGCCCGGGAACGGCTGACGGTATACCATGCTGTGCGGCAGGCCAAGGGCCTCGCCCACAACGCGCACTTCGTCTTTGAACAGCAGTTTTACAGGCTCTACCAGTTCGAAATCCATATCTTCCGGAAGTCCGCCCACATTGTGGTGTGCCTTTACGCCGTCTGATTCAAGGATATCCGGGTAGATAGTTCCCTGAGCGAGGAAAGAAATTCCTTCAAGTTTTGATGCTTCTTCGGCAAATACCTTTATAAACTCACCGCCTATTATCTTGCGCTTTTTCTCCGGTTCGCTTACACCGGCAAGCAGGTCAAGGAAACGGTCGGTTGCGTCAATATAAATAAGGTTGGCATCAAGATTTTTACCGAAAACTTCAATTACCTGTTCGCTTTCGCCTTTGCGCATAAGTCCGTGGTTAACATGTACGCATACCAGCTGTTTTCCTATGGCCTTGATAAGAAGCGCCGCAACTACTGATGAGTCAACACCGCCTGAAAGAGCCAAAAGAACTTTCTTGTCCTTTACAGTTTCGCGTATTTCTTTTATCTGCTCATTTATAAAAGCTTCGGCGAGCTCTGCGGTGGTAATACGCTGCATATTCTCCGGTCTTTTATCGTTCTGCATTTTTGTTCCTCCTGTTTATGGGTTTTACCGTCTGCCGGATTGTAAGCTGGAAAGTTTTTCCCTTGGCCGGCGGAAAATTTACATATACATACTTCCTTATTATACACACCATAAGTTCAATTACTTAAAGCGCTGTACTCTAACAAAAATATTATAATAAATGAACATCTGAATTTCAATAATTTTATAAAAATAATCATTAATTAAATGATATATAACAATGTTTAGATGAGCGGAAAACACCGGTGTCGGTATAAATTTTTTGATATATAAATTAAATAAAAAAGACTCTGGTTGTACAGACCAGAGTCTTTTTTATTTTGTGATATAAAATTTCAAACTCACACAATATCAGAATACTTACAAATACCTTGATATTTTACTCCCATTCTATTGTTGCCGGGGGTTTGGTGGTGATATCGTATACAATTCTTGATACACCTTTTACCTCGTTTACAATTCTGGAACTGATTTTTTCCAGAATATCGTATGGAATTTTGGCCCAATCACTGGTCATGCCATCGCTGGAAGTTACAGCACGGATAGCAACCACATGAGCATATGTCCTGCCGTCACCCATTACACCGACACTTCTGATGTTGGGCAGGACTGTGAAATACTGCCAAACAGCACCGTCAAGGCCGGCTTTGGCAATTTCTTCACGCAGTATAGCGTCGCTTTCCCTTACGATTTCAACCTTTTCATCGGTAATCTCACCCAATGTTCTTATGGCAAGGCCGGGACCCGGGAACGGCTGGCGATGAACAACATGATAAGGCAGACCCAAAGCAGAACCTACTTTTCTGACCTCGTCCTTGAACAGATTGCGCAAAGGTTCCAGCAACTGGAACTGAACATCTTCCGGCAGGCCGCCTACATTATGGTGGCTTTTGATAACTTCGGCAGTATCTGTGCCGGATTCGATAACATCAGGATAAATGGTACCCTGAAGCAGGAAATCCTGTTTGCCCAGCTTTTCAGCTTCAGCATCAAATACTCTGATAAATTCTTCACCGATAATCTTTCTCTTTGCTTCCGGCTCTGTAACGCCTTTCAGCTTGGCAAAAAATCTGTCTTTGGCATTTACGCGGATTACCTTCATGCTGAATTCTTTCCGCAAGGTATCCATAACCATGTCGCCCTCATTTTTACGCATAAGGCCGTGGTCAACAAAGATACATGTCAGATTGTCGCCTATGGCTTTGTGTGTCAGAACTGCGGCAACTGTGGAATCAACACCGCCGGAAAGGGCACACAGCACCTTTTTGTCACCGACGGTATCCTTTATCATTTTTATCTGTTCGTCTATAAAGTTTTTGCTGTTCCAGTCCTGGCTGCAGCCGCAGACCTTCACAAGGAAATCATGTATCAGCTGTTTGCCAAAAGGTGTGTGTTCCACTTCCGGATGGAACTGAACAGCATACAGGTTTCTGTCTTCGGCTTCCATTGCAGCATAGGGGCAAGTGGTGGAAGAAGCAGTTACGACAAAACCCTCGGGCATTTTTGTTATCTGGTCTGTGTGACTCATCCAGCAGTTCTCCTCATCAAACATGGATGTGAGGACCCCGTGATTCTGGGACTTTATCATCACTTTGCCGTACTCTCTTTTATCCTGAGTTTCCACCTGGCCGCCCAGTGTTTTTGCCATCAGCTGAGCACCGTAGCAGATACCCAGAACAGGAATGCCCAGTTCAAATATTTCTTTTTCTATCTGAGGGGCTCCCTCCTCGTAAACGCTGTTCGGACCGCCTGTGAAAATGATACCTTTGGGCTGCTTTTCCTTTGCAGCCTGAAGTGCTTTTTTATAGTTGACAACTTCGCAGTAAACATTTGCTTCACGCACTCTGCGGGCGATAAGCTGATTGTACTGTCCGCCGAAATCAACTATTATTACCAATTCCTGTGACATATAGTCTCCTTAAACTAAATATACTTTATATTGCAGGACTTCATCAGTGACAAAGTCCTGCGAGTATTAAGAATTATTTGCTGTATTCGCCTATGGAGTAGTTGCTTTCCTCTTTTGTTACCAGGATATCGTGCGGATGGCTTTCTTTCAGGCCTGCGCCTGTAATTCTTACGAATACACCGTCCCTGTTCAGATCTTTTATGGTAGGAGTACCACAATAA
>CASFSP010000008.1 GCA_949297385.1 uncultured Oscillospiraceae bacterium
AATATTCTTCTGGAAATAAACATCGGTATGGAAGAAAGCAAAGGCGGTATTCCATACGATCAGGCAATGGACCTGGCCTATGAAATTTCACGGCTGAAAAACATAAAAATAAAAGGCCTGATGTGTGTTCCGCCCATCAGTGAAGACGAGCAGGTAAGGAAGTATTTTGCACAAATGCGCAAATTATTTGTTGACATATCAGACAAAAAAATAGATAATATAGATATGTCCATATTGTCTATGGGTATGTCCGGAGATTATCCCTGGGCCATCGCCGAAGGCAGCACTCTGGTAAGGGTTGGCCGCGGTATTTTCGGAGAAAGAGACTATACTAAAAAGAAATAAAGGAGACCGTTATGGGTATTTTTGATAAAGTAAAAGGTGCATTCGGCATTGACGAAGACGAATACGAAGATGATGAGCTGGAATTAGAAGAAGAGGAAGAGGTTGCAGAAAATACTTTCAAAGCTGACTTTTCACAAGCAGCTGCCAAAAAAGAAAGAAATGTTTCCCTTTCATCTCTGCCTCAGCTGCGGGTTGTTCTTGTAAAGCCGGAGCGTTTTGAAGACGCCAGCGATATAGCTGACAGGCTGAATGAAAAGAAAACAGTTGTACTCAACCTTGAAAATGCCAATAAAGATATAGCCAGAAGACTGGTGGATTTTCTTTCCGGTGTTGCTTATGCAAACCACGGAAATGTGCAGAAAATTGCCAATTCAACATTTTTGATTACACCTTTCAATGTTGACATTTCCGGCATCGGCCTTTTGGATGATATTGATAGCCGGGGGACTCTTTACTAAGTGAGAGGTTTTATACCACCGCAAAATCAGGAAGAAACGGTCTTTTGCAAAAAGGCCTGTTCTCTGTGCGAAAAAACAGATAAAACAGGCATAAAAAGTTTTTCTTCTTTTTTAGATCTGCGACAAAAGGAATTGTTCCGGGCACAGGTAAATAAATATCCGGGACTGAAAGTTGATTTTTACGCCGGATATGAAGGTGACAGTGAAAGATGCGTCGCCTGTGTCTGCACTGAGTACGACGAAGTGTATGACTATGAGTATCCTATAAGTGTGTTGGTATCGTCTGTAAACAGCGAAGATAAGCTGACCCACAGGGATTTTCTGGGCTCTTTGATGGGGCTTATGATAAAAAGGGAGTACATAGGCGATATTATAGTGCAGGATGATGTATGTTATATCGTATGCCATGAAAACATGGCGACAATAATTATATCAGAGCTGAAAAAAGTCGGGCGCGGAGGAGTTAGCTTTGAATATTATTCCGGCAGCCTCAGTTACAAGCGACAGGTTTCAGCCAGCAGAAGCGTAACAGTTGCTTCCATGAGGATTGACGCAGTCCTGGGTGCTGTTCTCAATATAAGCAGAAGCGAGTCAGCTTCACTGGTAAAACAAGGACTGGTCCATATAAATCACCTGCTTGTAAAAAGAACAGATTTTGAAATAATGGATAAAGATGTCCTCAGTGTAAGGCATCACGGTAAATATCTGATTGGCTTTGAAGGGACAAAAAGCCGAAAAGACAGATTTTTCATCACTTATTATAAATATTAGGAGGAAATTATGTTTACATCTGATGAAATTCGTCAAATAACTTTTGAAAAGGTAATGCGCGGTTACAGACCGGAAGATGTAGAATCTTTCATGGAAAGAATAGCCGATGAGTTTGAATCATTGGAAAAGGAAAAATCCGACCTGGAAGAAAAATTGTACCTTCTGGCTGAAAAAGTTGAACAGTATAAAACAGAAGAAGAGAGCATAAAAACAACACTGATAAACGCGCAGCGTCTGGGTGAAAGCATTATTTCCGATGCCCGTACAAAGGCTGAAACAATTATCAGGGAAGCTACCATCAAAAAGAATGATATCATTTCTTCTGCTTATTCTGAAATAGAAGGCAGCGAAGAAACCATAAAAAGGCTGAAAAAAGAGGTAAGCGATTTTAAACGCAATATTTTAAGCCTTTACAAAGCCCATATAGAAGCTTTGAGCACCCTTCCGGAAGAAAAACAGGAAAAAGAACTTGTGCAGACCGAAGAAATAATACAGCAGGAAACACAGCCCGTTCGGGAAGAAATTGTGAGCGCATCCGTGCAGGAACCTGCCCCTCGGGTACAGGCTTTTGAGGCAGAAGAGGAAGTAAAAGGGGACAAATTTAAAAGTGTTTCCTCTCTTTTCAATGAAGAATGACAGCAGGGATTAGCGCTTTTGCGCTAATCTTTTGCGGTTATCATTATACAGGAGAAAAAATTACAGTGTTTAATATTCTGATAACTGCAATTTTGATTATTGTTGACCGTGTAAGCAAGTATCTGGCTGCCACATACCTGGCCGGTAACGGCGGTATCGTCATTGTTCCGGGTCTGCTGGGTCTGCGTTATGTGCAGAATACCGGCGCGGCTTTCAGCATCCTTTCCGGAAAAACGGGAATTCTGATAGCAGTGACATCTGTGGCGCTGGCAGCACTGGCTTACTATATATTTGCCGGAAAGTGCGAAAACAAGGCAGAAAAAATCTGCCTTTTGCTGATATTTTCCGGCGGAATAGGAAACCTGATTGACAGGGTAGTCCAAGGTTATGTAATTGACTATTTTGAATTTCTTTTTATGGACTTTGCCGTATTCAACATGGCAGATGTATATGTATGCCTGGGAGTGAGCCTTTATGCGCTGTATGTTTTTTACACGGAATTTTATAAAAAAAGCAGAGAAAGTTAATGGAGATATTACTTATAGCCAACACAGAGGACGAGGGTAAAAGGCTGGATTTGTTTGTTTCACAAAATTCACAGCTGTCCAGAAATTCTGTGCAGATTTTGCTGGAAGATGGCCAAATAACGGTAAATGGCAAAGCAGCCGGCAAAAGCTATAAACTGAAAGCCAACGACAGCGTCGTTGTCTGCATACCTCCGCCAAAGGAAACTGAGGTAAAAGCACAGAATATCCCTTTGGATATTTATTATGAAGACAGCGATGTGCTTGTGGTGAACAAGCCCAAAGGTATGGTGGTGCATCCTGCCAACGGCAATGAGGACGGCACGCTGGTAAACGCTTTGCTGTATCACTGCAAAGACAGTCTCTCCGGTATAAATGGGCAGATAAGACCGGGTATAGTACACAGGATCGATAAAGACACATCCGGTCTTTTGCTTGTGGCCAAAAATGATTTCGCTCACGAAAAACTGTCTGTTCAGTTTAAAGACCATACAATCACAAGAGTTTATAATGCGATTGTTTACGGATACCTGAAAAACGACGAAGGCTATATAGATGCACCGATAGGCCGAGACAAAAACGACAGGAAAAAGTTTTGTGTTACCAACTTGAACTCTAAAAATGCTTTTACTCACTACAAAGTGCTTGAAAAGCTAAATGGCTTTACACTTATAGAAGCCAGACTCAGAACCGGCAGGACTCACCAGATCAGGGTGCATATGCAAAGTATAGGCCATCCGCTGGCGGGAGATCCGGTATACGGGCCAAAAAATGTCATAAAAGAGTTGGAAGGACAGGCACTGCACGCAGGAGTACTTGGCTTTATACATCCGCGCAATGGTGAATATCTGGAATTTTCATCACCTTGGCGGAGCCAGTTCCAGAATTTTTATGACAAGCATAAGTTGAGATAATTTGGAGATATATGAAGAAAAACATAAGTGATATACTGGTTGTCAGCGATATAGACAACACTCTTTTGCAGCCCGGCAAAAGTATTCCGTCCTACAATGTAGAAATGATAAAGAAATTCCAGTCACTGGGCGGCAATTTTACGCTGGCTACCGGAAGGAGCCTGGATTCTGTAAGCAAGTACCTGGGGCAGATTAAGCTGAATTTTCCGCTTATCTGCTATAATGGTGCAGTGATTTACGACTTTGACACATCGAAGGCGATTTACAGAAATACACTGCCTGAAAAAGCAAAAGAAGCTGTAAAATTTATATTGGATAATTTCCCGGATGTAGGCTGTGAAATTATGTGTGATAATTTCAGAACTTACATAATCAATTCCAACTATTACACCCAGCAGCATATACAGCAGGAAAATTTAAGCTATGTATGTACACACCTGGAAAATGTAACCAATAACTGGATTAAAGTTGTGCTTGCTGACGAAAACGGAAAGCTTATGAAAATCAAGGAACTTTGCCGGCAGAATTTTTCTGACTGCGGATTGGGATTTGTTCTGACAAACTCTATGTACCTTGAAATCATGCCCCAGGGTATAGCAAAAGGGGAAGGTCTGAAAAAGCTTTGCAGTCTTTGCAACATCAAATTAAAAAACACTATTTTTATCGGCGATTACTACAACGATATGGAAATATTACAGACGGCCGGACTGGGCGTCTGTGTAGACAATGCGCCGGATGATATAAAAAATTTGTGCCGCATGGTTGTCCCCAGCTGCGCTGACGGCGGTGTAGGTCATCTTTTGGCACATATAATAAATTCTTATCTTTAAAGGAGGATAACAAATGGACGCAAAAACCAAACTGGCGCTTGAAAAGCAGGCGGTAAAAATAAGGAAAGATATTATAACAGCCGTTCACAGCGCTAAAAGCGGACATCCCGGCGGATCCTTGTCATTGGCAGATACCCTGACATATCTTTATTTCTATAAGATGAATGTTGACAGTAAAAACCCCTCAGACCCAGACAGAGACAGATTTGTGCTTTCCAAAGGACACACAGCTCCCGCGCTGTACTCTGTTTTGGCTGAAAAAGGCTATTTTTCCACAGATGAACTGTTGAAGCTGCGCAAAACCGGCGCAATGCTGCAAGGACATCCGGATATGAAACACATCCCTGGCATAGATATGACCACCGGTTCTCTGGGACAGGGTATATCTGCTGCTGTTGGCATGGCCCTGGGCGGAAAGCTGAGCGGCAAAAACTTTACTGTTTATGCGGCTTTGGGCGACGGAGAAATTCAGGAAGGTCAGGTATGGGAAGCCGCAATGGCAGCTGCTCATTACAAGCTGGATAATCTGGTTGCAGTAGTTGACAACAACAATTTGCAGATAGACGGCAAGGTGAGTGATGTTATGTCTGTTTACCCGATAACCGATAAATTTGCCGCTTTTGGCTGGAATGTGGCCACATGTGACGCCCATGACTTTGACAGCATAGATGCCGCTTTTGAACTGACAAAAGAGAAAAACGGCAAACCGTGGGTAATTGTACAGAAATCTGTAAAAGGAAAAGGCGTGTCCTTTATGGAAGATAACGCAGCATGGCATGGAACTGCGCCCAATGACGAGCAGTACGCCCAGGCTATGGCTGATTTGGACAAAATAGAAAAAGAGTTGGAGGAAAGATAATATGGCAGATGTAAAAATAGCCACCAGAGAAAGCTACGGTAAAGCTTTGGCAGAACTGGGTAAAGTCAATCCGGATGTTGTTGTGTTTGATGCCGACCTGGCCGGCGCAACAAAAACCGGAACATTCAAAAAAGAATTTCCCGACAGATTTTTCGATTTTGGTATAGCAGAAGCCAACATGGTAGGTGCAGCCGCAGGTATTTCCACAACCGGAAAAATTCCTTTTGTGTCATCTTTTGCCATGTTTGTTGCCGGAAGAGCTTTTGAACAGGTCAGAAACTCTATCGGATATCCTCATCTCAATGTAAAAATCGGAGCTACCCATGCCGGTATATCTGTAGGTGAAGATGGTGCAACTCATCAGTGCAATGAAGACATAGCCCTTATGAGAAGCATCCCGGGCATGGTTGTTATAAACCCTTGTGATGATATCGAGGCAAGACAGGCCGTTTTTGCCGCGGCAGAATACAACGGCCCTGTATACCTTCGTTTCGGTCGTCTGGCTGTTCCGGTGGTCAACGATAAAAACTACAAATTCCAGCTGGGCAAAGGCGTACAGCTGAAAGACGGCGACAATGTTTCCATTATCGCCACCGGCCTTATGGTTGCCAGAGCATTGGAAGCCGCTGAAACCCTGAAAGAAAAAGGAATTGATGCAAGGGTAATCAATATACACACAATAAAACCCATAGACCGGGATATAATTATAAAAGCCGCTCAGGAAACGGACTTTATTGTAACCTGTGAAGAACACAGCGTTATAGGCGGACTGTACAGCGCCGTGTGTGAAGTTGTTTCACAAAGCGCCCCCTGCAAGGTTGTTCCGGTGGCAGTTATGGATACTTTCGGCAAATCGGGCCCGGCGGCAGAACTGCTGGATGTTTACGGCCTGAACTCTGAAAATATAGTAAACAAAGTTTTGGAAAACATTAAATAGTTTTATCAAAAAATCAGCAAGTATAATTTTTATATTTGCTGATTTTCTGAAATATCGGGTTTTAAGGAGAATAAAGTGTTTAAGATTACCGCGAAAAAGCAGCTGAACATCACCACATTTTCAATGACTGTGCATGCGCCGCTGACAGCTCAGAATATATTGCCCGGACAGTTTGTAATGGTGATGTGCGACGAAGACAGCGAAAGGATACCGCTGACCATTTCTTCCTTTGATAAAGAAAAAGGGGAAGTTACTGTTGTATTCCAGGCTGTGGGAGCCTCAACTTTGAAATTGAGTAAAAAGAATGAGGGCGAATATATTGCCCATTTTGCCGGCCCGCTGGGCACGCCCACACACCTGGACGGTATAAAAAACGCCTGCGTCATCGGCGGCGGTGTTGGATGCGCCATCGCATTGCCGGAAGCCAAATGGCTGAAAGAGCACGGAGCGAATGTGGATATAATTGCCGGTTTCCGCAGCAAAGAGCTGATAATTTTAAAAGATGATATGGAAAGCTGCTCTCACAGCTGTACTATATGTACCGATGACGGCAGTTTTGGCAAAAAAGGTTTTGTGACCGATGCCCTGAAAGAAAATATTTCAAAAGGTGCTGGTTATGACTGTGTAATAGCCATTGGCCCAATTCCGATGATGAAAGCCGTCAGCCGGCTTACAAAAGAATATGGAATAAAAACCATTGTAAGCCTTAATCCGATTATGATAGACGGCACCGGCATGTGCGGAGGATGCAGGGTTACTGTGGGAGGTCAGGTGAAATTTGCCTGTGTTGACGGCCCCGACTTTGACGCTCATCAGGTGGATTTTGACGAACTGACCATAAGAAACAGAATGTACCACAGTCAGGAAAAACAGGATATGGAACATATGTGCAGACTTTTCGGAGGTGCTGAAAATGTATAACAAACAACGGTACAAGACAAAAATGCCCTGCCAGGACCCGGATGTCCGCAATAAAAACTTTGAGGAAGTCAACCTGGGATATACATATGAAGAAGCACTGAACGAAGCCTCCCGTTGCATCAACTGCAAAAACAGCCCTTGTGTCAGCGGATGTCCGGTGAATGTACAGATACCTGCATTTATTGACCTGTTGAAGAATGGTGATGTGGAAGGCGCATATAACAAAATAAAAGAAAAGAACTTTTTGCCGGCAGTATGCGGCAGGGTATGCCCCCAGGAAAACCAGTGTGAAAAACATTGTGTAAGAGCGATAAAAGGCGAAAGTGTGGCCATCGGCAGACTGGAAAGATTTTGTGCCGACTGGGCCAGAGAAAATGATATAAAGTCAGAAAAAGCCGCAGAAGCGAAAGCCACAGATAAAAAAGTAGCCGTTATAGGCGCCGGCCCTGCCGGACTTACATGCGCCGGAGTTCTGGCACAGCGGGGAGTTCATGTGGAAATCTTTGAATCATTGAACAAAGCCGGCGGTGTTTTAAGTTATGGTATACCGGAATTTCGTCTGCCGAAAAATATAGTCAGATATGAAGTTGACAACCTTAAACAACTGGGAGTTGTTATCCATACAGATGTGATTGTTGGCAAGACAGTTACCATAAAACAGCTGGAAGATATGGGCTTTTGTGCGTTTTTTATCGGAAGCGGCGCCGGACTGCCATCCTTTATGGGAATTGAAGGGGAAGAGCTGGCCGGTGTATTTTCAGCCAACGAATTTCTAACCAGAGCCAACCTGATGGAAGGCTATAAAGCTGATAAAGACACTCCCACCCCAAAACTGTCAAAAGTTATTGTGGTCGGCGGAGGAAATGTGGCCATGGACGCCGCAAGGGTGGCCAAAAGGCTGGGAAGCGATGTAAGCATTGTATACCGCCGCGGCGTTGAGCAGATGCCGGCCAGGAAAGAAGAAATCCACCACGCCATGGAAGAAGGCATAAATTTTCTGACTTTGAACAACCCAGTAAAAATCACAGGCGATGAAAACGGCTTTGTAAAAGAAGTGGAATGTGTAAAAATGGAGCTTACACGGCCGGATGCTTCCGGTAGGCGGGGCGTAAAGGTTGTGGAAGGCAGTAATTTTACAATACCTGCCGACGGAGTTATAATGGCGCTGGGAACCAGCCCCAATCCGCTTTTGAAAAATTCTATTCCCGGAATAGAAGTAAGCAGAAAGGGAGGCTTTGTAACAGATGAAAATATGCGCACAAGCATAAACAACATCTGGGCCGGCGGAGATGCGGTCACAGGTGCTGCAACTGTTATCGAAGCCATGGGCGCAGGCCAGAAAGCAGCCACTTCGATATTGGAGTACTTAAAATAAAATATCTTTTTTAAGCCGCGGGGTATCTGCATACCTCCGCGGCTTTTGTCATATATTTTATAAAAAGGGGGCGATAAATTATGCGGCAGACAGAAAAACGCAGGACTGTAAAAACATCACAGCCGGCTTCACCGGCAAAAGTACGGCACGGCGCAGAGCAAAAGAAGAAAAAAGACAACAACATTTATCTTTATATACAATTTGTTTTTACGGCTATAATTATTGTAACGGCTTTTATGCTGAGGAACACCGACAGCAAAACTTTTGAATATGTGCAGGAAAACTATAATCAGTATTTTGAAACAGATACATATCTGGAAAGCAAATTTTCATACAATACATTTATGAAAAAAATGAAAGATGAACTGCGGCTGAGATATGGACAGCTTACAGCTGTTTTTAACAATATATCCGGCAAGGGTTCGGCGGATATATACCCGTCAAATGTAAGTCTGGATAAATATGAGCTGGAAGAAAAAGGGGTAAGCCCGGCAGATGGTTATATATCATCACCTTACGGGATAAGAACAAATCCTTTTAACTCAAAGGAAAAAGAATTTCACACCGGCATGGATATAGCCGCTGCCAAAGGCACCTTTATAAGGGCAGCTTTTTCAGGCACAGTCAGCGCTGCCGGCAATTCTGACACCGCCGGAAATTATATAAGGATACAATCCGAAGACGGCATATCCACTTTGTATGCCCACAATCAGTTTCTGTTTGTAAAGGAAGGCGACAAAGTGCTGGCCGGTCAGGTTATTGCCACAATGGGCGACACCGGCCTGGCTACCGGTCCGCACCTGCACTTTGAATTTATTGCAGACGGAATAAGGTACAACCCGATTTATGCCCTTGACCTATGAAAAGCCGGTTTGTATTTTTTACGGCCGTGTTTTTCGGCCTTTATTTCGACACTCTCAATATATTTAAATTCTGCATCCTGTCCAGCATTCTGCACGAGGCAGGCCATGTTGCAGCCTATATAATAATTTTAAAACAAATGCCGAAGATTAAAATAACAATCTTCGGTTTTGTAATGCAATACCCCAGGGCAAACAGCAAAAATCTGTGGCTGGTGACATTGTGCGGCCCGCTGGTGAATATAACCGCCTGCTGTATAAGCTTTCTGCTGCTCCAAAGCAAATTTACATTGAATTTATATGTATTTATGTGGGTAAATGCAGTTATTTTCGCTTTCAATATGCTGCCTGTATATTATCTTGACGGCGGACATCTTCTGTACGATAAATTTGCTTGGTATCAAAGAAATTATCAGATCATAAGCGGTGCTGCAATAGTTATTATGGCAGCAGGTATGATATTTTTGTCAGCAGGAAATGTTTCATTCCGGCCGCTTTTAATATCATTGCTGTACTTTTTTATCAATATGTCAAATGACATTTGAAAAAACTTCGTGTTTATGCTATCATTATTTTAATAATCGACCGGAGGATAAAATGATAGATAATAAACTGAAATCAATTTTGCTGTCAGTTCAGAAGCCTGCAAGATATACAGGCGGCGAACCCGGCTGCATTATTAAAAACCCCGACGAAGTCAAAGTGAGATTTGCTTTTTGCTTTCCGGATACCTATGAGGTTGGAATGTCTCATCTGGGTATGAAAGTATTGTATGAAACTTTAAACAGTCAGCCGGATATATGGTGCGAAAGATGCTTTACCCCATGGCTGGATATGATGCAGAAAATGCGTGAGCACAACATTCCGCTATATACACTGGAAAGCAAAACCCCACTGGGCGAAATGGATATAATCGGCTTTACATTGCAATATGAATTGTCCTATACCAATGTGCTGGCAATGCTGGATCTGGCGGGAATACCGCTTCTGGCAAAAGACCGTGATGAAAGCTGTCCGCTGATTATAGCCGGCGGTCCCTGCACCTGTAACGCCGAGCCGATGGCAGACTTTTTTGATGTTATGGTTTTGGGTGAAGGTGAGATAGCCGATACAGTTCTTTGCAATGTGTATGCCGACTGCAAAAGCAAAGGCCTGTCCAAACTGGAAACCTTGAAAAAGCTAAGCAAGCTGGAGGGGGTTTATGTTCCGTCTTTCTATGAATTTGAATATGGCAGTGACGGAATAATAACGGAGGTAAAACCTTTGTACAATGCCCCGATACCCTGCAACAAAGCCATAATAAAAGACTTTGCTCATCTGCCGGCACTGGAAAATACAGTTGTTCCTGTCATAGGTGCTGTTCATGACAGGGCTATGGTAGAGGTGCTGCGCGGTTGTATAAGAGGATGCAGGTTTTGTCAGGCCGGGTTTATTTACCGTCCTTTCAGAGAAAGAGACATAGACCTGATAAACAGCAGTGCCAGACAGCTGTGTAAAAATACCGGCTATGAAGAAGTATCCCTGACATCACTTTCTACAAGCGATCATCCTCAGCTGGAAGAGCTGCTGGACAAGATGGAGCCCTGGACTCAGCTGGAAAAGGTTAATATAGCCTTGCCGTCACTGCGTATTGATAATTTCAGTGAATCCCTGATAGAAAAAACTACAAAAGTACGCAAAAGCGGGCTTACATTTGCTCCGGAAGCCGGCACACAGCGCCTGCGCGACATCATAAATAAAAATGTCACAGAAGAAGAGATAGAAAAAACTGCAAAACTGGCCTTTGCCGGTGGATACAGCCATGTAAAACTGTACTTTATGATGGGTCTGCCCGGTGAAACAATGGAAGATATAAAGGGTATAGCAGACACTGCGCAGAAAATAATAGATATATACTATTCCATGCCCAACAGGCCGAAAGGAAAGGTGGAGGTATCTATAAGCGTTGCCAGCTTTGTACCCAAGCCATTTACACCGTTCCAGTTCTTCGGTCAGAATGACCTGGAACTTATAAAGAAAAAGCAGGACTATCTTCTGGAATGCTGCAAATCCAACAAAAAGATAAAAGTCAGCTATTCCGATGCTAACACCAGTTTCCTGGAAGCAGTATTTGCCAGAGGAGACAGGCGCCTGGCCAAAGTTATAGCTCATGCCTATAAAAACGGCGCTGTATTTGACGGCTGGTATGAAAGCTTTGACTGGCAGCTGTGGGTACAAGCCTTTGCAGACTGCGGAGTGGATATGCACTTTTACGCCAACCGTTTCCGCGAATACGACGAAATAAACCCATGGGATCATATAAACTATGGTATAACAAAACAGTTTTTGATTGAAGATTATAAACGCTCACAGCAGGCTATAACATCAAAGCCCTGCAACAAGCAGTGCTACAACTGCGGAGCTAACAAACTGCTGGGGAGGGCTTGCTTTGAATACAATAAGGGTTAAATTTAACAAGGTCGGCCTTGCAATATATTTTTCCCACCTGGATTTACAAAGGGTGATGATGCGAGCACTTAAAATGTCCGGACTGCCCGTATGGTACTCCATGGGCTATAATCCGCACATTTATATGACATTTCCGCTGCCTTTGTCGCTGGGGCAGGAAAGTGTTTGCGAAAGCTTTGATTTCCGCCTTACGGAAGAAAGAAGCGAAGAAGAGATTTTAAACGCCCTGGCGGACAAGCTGCCCCGGGGCATAGAACTTACCGCTGCCGGTCGGCCCACCTATGAAGCCAAGGATATCAGGTATGCAAAATATGAAATAACCCTTTACGGTGACGACGAGGTTTTGCAGGGCTGTATAAATGACTTCATCCGGTCTGCGAGCATAAATGTGACAAAAACAAGCAAAAAAAAGACAGAAGAGATAAATCTTAAAGATTTTATAACAGACTTTTGCGCCGGCAAGCCTGTTGACGGAAAAGTTTCTTTTACCGCCATTTTTTCTGCCGGACAGACAAACAACATAAACCCGGCTCTGCTGGTGGGATATTTTGCCGAAAAATACGGTATCGATGCCAATTCTGCCGGCATAAAAAGACTGAATATCTTTGGAGAAAATATCTCTGTTTTGCAATAAAATGCTTGCATTTGGCATCTGTTTGTGGTATTATATTTAGGCGTTAGTATCTGTTGAGCCATCAACAGGGTTAATGTATTACATTAAGCGGGCAGTCCTCTGTCGTTATATAGCGAGTATGAATGTCTGATAAAAACATGGAGGAAAAAGAAATGGACGCAATTAAATTGATGACAGAAGGCATGCTGAAAGCCGAAAAGCCGGTTGTTAACATCGGTGACACTGTAAAGGTACATGTTCGTATCAAAGAAGGCGAAAAAGAAAGAATTCAGGTTTTTGAAGGTATTGTTATCGCCAAAAAACACGGCGGTGTTTCCGAAACTTTCACAGTTAGAAAAACAGCTTACGGCGTAGGCGTTGAAAGGGTATTCCCCATCAACTCACCTTTCGTTGAAAAGGTTGAAATTGTTAGAAGCGGTCGTGTTCGTCGCGCTAAACTGTTCTACCTCAGAGACAGAGTTGGTAAAGCAGCCAAAGTTAAAGAA
>CASFSP010000009.1 GCA_949297385.1 uncultured Oscillospiraceae bacterium
GACGGTTTCAACACAGACACTCTGCACCAGTCACTGTCAGTATCGGAAATCAGGCTGGCAGTACCGGCCAAAGACGCCGACTCCATATCTGAATTTGTGGCAGGATATATCGACCTGTCCACCTTACAGACTGACACATCTTACACCTTTGACATAAAACTGCCCACCGGCTGGCGCAGCATTGATGATATAACACAGGTGACAGTCAGCATTTCATCCGCCAACCTGGTGGAAAAGAATGTATCGGTATCGGAAATAAAGGTTATAAATGACGCCGAAAACCTGATAGAGGTGCTGACCCAGGTGATAAACAATGTGACAATAGTAGGCGAAGCCCAGGCTGTGGAAGAGCTGTCCATCGGCGGAGTTATCGCACAGATAGACGCTTCCAGGCTGACTGCCGCCCAAGGACAGCAGTCCGTACAGGTCAGCTTTATAATCCCATCAACAGACAAAGTATATGTAAAAGGCGTATACAATGTCACCATAAGAATTTAAAAAATTACCGGTGGGTATATATATGATTTTGGTAAACAACATAAAACTGAATATAAATCGGGACCCCCGGCAGGCCTTCACTGCGGCTTTGAAAACACTCAGGCTTTCTCAAAGCCGGGTGCAGGATATATGGCTGCACAAAACCAGCATCGACGCCAGAAAAGGCGATGTAAAGTTTGTGCACAGTGTTGCTGTGGTGCTGAAAGATGAAAATCTGGAAGCCAAGTATCAGGGAAAAAACAGGGATATATCCGTCAAAAAAGTTTCTCCCATAGCTTTTCCCACCGGTAAACAACCGATGGAGCACCCGCCTGTGGTATGTGGTTTCGGCCCGGCAGGCTTTATGTGCCGGCTGGTGCTGGCCAGGCAGGGATTCTGCCCGGTGGTTATCGAACAGGGCCAGCGGATTGACGAAAGAATTGAAACGGTGCGCAGGTTTGAACAGACAGGCCGGCTGAACACCGCCAGCAACATACAGTTCGGCGAAGGCGGCGCAGGCACATTTTCCGACGGAAAACTGACCACAAGAATTACCGACGAAAGGTGCGCTTTTGTCACAAAAACTTTTATACGGCACGGCGCACCAAAAGAGATAGAAAGAATGGCCAAACCCCACATAGGCACAGACCTGCTGGCCGGGGTTATAAAAAATATACGACAGGAGATTATCCGCCTGGGAGGCAGGGTTATGTTCGACACCGCCCTGCTGGATCTGATAATAAAAAACGGCCGCATACGGGGTGTTAAAACCACTGCCGGCGACATAGCCACCGACCACCTGATACTGGCCACCGGCCACAGTGCCCGCCGGGTGTTCTCCATGCTGGCACAACGCGGCGCTGACATACAGGCCAAGCCCTTTTCGGTGGGCGTAAGGATAGAGCACCTGCAAAGCGAGATTGACAAGGGGCTGTATCATTCACTGGCCGGGCACCCGGCGCTTCCCAAAGGCGAATACCAGCTGTCCGACACCACCGGACGGCGAGGGGTATACACATTCTGCATGTGTCCCGGCGGCAGTGTGGTGGCCGCAGCCAGCGAAAGTGACACAGTGGTGGTAAACGGCATGAGCCGACACGCCCGCGACGGCAAAAACGCCAACAGCGCAGTGGTTGTGTCGGTGGAACCGAAAGATTTTGACAACGATTTTTCAAAAGCGATAGAATTTCAGAGGCAGCTGGAAAAGGCGGCCTTTGCTGCCGGCGGAGCAAATTACAAAGCGCCCCGGCAAACGGTAAACAGATTTTTGGCCGGCAATGGCGGCGCAGATTACAAAAGGGTCATTCCCAGCTATCCGCTGGGTGTCACCGACGCGGATTTTGACAGTTTTCTGCCGGATTTTGTATGCCGGGGCCTGAGAAGGTCTCTGCCCATTATGGACAGAAAACTGCCCGGATTTGCCCGGGCTGACAGCGTGCTGACTGCCGTGGAAAGCCGAACCAGCTCACCGGCAAGGATTTTACGCGCTGAAGATTTTCAGAGCAACATCAAGGGGCTGTACCCGGCCGGAGAAGGTGCCGGCTATGCCGGCGGCATAATGAGCGCCGCTGTTGACGGGGTAAAGATAGCCCAGTATATATGTGCACAGCACAAGCCATTGCTGTGATGAGGAAAAATAAAAGAATATTTAAGAGGTTTAAATGCTTTATAGAAAATGGAAGGCAAACAGGTTTTCACCTCGGCGGGTGGAACAGCTGAGCCGGCGGCTGGGCGTTGACAGCCTGGCGGCCAAGGTTTTGCTGTCAAGACATATAGAAACAAAAGAGCAGGCCATGGAAAAATACCTGGCCGAGTTTCCGCTGTCTGACCCGTTTTTGCTGAAAGATATGGACAAGGCCGTGGCCAGAATATGGCAGGCGGTAAACAACGAAGAAAAAATTGTCGTATACGGTGATTATGATGTGGACGGCGTGTGCGCCACCGCTGTTTTGTTTTCCTACCTGGAAAATGTGGGGGCACAGGTTTTTTACAAACTGCCCAACCGCGAAAAGGAAGGTTACGGCCTGAACAGCGATGTTCTGCAAAGGCTGAAAGACAAAGGAGTCAGCCTGGTCATAACAGTGGACAACGGCATATCCGCCAACGAGCAGATTGCTTTTGCCGCTTCCATAGGCCTGGATGTGGTAGTTACAGACCACCATCTGCCCAAAGAGCAGCTTCCGGCGGCCTGTGCAGTGGTTGACCCCCAGAGGAAAGATGACGAAAGCCCATGCAAAACCCTGGCCGGCGTAGGTGTGGCGTTCAAGCTGGTATGCGCGCTGGAAGGCGCCGGATGTGATGAGATGCTGGAATATTATTCCGACCTGGTATGTGTGGGAACGATTGCAGACCTTATGCTGCTGGAAGGAGAAAACCGCACGATGGTAAAAGCCGGCCTGGAAATGATAAATTCCGAGCCCAGATGCGGTCTGGAAAGCCTGATGACTGTCAGCGGCATTGCCGGAAAGACGGTTACCAGCGAAAATATAGCCTATACCATCGCCCCCAGGATAAACGCCGCCGGCAGGATGGGTGACGCGGCAAACCGGCTGGAGCTGCTGCTGTGTGAAGACCCGCGGCAGGCGCAGGAGCTGGCCGTTTTCCTGGAAGAAGAAAACAGAAAGCGCCAGGATACACAAAACAAAATAGCCGACGAGATAACCCGGGAAATATCATCCAATAAAGATTTTGCCAAAGACAGGGTCATAGTTGTCCGGGGCGAAAACTATCATCCCGGCGTAATAGGCATAGTGGCATCCAAGCTGGTGGAAAATTTCGGCAAGCCGGCGATTGTTTTCACCAAGGACGGCGATATTTACAAAGGCAGCGGCCGCAGCATACCTGCATTTAACCTGCATGCGGCACTATCCCATACGGCAGAATATCTTGTACAGTTCGGCGGACACGAGCTGGCGGCAGGCGCGGCGGTGTCGCCGGAAAAACTGGAAGATTTCCGACGGCGGATAAACGCCTTTGCCATGGAAAACGAAGATATGTCCAGAACCGCCGACCTTGTGGCCGACTGCGTGCTGGATTTTGACGAAATCAACACCCGTTCGGTGGCACAAGCGGACCTGCTGGCGCCCTTTGGCAACGGAAATCCAGCTCCGCTGTTTGTCAGCGAAAACCTGTTAGTGACGGCAGTAATTCCCGTCAGTGACGGAAAGCACTGCCGAATAAAGATGAAAGGCGGCAGGACAGAGCTGGGCGGAATGATGTTCGGCGTATCGCCGGCACAGCTGGCTTACAAGCCGGGCGATTATATAGATGCCTGTTACAGCCTGTCAATTTTCCACGGAAATGACAGCGATATGGTGTCAATGAAGCTGAAAGAGGTAAGACCGGCGGCCATGCCGGACAAAGTGATAGACCGGTATGATGTTTACCGACTGTTTGTAAACAGGTTCCCGCTGTCAGCGGAAAAGAAAGGCCTGCTGATGCCCACAAGGGACGAAGTGGCCCGGATATACCGCAAAATAAGGGCCGAGAAGGTAAACTGCGAAGATTTGAGGCCGCTGTTTGCCGCCTTCCCCGCCATTCCCAGCGGAAAGATACAGGTTATCATAGACGTTTTACAGGATTTGGGCCTTATAGAGATAAAACGCACGGCGACTGCAAACTATTTTGCCGCCGCCAGTGTACAGGAGAAAAAAGATTTGATGAGCAGCAAGGTGCTGATTGCCTTGCAATAGCAAAGGTGGTGCATGTAATGAAATACGATGAACTGCAAAAGATATTGAAAGATTCCGGCAAAAATTACGATTTTCCCCTTATAGACAAAGCCTACCGCCTGGCAGAAAAAAGCCACGAAGGACAGTTCAGGAAAACCGGCGAACCGTATATAGAACACCCGGTGTCAGTGGCCGGTATACTGGCCGAAATGGGCATGGACTCTGCTTGTATCGCTGCGGCCCTGCTGCACGATGTGGTGGAAGACACCGATGTGTCCCTGGAAGAAATTGAAAAAGAATTCAACAAGGATATAGCCCTGCTGGTTGACGGTGTGACAAAGCTGGGGCAGATAACCTTTTCTACTTTGGAAGAACAGCAGGCAGAAAATCTGCGCAAAATGCTGCTGGCCATGAGCAAGGATATCAGGGTTATGATAATCAAGCTGTGTGACCGTCTGCACAACATGCGCACTGCTCAGGGCTGGAAACCGCAGAAACAGCGTGACAAGGCCCTGGAAGTAATGGACATTTACGCCCCCATAGCCCACCGTCTGGGTATGAGTAACATCAAGGACGAATTGCAGGACATATCCCTGCGCATACTGGACCCGGTGGGATACGAAGAGGTTAAAACAGCCATTTCCCGCAACGGAACAGCCCAGGCTTTTGTGGATTCGATAGTAAGGACAGTACAGCAAAGACTGGAAGAATTCGGCCTGAAAGACGCTACTGTTTTCGGCAGGGTAAAAAGCGTTTACGGCGTATACCGCAAGGTGTACATCCAGAACAGGGACTGGGGCGAAATATATGACATTTACGCAGTAAGGATAATACTCAACAGCGTGGCGGAATGCTACAACGCCCTCATGCTGGTGCATGATATTTTCCGTCCCATTCCGTCCAGGTTCAAGGATTATATATCTTCCCCCAAGGCAAATATGTATCAGTCACTGCACACCAGCGTTATAGGCAAAGACGGTGTGCCTTTTGAAATACAGATACGCACCTGGGAAATGCACTATACCGCAGAATACGGTATCGCCGCCCACTGGAAATACAAAAGCGGCATACATGGCCGGGACAACATGGAAGAAAAGCTGGCCTGGGTGCGTCAACTGCTGGAAAGGCAGCAGGACGCAGACGACGATGTGGAAATACTGCGGGGTATAAAAAGCGACCTGGTGCCTGACGACATTTATGTTTTCACCCCCAAAGGTGATGTTATCAACCTGCCTGCCGGCGCCACAGTAATAGATTTTGCCTATGCGATACACTCTGCCGTTGGCAACCGAATGATAGGCGCCAAGGTGAACGGACGCATGGTTTCCATAGATTACAAGGTGTCCACCGGTGAAATTGTGGAAGTCGTAACCGGCCCGCAGGACAAAGGCCCCAGCCGCGACTGGCTGAATATTGTGGTGACCAGCGAAGCAAAAAGCAAAATACGCTCCTGGTTCAAGAAAGAGCGCAAGGAAGAAAACATTGCCGAAGGTAAAGCCGCGCTGGAAAAAGAACTGCGCCGCAATATGATAAACATACCCGACGAGGAGTATGACGAGTTTGTGGAAGATCTGGCCAGAAGGCAGAAATTCAACAACAAAGAAGAGCTGTACGCCGCTTTGGGCTATGGCGGTTTGCAGATGTCAAAGGTGATTTTCAAAGCCAAAGACGCCTATGCAAAAATACAGAAAGAGGCCCGGGCCGCAGAGCAGGCACCGCGGCCGGTGGTCGCCCAGATCAAAAAACCGAAAAGCAGCAACGGCGTAATTGTAGAGGGGCTGGACAACTGTCTGGTCAAATTTGCCAAATGCTGTTCTCCGCTGCCCGGTGATGAGATTGTAGGTTTTGTAACCAGGGGCTTCGGTGTTTCCATACACAAGAAGAGCTGTGTGAACGCACAGCCGGAAAACATTGACCGGGAAAACAAGGCCCGCTGGGTAAAGGCCTACTGGGCAGACAATATCAAGGAAGATTTCAAAGCTTCACTGGAAATTGTAGCTTTGGACAACGGTATGGCACTGGCGGAAGTTTCCACAATACTGAACAACATGCGCGTGCCGATTTTTGCCCTTAACGCCAGGCAGACACCAGACAAACGCCTGTCCATGAGCGTTACCATCGGCGTCAGCAACACAGTTCACCTGAACAGTGTCATCGCCAAGTTCAACAAAGCAAAAACAGTTATTTCCGTTACCAGAAGCTGAGAAAGGATAATTTATGAAAGCAGTTATACAAAGGGTGAAAGACGCCTGGATAACCATAAACGGCGGTAAAAAGCAGACCATGGGCCCCGGCCTGGTGGTGCTGTTCGGCGTGGGAGAAAACGACGACGGCGCAGACTGCGAAACTTTGCGGAACAAAATTGCCCAGCTGAGAATTTTTGAAGACCGGGAGGGCAAAATGAACCTGTGCGCCCGGCAGCTGGGCCTGGAATGTATGGTGGTCAGCCAGTTCACCCTGTTTGCAGACACAAAAAAAGGCAGGCGTCCGTCTTTTGTAAAGGCGGCCCGCCCCGAAACAGCCATACCGATATACGAAAACTTTTTGGACAAAATGAACAGCGCCGGGTTTAAAAATGTTATACACGGCCAGTTCGGCGCCGATATGCAGATAAACCTGACCAACGACGGCCCGGTTACCATAATAATAGACACTGACGAGTGGAGGAAAAGCTGATGAAAACCTATCATCTTACAGGCAAGGCCCCGTATTTTACCAACTGCTATGTTATGACCGACAACGACGGCAACGCCGTTATGATAGAAGCCAGCGCTGATGTAAACAAGGTGCAGGATATACTGGACAACGACCGTGTTCAGCTGAAAGCCATACTGCTGACCCACGGCCATGCCGACCACAGGGAAACGCTGGAACAGTGCAGGGAAAAATTTGGCTGTCCGGTGTACATCTCTGCGGCAGACAGCGAATTCTTCGGCATTTCTGACACCCTGCCGCTGGCAGACGGCGAAAAGCTGACCTTCGGACAGATAAAAATACAGGTGATATCCACACCGGGACACACTCCCGGCGGATGCTGCCTTATATGCGAGGATATGCTGTTTTCCGGCGACACATTGTTTGCCGGCACAGTCGGCAGGACCGACCTGGGCGGCGGCGACTTTGACACACTGATGCAAAGCCTTGAAAAGCTGTCCGGCGCTGTAAAAGAAAACCTGAAAGTGCTGCCCGGACACAATCATTTTTCCACAATGGACCTGGAAAAAGAGAACAATCCGTATCTTAAAAACATAAGGTAGTTTATATGCAGCTTATATTGGTAAATTATGATGCCCACTATGAAATAGAACAGCTGAGCAGGATGTTTTTCCGCCCGCTGACGCTGGTCAAAACAGACCGCAGACCAAGGGGCGTGCAGGAAGACTTTGTATACATAAGAAAAACCGCCGGCAGATTTTTTGTCTGTCTGTGCAAAGACGGCGAGAAAACATCTGTCTTTGTGCCTGTAAAGATAAGCGAAAATCCCGATATGGATTTGTGCATTGCCGCATACAGGCTGTATGAGAAATCAACAGGAAAAGGCCTGCCCTGGGGTGTACTCACCGGGGTGCGCCCTGTCAGGTTGTTTCGCAATTTGTATAAACAAAACGGAGTATTACAGGAATTAATAGATAAGTTTAAAAATTACTACCTTGTCAGCGACGAAAAAATAAAGCTGTGCCGGGATATTTTCCGCTTACAGCGGCCTGTTATACAGTCCCGGAAACCGCTGGACTATTCGCTTTATATATCCATACCCTTTTGCCCCAGCCGATGCAGTTATTGCTCTTTTGTGTCCACCTCTGTCAAGACGGCCGGGCAGCTGATGGCCCCTTATACCGACAGGCTGTGCCAGGAAATTGAATACACTGCCAAAAAAGCAGCAGAAAACGGCATGAGACTGAAAACAGTGTACATAGGCGGAGGCACCCCCACCGCTGTCAGCGCAGATATGCTGCGCCGGATAATGGACACTGTGCGCCGCTGTTTTGATGTAAACAGCCTGGAAGAATATACGGTGGAAGCCGGCAGGCCGGACTGCACCGATATGGAAAAGCTGAAAATAATAAAAGAATACGGCGCGCGCCGTGTTTCCATAAACCCGCAGACATTCTCTGACAATGTGCTGAAAGCCATAGGCCGCAACCACAATCACCGGGACTTTTTAAGGTGTGTGGATATGGCCAGACAGGTTGGTTTTGACAGTATAAATATGGACCTTATCGCCGGACTGCCGGAAGATACGGTGGAAGGGTTTGAAAAATCTTTGCGCGGATGTATACGGCTGGGTGCGGAAAATATAACCGTACACACCCTCACGCTGAAGCGCGCTTCTAACCTGGTTATAAAGGCTGAGGAACATCACTACGACGATGTGGAAAAAATGATAGCCAAAAACAGCATACTTACACAAAGCGGCTATCAGCCATACTATATGTACAGACAGAAATCCACCGTAAAAAATCTGGAAAATGTAGGGTTTTCACTTCCCGGACACGAAAGTCTGTATAATATATACATTATGGAGGAAGTACAGTCCATAATATCCTGCGGCGCCGGCGGCGTAAGCAAAATTGTCGGCGGCGGCAACCGGATAAAAAGGGTGTACAATTACAAATACCCGACGGAATATATAAATGACTTTCCGTCTATAATCAAACGAAAGGACGAGGTTTTCGGCCTATGGCAGCAATTTGGATACCAAAAAGATTAGTTGATTTGAACCTGATAAACACCGCCGGTCTGGTCGGACAAAGCTTTATCAGGCATTGCGAGTTTGAATACGAGTCCCGCGTATACGCGGCGGCAAAAGAAATTATCAGCGAAGGGCGCAGGGTTGTGATGCTGACAGGCCCTTCCGCCAGCGGCAAAACCACCACAGCCCACAAGCTCCGAGACAAAATCGTAAACCTGGGGCACACCGCACAGGTGATCTCCCTGGACAACTTCTTCAAAAACAAAGAAGACTACCCCAGGCTGGAAAACGGACAGAAAGACTATGAAAATGTGACAGCCCTGGAACTGGACATTTTTCAAAGCTGTATAACACAATTGCTGAAAGACGGCAAGGCCTCTTTTCCCTATTTTGATTTTGCCGGCGAGACACGCACAGACAACCACACCGAAATAGAAATTGACGGCGGCTTTATTATAGTAGAGGGCATACACGCGCTGAATCCGGCATTGCTGGAACTGCTGCCGGACAGCGGCACCTTTACCATATACGCCGGTCTCAGGGAGGAATATTCCTTCAAAGGGCAGCGAATACTGCCCACAAGGGACATCAGACTGCTGCGCAGGATGATACGCGATTACAAATACCGCGGCCACTCACCGCAAAAAACTATAAGCATGTGGGATGCAGTGTGCGAGGGCGAGGACAAATACATCAAAATTTTCAAGCCCAACGCTGACCTGCTGCTGGACACCTCTTTCAGCTATGAAATACTTATAATGCATTCCATTTTGCAGCAGTTCGACAACTTCGCCCGGGAAAACAGCCCTGAGGGCGAAAGGCTGAAACAGCTGATGGAAGTGTTTGACAATATAGGTTACTTGCCTGCGAGCAGTCTGCCGGAAAATTCCATGCTGTGTGAATTTTTTAAATAAGACCGCTGTGCGGTTTGAATATAAAAAGGAGAATTATTATGAAAATACTTGAAGATTTTATCGAAGCCTCTGCCAAAATAGCCGATCAGGCCGCAAAAGTGGCCGGTGAAGCCTTTGAACAGTCCAAGGTGCTGGCCGGTGAAGCCGTGGATATGGGCAAAAGGAAAATGAATATACTGGCACTGGAAAACGACTTGGCCAAAGCACAGAGACAGCTGGGCGCGCTGTATTATGTTATGAGAAAAACCGGCGAAGAAAACGAAGATCTGATGACACAGTATTATGAAGATGTGGTCAGGATCAACGACCAGCTGGAAAAACTGAAAGCAGAAGACCGGAGCGCAGGCGAAGATGTGTGCGAAGAAGAATGCGGCGATGTCTGCGAAGAAGCACCGCGGGAAGAATGCGGCGAAATATGCGCCGATGCTCCCGCGGAATGCGAAGAAAAAAGCGATATTGAAAATCTGTAACAAAAAAACGGAAGGCTTTAAAAGCCTTCCGTTTTTTTGCATGATTTATCGGGCATTTTTTATCACACTGTAAATAAACTCTGCTTTGGCGGCGGTATATTCCTGTCTTCCGCCGTCTGCCGGCAAATTTTCAGCCAGATGAATTTTCAGGTTTTCGTACTCTTTTGCCAGCGCCGGTGTGTTGTTAAGACAATCCCTGAAAACTATATAATTTTTCCACCGGTCACTTCCGACCGGCATTATATGTATAAAATGAGTCTGCAAATCGCCGCTGCCGTCATACAAGCTGCCGCATGCAAACAACAGCTGTTCGGGCCGGCCGGCGCCCGGTCGATAATAAAATCCGCTTTCTTCCAGCTTATTTTTCAGCGCCAAGACATCATCCAGTCCGGTTGCCGCCACCGCTATGTCGATTATGGGTTTAGCCTTTATGGTTCTCACCGCCGTACTGCCCACATGCTGTATATCCACGGCAGTGTCACCCAGAATCAATTTCAGTTTTCGGGCTGTTTCTCGAGCCTGTATTTCCCAGTCTGCGTCGTGAGGACACAGAAAAACTTCTCCTCTTTTCACTCCAAGCATTTTGCCTCCGTAATATGTAAAAAGTCAGCCGCCTTATATACGGTGGCTGACTTTTATTATTTTATTGTCAGATGATTTCTATCAGTTCTTTGGTGCACTTGTTCAGCACTTCTGTTTCGCCTTTTTCATTGATTATAACCACATCTTCAATGCGTATGCCTATTTCATCTTTGATGTAGATACCCGGCTCGCAGGAGAAAGCCATACCGGGGGCAAGGTGCATATGATAGTCACCATGGATATAAGGGGCTTCGTGTCCGGCGTAGCCGATACCGTGGCCAAGACGGTGATTGAAGTTTCTGCCATATCCGGCATCTTCTATAACCTTTCTTGCGGCCGCGTCCACATCGGGTATGTAGGCGCCGTTTACCGCCGCGGCTTCACCGGCCAGGTTGGCCTGCAATACCAGGTTATACAGATATTTTTCCCTTTCGGTAGCTTTGCCCACAAACACTGTTCTGGTAATGTCGCTGTACATGCCGCCCACAGTACAGCCAAAGTCCATTTCCACCACCGCATGTTCGCCTATCACTGCGCTGTCACCGAAATAATGGGGCATAGCCGCATTGGCGTTTATCGCAACTATACCGCCGCTGCAATCGTCGCCGCCGTAAACTTTGCACAGACGGGCAATTTCATTTTTGACATCGCGTTCTGTCAGGCCCGGACGAATAAATTTGATGATATCTTCATAAACCTTGTCCACAACCAAAGAGGACTTTCTCAGATTTTCCAGCTCTTCGGGAGTTTTGATTATTCTGGTCAGTTCCAGGTAGTCTTTGCCGTTTACCGGGGTAAAGTCTATATTTTCCATCATTCTTACCAGGTTGAATGCCCTCACTGCGCTGTTTACCGCAATTTTTTTACCCAACAGACCGTTTTCTTCAAAAGCTTTCTTTACTGTAACGGTGAAATCGTCACAGTCAAACCAGGAGTACACCTTTTCGCCGTCCATAAAATCAGCGGCTTCGTCCTCGGTCAGCATATTGCATATATAAAAGCACTTTTCGTCATCTGTCACCACCATAGCCTGAAAACGCTCGCAAAGGTATGGTTTGTGCCCCACCAAAAACACCATATCGGCGCTGGGTGCAACCATAAGCGCGCTGACGCCGTCATCTTTCAGCTGCTGTGCCAGTTTTTTGACCAGTTGTCTGTTAATCATTGTAATATCTCCTTTGCTTTTTTATAGTTACATAGTATCACTAAACACCGTCTTTTGCAACATAATAATGTTTTCTGATAAAAAACAAACGGCCGCCGTTTCAGGGCGTCCGTCATATATGTCAGCTGGCTATTTTGCTTTCCACTGTATCCTGAACTTCCCGCCGGCTGATATTCAGTGCATAAGAAAGCTCACCGTACACCATCTCCTGGGCCCTTTTCAAAAAAGTGCTCTGGGTCCGGTTGAGGTGCTTGTTTTTTGCAGCACATTCTCTACGCTTACAGGTAAGGCTGACAATAACCTGCAGCAGGTCCTCGCATTTATATGTGCTGATAAGCCCATTGTAAAAATCTGAAACAGCCTTTGGATTGCGGGTGGCAGGGTAAACAGGTTTCATGTTTTCCACCTGCTGTATATACCGGCGTGCCTGCCGCCGGGAAATCACCGGGCGCATTTTTGCGCAGGTGTTTACAGGCACATATATTGCCTCTTTGTGATTTTGTGACACCGGCCTGAGGGTATAGTAATCCACATTGTCGGGCAGGCCGCCTATGTCCGGAACACCGACTTTTTCCACCGAACAGACTCCGGTAGAAGAATAAAAAACCACATCGCCAACATTGTACATTACTATCTTCCTTTCTGTTATTTATTAAGTATAATTATATCATATTTTTAATAAAAAATCAATTTTAAATAAAATATTTATATTATTCGGCATTTTAATTATTCTATAAACCTACCCGGCAGGTATTTTTTGTACAAGTTGACCTATTGCGACAAAAAGCGCCCCGGAAAACCGGGGCGTAACAATTTGTACTTATCTTATTATATCGCGGACTTTTTTAAAGCCTTCCACATTTTCGAACAGGTAAGAGCCTATCAGCTGCATCATCCGGAAATCTTCCTCACTGTCGATGTCCAGCACCGCGGTGTCACGCATGGGATACAAAAGACATTTTGTCTCCCAAAGGATACCTGTGGTGTTTGCCCTGAGAAAATCTGTTTCAAACACATATATGGACGCGTTCAGGTCATATATGGCCGGCGCCTGCTGACGGGCGGTGTAAGGGCTTTCAATAACCTTTTCCACATGGTCGTCCACCCGTTTTACCATGTTGAAATACGGGTTACGCCTGCTGGGGCAGCCGGAGAAAACCAGGCCGGCGTCCGGCCTGTCCAGCTTCATTTTGTATGCGCCCAGCACATCGTCTATCTGGCGCAGAGGGCTGGTTATATCCAAATCTATCAGATAGTCATATTTCTTGCCCAGTTTTTCTTCCATGTATTGCAGACTTTGCTGGAACACTGCCATTTTGGGCACCACATCTCCGGCCAGTTCCCGGGGGCGGGGAATGTATGTCACCTCCGGATATTTTTCGGCCACAATGCCGGCCAGGATATCGCTGTCGGTATTCAGGCATATGTCCACATCGGCGCCGCTGTTTTCTTTGAAATAAACGGCAGAAGCCAGTGTGTAATAAACCAGGGGCTTATCCAGAAAAACTTTCAGATTTTTGTTTTTAAAACCTTTGCTGCCGGCACGGCCGCAGACGGTTATCAGAACTTTTTTCATTTTTACACCTCTTTACCCAGTGTCAGTGCCAGAACTTTATTGGCTTTTGCCGGTGGGTTGATGTTTTCGGCCTTGCCGTCCATGATGTCCAACACATTTCTCATCTCGCGCACAAAACGCATGTTAGCCTCTTCGGCGCAGTCGATAACGCTGCCGTCGGGCATTTTCACACTGCCGACGCCGAATTCCGCCTCTATTGTGCCTTCGGAAACAAACACTTCGCAGGTGCGGCGGTACTGCCTGCCGAAATAGTCCAGGTGAACTTCGCACAGCTTGTCCGGATAGCGTGCGATGTAAACGCTCAGATCGTCGCTGTCAATTTCCAAATCGGAATATGTGCCTTTGAAGTTATAGCTTTCCCGAGGGAAACCGAAAAGGTCGGTCATATAGTCCAGCTCGTGTATCAGGTCAATGGTAACGCCGCCGCCCAAAGCGCGTATGGCGGAATAGTTTTTGCGGTAGTCAATATTGGGACGCCAGCCGGGAAGATAGCTGGAACATATAATCCTTACGCTGAAAGCCTTTTTATCTTTCAGCACTTCTTTCAGCTTCATATAAGCGCCGCAGTATCTCATGGGGCAGGCCACATAGGCGTTGGTCTCATCCAGGCCCAGCCGTGAAAGGTCATATATGCAGTCTTCAAAAATGGGTTTTTCGATAAAGAAAAACTTTGCCTTCCCTTTCAGACTTTCCAGCGCGCCGTAGTGCAGTGTGGTGGGGTTGGTGATAAAGGCCAGGTCATAAACGGTATCATCCAGCGCGCTTATCTGTCTGTCAATCAGCCGCGCGGTTTCATCCGGCAGCTGTCTGTCACTGCTGCGCCATGCGGTCACATCCAGCGGTATATTTCTTTCTCCGGCCACTGAATGCAGATTTTTCAGATGTCTTGTACCTATGCTTCCTATGCCTACAAACAAAACTTTCATTATTCTATCCCCTCTATCTTATCCATTACGGATATGGTGTACAGATCTTTTTCAAAGGAATATTTCGGCTGCTGTGTGCCTGCCACAACACCCAGAAAATTCTGCATTTCATCCACATAGGCGTTTTCCACTATATTGTCGGAATAGCGGCTGTCATGCTCAAATGTTTCGTAGGTGTTGATAAATTCTTTTTCTTTGGTTTCGTTGTTAAAGGCGTACAGCGCTTTGGGGTTGCCCTCCCAGAACAGGTGCAGGCCTTCGCCGAACACTTCCAGGTTTCTTACCGCTTTGGGACATACTATGTCCACAGCCAGCACGCCCCGGGTTCCGTCTTCGTGGGTCAGGGTGATAAAGTATCTGTCAGGGAAGTCGATTTCCAGGTTTGTCAGTTTGGCGCTGACAGCATGTACATCTTTTATCCTGCCGAAGGTTTCAATCAGCCAGGGCAGTTCTATACCGAAAATTTCGCGGCAGCCGTTGGTTCTTTTGTTGCCCACAAAAAAGTTTTTGTAGCTTTCCCACGGGTGCCAGTCGGGCAGGTACTGACCGATATGGTAAATATAGCTTACCGGGCCGTCAAATTTTTTGACGCTGTCCATTATAAAATTGATTTCGCCGCGGTACAGCATTGTGCTGGACAAAAACAGCACTGTGCCGCTTTCTTTGGCCATGTTCATCAGTTCTTCATAGCCGTCTTTTACCAGGTTGAGTTCGGTAAAGGTGTTTATTTTGTTTTCCAGCAGTTCCTTGATTATGGCATAGTGTGACAGAGGCGCTGTGCACACAAAGGCCACATCCGGCTTTTCCGCCGCCGCCCGTGCTATGCTGTCATAAACATTATATCCCATTTCCTCCACCTGCCGGCGGCGTTCGGGGTTGGTGTCAACGCCGATAATCTGTGCTGACGGGTCGATACCTTTCAGCAGGCGTATGCGTCTTTTGCCCATGGAACCCAGGCCAACAATAAGTGCTTTCATAGTTTATTCTCCTTTTATATCATGGAAGACTTTGCCCCGCTGTAATTTTTCCCGGGGAAAATCCCTTAAAATTTCCGCTATTTTTTCGCTGGTTTTAACCCCTGCGTCATAGGGGTTGGTGACATTTTTGCACCGCTGTCTGAACTGTTCGGACAAGGCTTTTTGTATTCCGTCCAAAATATCCTGCCGCCGTGCGGTGGTGCATATAACATTTTCGGCGATAAAACGGCCTTTCTGCCTGTCGCCTATATTGACGGTAGGGGTGCCGAAAGCCGGTGTTTCCACAACTCCGGAAGAAGAGTTGCCTATGACCACCCGGGTATATTTCATTGCTGACAGATACCTTTTAAGCCCCAGGGAATAAAAAGCTTTGGCCCTGTGGCTGTTTTTGGCGCAGTATTCGTCCACCATGCGGTTTATCAGCCGGCCGCCGGCGTCGGCATTGGATTTGGTAAAAACCAAGTTAAGATCTGTTTTGTCCAGTGCGCTGAACAGGTTTTCCATATCCTGCCGCGGGCTTTCGTCCTTTTGGGTTTCCGGGTGATAGGTTATCAGGGCAAAGGGGACAAGATTTTTAAATTCCAGACTTTCTTCCAGCCGTTTTAAAGGCATCAGCTGAACATTTTTGATATTTTCATCGCCCAGGCCGCCCACATTAAACACCCTGTCCGGCTCTTCTCCCAGCTGTATCAGCCTTTGAGCACTGTCGGCGCAGGAAGGAAAATGCACCGCCGCCATTTTGCTTATGCAGTGGCGGTAAAAATCGTCCTTGGCGCCGGTGGTCACATCGCCGCCGGAAATATGGGCAATAGGTACCGAAAGGGCGCTGGCGGCAGTGGCTACGGCAAAAATTTCGTACCTGTCCCCCAGCAAAAGCAGTATATCCGGCCTGACACTGTTCAGAAGTTCGGTGAATTTTTCTATTGTGTATGCTATTGTCCTGGCTGTCCCCACCTGATCAAAGCCGAATTTCATTATATCAATTTCCGCTCCGGGTTCAAAGCCATCGGCCTTTATCTCTGACACTGTGGCGCCGAAATCCGCCAGCAGATGGGTGCCGGTGACTGCCAAAAACAAGGAAAGGCCATCGGTATTCTGTATCCGCCGGGCGACGGGGCGAAGAAGCCCCCAGTCCGCCCTGGTGGATGTGACAATCATTATTTTTCTCATAAATTTTTACAGTTCGATAAGCTCGTCCAGGGAGAAATCTCTCTTGGCGCTCTGCCCCAGCACTTCATACCAGCGCATGGGGCTGATTCCATTGCCCGGGCGTTTTACGGTTATATTGTCTATGGTGAACACTTCACCGGCTTTTATCGGAACTTTGGCCACAATGCTCTTGCGTGCCACATCCTTGTTTTTGGCTTCGCTTTCTGTAACTTTCTTTACGCCGTCGCCCAAAGCCAGCTCTGTATTTCTTATAGCTTTTACCAGCGCAGTCAGCTCTTCGGGGCTCATGGAAGCGGCATGGTCCGGGCCTTCCATATTTTTGTCCAAAGTAAAATGTTTTTCCACCACTGTGGCGCCCAGGGCAACCGCTGCCAAAGGCGCTTCCAGACCCAGGGTATGGTCGGAATAGCCCACCTTTGTGCCAAAGTTTTTCTGTATGTCCAGCATGGCTTTTACATTGGCATCTTTCAGCGGAGTGGGGTATTCGGTGTTGCAGTGGAGTATGGTCACATCTTCTGCACCGTTGGAATACAGCACATCCAAAGCCGCCTTTATCTCCGGTATTTCACACATACCGGTGGACATGATTATCGGTTTTTTTAATTTGGCAACCTTTTCCAGGTAAGGCAGGTTGGTCACTTCGCCGGAAGGAATTTTCCACACGGGCATGTCCATACCGGCAAGAAAATCTATGGAGTCCATATCAAAGGGGGTGGACAGATATTTTATGCCTATGCTGTCGCAGTATTCTTTCAGTTTCCGGTGCTCGGCAAAGCCGAAATGAATTTTTTTCACCATTTCCAGCTGGCTTTCCGCCTCGCCGGTGGACTCTTTCTGATATTCTGCCTTGGGTGCGAAACGGCTGATAACCAGTTCCGGCACAGCAGTCTGATATTTTACTATATCAGCGCCTGCGGCCTTGGCCACATCCGCCATCTTTTTGGCAAGTTCAAAGGAGCCGTTGTGGTTTACACCTGCTTCGGCTATTATCAAAACTGACATATTATTTCTCCTTGTGTTGAAAAATCATAGTTGACTATATTTTAACATATTTTTTATATAATAAAAAGAGGTAAAGACAACTTGTACAAAATAAAAACCGCCCTGCGGCGGTTTTGTTCTATTGATTTTCCAGTTTTCGACGCATTGCTTCCAGCTCTTCCAACTGTCCCATATCCATCCAGCTGTCCTCACTGACAGGGTATACACCCACCTTGAAACCTTTCTGGCGATAACTTTCCATTATTTCCGGGAATGAAACAGCCTTGTTTTCTTCCAGTTCGTCAATAACTCTTTTGTCCACCAGGTACATACCGGTGTTGGTGAGAAAGTTCATGGTCGGTTTTTCCACCACTTTGTCTATCTCTCCGTCCTCCTTCATGGAAAACACACCATAGGGTATTGTCACATGTTTAAGGGCGCATACCACTGTTATGAAGTTTTTGTTTTTGGTGTGGAATTTGTATATATCGTTGTAATCAGCCTCTATCAGCACATCACAGTTGGTCAGGAAAAAAGGAGTATTTATCTGGCCTTTGAGCAGGGACAATCCGCCGCCGGTGCCCAGGAATATCTCCTCGTCGGCAAAGCTGACGGTATAATCCTTTTTGCACTGTTCGCCGAAATAAGCCTTTATCATGTTTTTCTTGTGGTTTACAATCATTTTGAAATCACAGCAGCCAAAATTTTTGAACCTGTCAATGATATGCTCCACAATGGGTTTCTCCCCAACAGGAATAAGGGCTTTGGGCAGTATTTTGGTGTAGGGATACAGCCTGGTACCCAGACCGCCTGCCATTATAACCACCGGAATATCCAGTTCTTTTTTGGACATTATACTGCTTTCATCAAAAAATGCCACATCCACAATCCTGCCGGAACTGTCCACAATCGGCACGGCGGAAATGGAGTTTTTCACCATGCATGCGTTGGCCTGGCTTTTCCGGCTTACGGGCAGCGATATAAAGTTGTAGTTGGCCATATCCTTTACCGGGGCATCCAGCCGGCCGCCGTGAAGAATATGCCTGCGCACATCGCCGTCTGTCAGCACTGCCTGAATTTTAAAATCCGGTGCGATGAACAAAATCCTTTTGCCTTTTTCGTTCAGTTTGGCCATGGCGTCCAGAACGGTTATGTCACCGCTGATAATCAAATCATCTATAAGCATATGGGCTCCCCCGCAAAATCAAATTATTTTGTCAAATCCAGAATTTCGTCGCAGACAATCTTTACATCTTCTGCTGTCAGGTTGGAGGAGCAGGGAATGTTTACAATCTTGTCAACATAGTTTCTGGCGTTGGGCAACGGCATACACAGGCTGTTTTTGTACGGAGCCTGATCCGGGTTGAGCAGCCATATAGGACGGGACTGTATCTTTCTTTCGGCCAGTTTTTCCATCAGTTCATTACGGCTGATTTTGCAGTCTTCCAGGTACAGGCTGTAAAACCACATGCTGGAACGGATGCCGGGTGTATAGGGTATCAGGCGCAGGCCGTTTTTGCCGTTGAGGCACTGGCAGTACAGCCGGTAGTTTTCATTTTTGGTTTTAACAAACTTTTCCAGGCTTTCCAGCTGAGCCAGGCCCAAAGCTGCCGCTATGTTGTTCATTCGGTAGTTGTAACCCACCTCTGTGTGAATGAACAGCAGGTTATCTTCTTTTTTGCTCATGTCCTGGGCTTCTTCTGTAAGTATTGCCATATGGTGCTGTACAGTCTTATCGTGACATATAGCCATACCGCCGCCGCCGGTGGTCATAACTTTGTTTCCGTTGAAAGACAGGGCTCCGTAATGACCTATTGTGCCCAGGTGTTTGCCTTTATAGCGGCCTTCTGTCACAAATGTACCGACGCTTTCGGTAGCGTCTTCCACAACTATAAGGTTATATTTTTCGGCAATGTCCATCAGTCTTTCCATATTGGCCATATTGCCGAATACATGTACCGGTATCATGGCTTTTACATGGGCGCCCGTGGTTTTGTTTATCAGTTTGTCACCCTGCATTTCACAGTAATTGTCGATAAAATACTGTACGCTGTCAGGATCCATGCAGAAATACTTATCGCAGTCCACAAACACCGGCTCTGCACCGCAGAAGCGTATCGGATTGACCGCGGCGATAAATGTCAGGGATGCGGCTATTACCTCGTCACCGGGGCCTATACCTGCATCAATAAGGGATATGTGCAGCGCAGATGTGC
>CASFSP010000010.1 GCA_949297385.1 uncultured Oscillospiraceae bacterium
CCGGAGGATGAACCGCCGGGAACACGGGATGTGTCCCACGGGTTTCTGGCTACCTGGAAGGCGCTGTTTTCACCGGAAGAACCCATTGCGAATTCGTCCATGGTGGTTTTGCCTATGATAACTGCGCCCTCGTCCAGCAGTTTTTCCACAACTGTTGCGTTGTAAGGCGGAACAAAGTTGCCCAGCATTTTGGAAGCACAGGTAGTGCGCAGATTCTTGGTGCACATATTGTCCTTTACGGCTACCGGTATACCGGCCATGTCAGCCAGCTTTTCGCCTTTGGCTATCTTTTCGTCAACGGCGGCAGCCTGTTTCAGGGCTTCGTCAAAGTTGTAAGAAATATATGCCTGTATCTCTTTGTCTGTTTTTTCTATTCTGTCTATTACGGATTTTGTTATTTCCACAGATGTAACTTCTTTTTTGTTAAGAAGGTCTTTCATCTGTGCAGCAGATAAACTGTACAATTTTTCCATTCTCTTTTCTCCTTCTTAATCAACAACTCTTGGAATTACTATGCATCCGGCAGCAGTATTGGGGGCGTTTTTCAGCATCTCATCTCTGGGGAAGGACGGCTGAACCTCGTCTTTTCTCAGCTGCATTGTATCGCTGGGGTCAACCAGTGCGCCTTCGGTATTAAGGTCAGGCAGATTTTCCACCATTTCTATTATACCTTCCATCTCCTTCTGGAATTTTTCCACTTTTTCTTCGGGGATAGAAAGCCTTGCAAGTTTTGCAATATGCTTGATATCAATTTCCATATTTATCTCCTTAATTTTTATTTATCATTTTCAAAAACTGTTCCTGACTGATGACAGGAATACCCAGCCGGTTGGCTTTTTCCAGCTTACTGCCTGCCTTTTCGCCCGCCAGAACAAAGCTGGTCTTTTTCGACACAGAGGAAGCGGCCTTGCCGCCGTTGTCGGTTATCAGCTTTTCCGCCTCGTCCCTGGACAGACTGGGCAAAGTTCCGGTAACCACTATTGTCTTGCCTTTCAGCACATCGCTTTCAACAGTTGAAGTGTAAACCATATTCACACCTTTTTCCTGCAAGCGACGGACTATTTCCAGCACATTTTCGCTTCTGAAATAATCCACGACACTTTGGGCCACAATGTCACCGAAACCGTCAATTTTAATTATATCTGTTACATCGGCATTTATCAAGTTTTCTATGGTTTTAAATTCTTCGCACAGCAGACTGGCGGCCTTTTCGCCCACATTTCTTATGCCAAAGGCAAAAACCAGCTTGTCCAAGTTGTTCTTTTTGCTGTTTTCAATGGCATCCATAAGGTTCTGTGCGGATTTCTGCTTGAAACCGTCCAGCGTCAGCAAATCTTCCATAGTCAGATAATATATATCCGCCACATCTCTTATCAGTTTTTTATCTGCCAGCTGTACAACCACCGCTTCACCCATGCCCTCGATATTCATGGCATTTCTGGAAGCAAAATGAATGAGATTTCTCACTGTCTGCCGCGGGCAGTCCGGGTTTATACATCTCAGTGCACTTTCGTCAGTTTTCTCGACCGTCCGTCCGCATGAAGGGCAGACCAGCGGTATCTGAAACGCACCCTCGGAGTTTTTCTGCGCCAGGCGCACCACTTCCGGTATTATATCTCCGGCTTTGCGCACGACAATTTTATCCCCGATGTTTATATTCTTTTCGTTGATAAAATCCTGATTATGCAAAACCGCCCTGGAAACACTGGTGCCGGCCAGCTGAACAGTATCAAACACCGCAGTGGGGGTAAGCACACCGGTACGGCCCACGGAAACTTCAATGTCTTTCAGCACCGTTTCTTTTTCTTCCGGCGGGTATTTGTAAGCTATCGCCCATCTGGGATATTTGTTGGTGCTGCCCATTACACTGCGCTGGGCAAAGCTGTCCACTTTTATTACCGCGCCGTCTATCTCGAAAGAAAACTTTCCGCGCAGCCGGCCTATATTTTCCACCTCTTTTATGGCGTCCTGTATATTGTCAAATATACTATACCTTGGAGAAACATTGAAACCGTAGCTTTTCAGCAGATCCAGTGACTGTTTGTGACCGGTCACGAGCACATCATCGCTTATCTGCTGCAAATTGAATATAAATATATCCAGGTTCCTTTCTCTGGTTATCCGGCTGTCCTTTTGCCTTACAGAGCCGGCCGCAGCATTTCTGGGGTTTTTTAAGGGCTGTTTGCCTTCGTTTTCCTGCTGCCGCACCAGGCGCAGAAAAACCTCTTTGGGCATATATACCTCTCCCCTTACTTCCAGAAAGCGGGGAGCGTTTTTTATTGTTTTGGGTATACTTTTTATCGTGGCCAGGTTCCGGGTGACATCCTCACCCACAAGGCCGTCGCCCCTGGTGGAGCCGCGGACGAACCTGCCGTTTTCATATTCCAGGCTCATGGAAAGGCCGTCTATCTTAGCCTCTACAACATACATAGGATTGTCAACAGCTTCCCTTACCCTTCTGTCGAAGTCTTCCAGTTCCCGGTAAGAAAAAGCGTCCAGCAGACTTTCCATTTTCACTGTGTGAGCAACCTTTTCAAAAGAAGAGGAAGCCATACCCTGCACCTGTTGTGTAGGAGAATCTTCCGTTATAAGCTGCGGAAATTCCTTTTCTATCTCTTTTATGCGGTTATTAAGCATATCATACTCATAATCGCTTATTTCCGTTCTGTTTTCCTGGTAATAAAGATATGAGTGATAAGCGACGGTTTTCTTTAATTGTTCCAGTTCTTTTTTTGCCTGTTCAATATCCATCTTCGTCACCTCGAAAAAATATTATAACAAATTTTGCCCTGATTTACAACAATATTCAATCAAAATATTGCATATTGTCCGATATATTATTGGGCACTTTTCCTATGATAACCGTCTGGGCAACGCACACTTTTGTCTGCACCTGCGTAGTGGTTGTATAGTTTGGTATAAGGGCGGAAGATGTTATTTTCAGCACAATAAAAATCTGATGATTTACCTGGTTTATACCGGTGTTTTCAAAACTGCTTTCTATATCCGTTTCCACATAGACCGACGGTGTTATCCTGAAACGCAGCCTGGGGCCCTTGTTGTGCAAAAAATCTATATTTGTGATGTTGAAAATCGGTATATAAATATCCGTCTGCCCCATCCGCGCGACCTTTTCCATAACAGAAGATGTAATTTTGGATTTCAGACGGTTTACTTCCAGAGAATTATATGTCAGTATTGAAACCTGGCCGTTTTCATCAATCTGCAAATTTATCAGGTCTCCGTATGTTATTTCTGTCTTTCCCATCTCTTCAATTATGGCCTCGTTGGCGGCGGCAGTTATAAGGCTTTTCAGCTTGTAGCTGGCAGTTTCTGTCACCAGCGGGCGCAGTCTTATATCCACAAAAATAAAACCTGCTGTAAAAAGCGCCAGAAAAAAAGCCGCAAATTTAAAGGTCAGGCTTCCCTGTTTGTCTTTTTTGTATTTTTTGCTTAACATAAAATCACCTTATATCAATATATTCACATACATATATGCAGTGAACAAAAACAACCCGCCTTACGGCGGGTTGTTTTTATATTGATATAACTTTTGCCACTTCTATAAGGTGCGGGTCCAGCTCTTTTTCCATGGAAAGGGCATCCTCAATGTCAAAATCCACTATCCTGTCATACTTCATACCGATAATTCGGTTGTACTTGTCATTGGCCAAAAGTTCTATGGCTTTTACTGCCATCTGAGAAGCCATAACCCTGTCGCGCAGGCTGGGCGAACCGCCCCTCTGCACATGCCCCAGCACCGTGGCCCTGGTCTCTATGCCGGTTTTGCTTTGTATTTCCTCGGCAATTTTAAACACCTGACCAACGCCTTCTGCCACCAGTATCAGGAAATTCTTTTTGCCCTGGGCCTGGGTTTCACGCATGCGGGACAGAATATCCCTTTCAACATTGAAGCTTTTCTCCGGTATCAGGATGCACAACGCGCCCGTTGCTATACCCGTATTGATAGCCAGATACCCAGAATGTCTGCCCATAACCTCCACAACGCTGCACCTTTCATGGCTCTGTGTGGTATCGCGCAGTTTGTCTATCATTTCCATTGCAGTATTCAGCGCTGTGTCATAGCCTATGGTATAGTCACTGCAAGCGATATCATTATCTATGGTGCCGGGAATTCCGATACATTTCACACCTTTTGCAGCCAAAGCCCGGCACCCGCGGAATGAACCGTCACCGCCGATTACTATCAGCGCGTCAATTCCATGTCTTTTGCAGGTTTCAACTGCCTTGTTCAAGCCTTCCTCTGTCATAAACTCTTTGGAGCGCGCAGTGTACAGAATCGTTCCGCCGCGGTGAATAATCTCGGACACGCTTCTTAAATTCATATCAACTATATCGTCTTCAATAAGTCCGCTGTAACCGCGCTTTATCCCCTTTACCGCCATACCGTGGTAAATTGCCCGGCGGACAACTGCCCTTATGGCAGGATTCATACCCGGTGCGTCACCTCCGCTGGTAAGTACGCCCACAGTCTTTATTTCTGACATATGATCACCTCATTTTCTGAATACTACATTATTATTGCCTGCCACGGCTTTTAATTCATCCAGACCGGTCACACTTTCTCTCATCCAGAACTTTTCGGGAGCTTTTACATAAGCCTTTGTATCCTGAAAATAGAAATAAACCGGTATGTTACCGTGGTAATTGGATAAAATACTGCATGATTTGCGGAAAATAATGTCATTTTGGGAAGGTACTTTTATATACATTCCGTATTTAGGGTCTTTGGCCAGTGCCAGCATGTGCCTTGCCTCTTCGCTTTCCACCGCATATATACGGTCGGCTATTATGGTTGCCTCTTCGTCTTTAAGGGACACTGTACCGCTGACTATTATTACAGCGTTGTCCACCAAAGCTGCTGTGGTGTTTTTGAACACATTGGGGAAAACTATCATATCTATTGTTCCGGTAAGGTCTTCAATAGTTATAAAGCCCATCAGCTCGTTCTTTTTGGTGGTGTGGTGGCGATATTTTGACACTATGGCCACAATTGTCTGTTTAGTATTATCGTATACCTCATTGTCCTCTGCCGTCAATTGAGAAATGTTGCAGGTGGATATATTTTTTACATATTCAATATTTTCCTGCAATGGATGACCGGAAAGGTATATGCCGGCCAGGCTTTTTTCCAGATTCAGCTTTTCTGCGTAAGTGTAGTCTTCTGCCCGGGGAAAATTGTCCTCATCCTTTATCCTGACGCCGCTGTCCTGTACATATTCCGGCACATCAAACAAGTCCAGCTGTCCGCTGAGCTTGCTTTTCTGTTCGTTGTTTATGCTGTTCAGTATATAATCTATATTTATAAACAGCCTGCGGCGGTTTATTCCGAATCGATCAAATGCACCTACCTTTACCAGGCTTTCCAGGGCACGGCGGTTAAAACCTTTGTCAGACATTCTGCGGCAGAAATCGAATATTCCGGAAAATTCTCCGCCGCGCTCCCTTTCTGCAACCATGGCATCAACAAATGTTTTTCCCACATTTTTTATGGCTGCCATCCCATAGCGCAGACCTTCGCCTTCCACCACAAAACCGGAATAACCTTTATTTATATCCGGTGGCAGTATGCTGATACTCAGTCTGCTGCACTCCTGTGTGTATTCCAGAATTTTGGCGCTGTTTTCAAATATGCTTGTCAGCATGGCGGCCCAGAATTCCTTTGGATAATGCGCTTTGAGATAAGCTGTCTGATATGCCACATAAGCATATGCGGCGGCATGGGGCTTGTTGAAGGCATAGGAAGCAAAGCTGGACATCTCTTCAAAAATGTCGTTAGCTATTTCCCGGCTGACGCCGTTTTTCGCACATCCCTGTATAAAATGCTCCCTTTCATTGGCCATGACATCGGCTTTTTTCTTTGCCATAGCCCTGCGTACCAGGTCGGCCTGGCCATAGCTGTACCCAGCCAGTTCACGGCATATCTGCATTACCTGTTCCTGATAAACAATACACCCATTGGTGACTTTCAGTATATTTTCCAGCAGCGGATGCTTATACTTTATCATCTGCGGATGGTGCCTGTTTTGTATAAATGTGGGGATGGAGTCCATCGGACCCGGACGGTAAAGTGATATAACAGCGATAAGGTCTTCCAGGTCCACCGGTTTCAGGTTGACCAGGACATTTTTCATGCCTCCCGATTCAAACTGGAACACGCCCACCGTATCCCCTTCTTCCAGCAGTTTGAATGTTTCTGCGTCATCTGTGGGAATGCTGTCTGCCCTGAAAGACGGATTATATTTCTGTATCATTTTTTCACAGTTGTCTATAACCGTCAAAGTCCTCAGGCCAAGAAAGTCCATTTTCAGAAGCCCCAGTTCTTCTATCGTGGTCATGGGGAACTGTGTGACCATCTGGCCGTCGTTGCTTTGCAAAGGTATATATTCCACAACCGGCCTGTCTGTGATAACCACGCCGGCCGCATGGGTGGAGGCGTTGCGCGGCATACCTTCAACCTTTACTGCCAGGTCTATAAGCTCTTTTACGGCGCTGTCACTGTCATACATGGATTTCAGTTCAGCAGATATTTTCAGCGCTTTTTCAATAGTCATCTTGGGTTCGTTGGGCACCAGCTTGGCTATCTTGTCCACCGCGCCGTAAGGCATATCCAGCACCCTGCCTATATCCCTTATGGCACCTCTGGCAGCCAGTGTGCCGAAGGTAATTATCTGGCACACATGGTCAGAACCGTATTTTTCGGTAACATAATCTATCACCTTCTGTCTTTTTTCAAAGCAGAAATCTATATCAAAGTCCGGCATGCTGACGCGTTCCGGATTGAGAAACCTCTCAAAAATCAGGTTGTATTTCAGCGGCTCTATATTGGTTATACCGCAGCAATAAGCGCACAGGCTGGCCGCACCGCTGCCGCGTCCGGGACCTACCGGAATATCGTGGCTTTTGGCATAGTTTATAAAATCGTAGACTATAAGGTAATAGTCCACAAAACCCATTTTTGTGATTATGCTTATTTCATATTCCAGCCTGTCAGTCATCTCTTTGGTTATGACCGGATACCTTTTTTTCAAACCGTCACGGCACAGTTTTTCAAAAAACTGCTGATTGGGTGTGCCGTCAGGCGACTCGTATTTCGGCAGTTTTGTATGCCCGAATTCATAGTCAAAATTGCACTTTTCCGCTATCTTTACTGTATTTTCGCACGCCGACGGAATGTACGAAAACAAATCGTACATCTCTTCGGTACTTTTTACATAAAATTCGTCTGTTTCAAATTCCAGGGTATCCGGGTCGGAAAGCCTTTTGTTGGTCTGCACACATATCAGTGCGTACTGCATTTTGGAGTCAGCTTTGTTGATATAATGACAGTCGTTGGTGGCAACCAGCGGAATGTCCAGTTTGCTGGCAAGCTGTATCAGCTGAGGAAGCACCTTCTGCTGATCTTCTATACCATGGTTCTGTATTTCTATATAGTAATCCTCGCCGAACAGGTCTTTATAAAACATCGCCGTGTTTTCGGCTCTCTCGGTATCACCGGCCAGAAGCGCCCTGGGAATTTCTCCCGCAAGGCAGGCCGACAGGCATATAAGCCCTTCGTGGTATTCTTTCAGCAGTTCGTGGTCTATCCTGGGCTTGGTGTAAAAACCCTCTGATGAAGCCAAGGTAACCAGCTTTATAAGATTTTGGTAGCCTGTCCGGTTTTTTACCAGCAAAACAAGATGGTAGTAACCATCTATGCGGTGAACCTTGTCCTTGCGGCCCCTGGAAGCCACATAAACCTCACAGCCGATAATCGGCTTTATACCGGCTTTTTTTGCAGCCTTGTAAAAATCCACGCAACCGTACATGACGCCGTGGTCTGTGATTGCCACGGCGCTTTGTCCCATGTCTTTTACATGCTGCATAAGCCTGTCTATTCTGCACGCACCATCCAGCAGGCTGTATTCGGTATGCAGGTGCAGATGTACAAAATCTTTGGTCATTCTACTCCTCTATCTGTGCAATGGCGCACAGTTTCTGCAATCTTCTGTTGACGGAAGATTTAGTCAGCGGCTCGGTACATATCTTTCCCAATTGTTCAAGGGAAAGATCCGGGTTTTCCAATTTCAGCTGGGCCAGCTCCTGCATATCTTCCGGCAGGTCATACAACAACTCTGTTTCTATCAGTTTGTTGATGGCTTTTATATATTTTTGTCCGGCTTTTATCGTTTTGGCGATATTGGCCGCGTCACAGTTGGTTATGCGGTTCATACGGTTGCGTATGTCCTTTATCACTTTGCCGCCCATAAGTTCCAGGCAGGCGCTCTGGGCACCCACAGTGACCAGAAATTCTTCTATAACTTCGCTGTTTTTGGTGTATAAAACAAAATTGCCCCTTCTCTGGGTCATTTTGAAATCAAACCCGGCGGTTTTCAGCTCTTTGAGAAGCCCGGCTGCCAGATTTTCATTTTTATATGTAAATTCCAGGTGATACTCCTTTTCAGGGCTTACCAGGATACCGTCAGAAACAAATACCCCTGTAAGGAATGCGGCTGTGCAGCCGTCACATCTGAATGTTTCTCCTTGTAAAGCAAATAACCTTTGCACATCGTTTTCGTCAGTTATATAAAGCTTTGTGACCTGTTTTTTACCTTCTGCCTCTGTTTCTACCACATACGAGTTTATATCATAGCGTGACAAAAGTTTTTTTATCACCTTGGCAGACTTTTGTATATCCGGCCTTACTGTAAGGCCTTTTTTATGATCGTCTGCGGTAAAGCGGTAAAAATACCCTTTCAGGAAACTGATGTTGCAGCAGTCATTCCTGGAAAATTTAAAATTGTCCAGCGCTTCTGTTCGACTGGTTTTTGAAAAAGTCAGATCCATTTAAGATTTACCTCTGGTTATATCTCTGTGATGTACACTGACAGCATATCCCTGCTCTTTTATATGTGAGTACAGTGCTGCCGCAAAAGCTACCGAACGGTGCTTTCCGCCTGTACAGCCATAACCTATTGTAAGGTGGCTTTTGCCCTCCCGTATGTACAGCGGCAATGAAAAATCTATCAGGCTGGCCTGCCTTTCAAACAGCCGGCTGGCGCTCTCCTGAGAAAATACAAACTCTCTTACAGCATCATCATTACCGGTCAGCGGCCTGAGTTCCTTGACATAAAATGGGTTTTTCAGGCACCTTACATCAAACAGCAGGTCCACATCTGACGGAACGCCGAACTTGAAACCAAAAGACACAACATCTATTGTCATCGTCTGTTTTTTATCGCTTATAAGATAGCTGAGTATACGGTCTTTCAGCTGTGAGGTGGACAGCAGAGATGTATCGATTATATAGTCCGCCCGGTCGTAAAGAGGAGCCAGCACCTGTCTTTCATACCTGACAGCGTGTTCCAGTGATATATCCTTTTTCAGCATTACCGGGTGCTTTCTTCTGGTTTCTTTGTATCTGTCCAGCAGTACCTTGTCCTGGCTATCCAGAAAAACTATCTTTCCTGCCCCGGAGCTGTGCAGCGGCCGTATGCTGTCCAGCAACCGCGAAAAATCCTCGCCGTTTCGTATATCCACAACACAGGCTATGTTTTTGTTATGGGAGAAAAAGTCCTCTTTCAGCTCCAGCAGTTTCAATATCAGGGATGTGGGCATATTGTCTATACAGAAAAACCCCACATCTTCCAGAGCTTTTGCCGCAACGCTTTTACCTGCCCCGGACATGCCTGTAATTATAACAAACCTGTATTCCATTTTTCACATCCTCCTGCCATTGCCGGAAAACTATTTTACAATTATCATTTCTTTTTCCAGCTGTACACCCTTTTTCTCCATCACTGTTTTCCGCACCGCATCTGCCAAGGCAACGATGTCGGCGCAACTGGCATTACCGGTGTTTACTATAAAGCCGGCATGCTTTGTGCTTACCCGGGCGCCGCCCACCGAAAAGCCTTTAAGACCACATTCGTCGATAAGTGCTGCCGCGTAATATCCCCGGGGCCTTTTGAACGAACTGCCGGCGCTGGGCATATCCAAAGGTTGTTTTTCCACGCGCCTTTGCATTATATCTTCCATATATTCCAGCATGCTGACTTTGTCTTTGGGCCGCAGCTGAAATGTTGCTGAGGTTATAAGCCATTTATTTTCCATGAAAACGGAATGACGATAAGAATAATCACAATCGCACCGGAAAACTGTTCCGACATTTCCCTGCCGGTCAATATAATCAACGCTGAGCACACAATCTGATATCTGCCCGCCGTAGGCGCCGGCGTTCATATAGCATCCGCCCCCGATGTTTCCCGGTATTCCATAGGCAAACTCCATGCCGCCAAGACCGTTTTCCCGCAGCATTCGGCTGAAAGAGGTCATCAGCACACCTGCGCCTGCCTGGGCAGTGTTGTTTTTCTTGTCTATGTTTACGAAATTAATCTTTGATGTCTTTATAATCACACCGCCAAAGCCTTCATCGGAAAATATTACATTGGAACCATTTCCCAAAAAATAATATCTTATTTTGTTTTCATTCAAAAATTTTATAAGCGCGCTCCGCTTTTTCACACTGTCCGGCATAGCCACACATGCAGCATTCCCGCCTACTTTGAATGTGGTATGCCTTTTCATACTCTCATTAAAAACAGCTGTTATATCATTTTGCCTTAAAAATTGTTCAAGCATTGTTTACCCCAAGCATCGCGGCGCCTATTATACCCGCGTCATTTCTGAATTTTGCAATTTTTACCGTAACTCTCTCCCGCGCATTGTGAGCAAAGTCTTCACGGTCTATATAAGGTTTAAGCAGATCCAGCAAAAATTCCTTTTCATTGGACACACCTCCGCCAAGACATATAACTTCCGGCTGGAAAATGTTTATAAGGTTAACCAGGCCGCACGCCAGATATTCCACATATCTGCGCACCAGTTTTTCACCGGTTATATCCCCCATTCTCATTGCGTCAAAAGCCGTCTGGGCATTTACATTCTTTATATCCGGACATACCTGCCACATAAGGCTTTCCGGGTGTTTCTTCATGGCCGCTGCCGTATCCTTTGCCAGGGCCGCAGCAGACGCATATCTTTCAAAGCATCCGCGGCGTCCGCAGTTGCATTTCCTTCCGTTTTGCCTTATTACCATGTGGCCCACTTCCAGCGCTGAATAATTATAACCGGAATAAATCTGCCCGTCAACAAAAGCGCCTCCTCCGACGCCGGTACCCAGTGTGACCACCAGGGCATTTTTACAGCCAACAGCGTTTCCTGCCATCACTTCGGCCACTATTGCAGTATTGGCGTCATTTTCCACAAATATTGACATTCCGAATAATTTTTCCAGATTTTCCTTTATGGTCCAGTTGGTGTAGCCAAAATTAACATTTGACCATACTATACCTCTTTTGCCGTCCACCGAACCGGGAGTCCCTATGCCGATGCTGATAATATCTTTGTTCAGCCCGTAGCCGTTTTCCCGGCAAAGATCACGGCAAAGATTGAATATATCCTTTTCCAGTTCGCTTTCCGGCTTAGGCAAGCTGGTCCTGACACTTTTTTTTGCAATTATTTTACCTGTCCGATCCACTATTCCGGCAGCTATGTTTGTACCGCCCAGGTCTACGCCTATATATAAATTCTGCATTGTTCTGCTCCTGTATGCAAAGTTATTCCTGTATTCCCAGTTTTTCCAGCAGTTCCCTGGCCGCGTTATAGCCCATCTTTTTCTGTCTGTTGGCTATGGCGGCTGTTTCAATTATGATGGAAAGGTTTCTGCCGGGACGAACAGGTATAACAGATTTTCTGACACTTATTCCCAAGATGTTTGTATATTCTTCGTTAAGTCCGGTGGTGCTGTAATTTTTATCTTCTCGCCAGTGTTCCAGCTCAATGACCATGTCGATTATCTGCGACTGCTTTACCGCGCCGGCACCGTATGTTCTGGCTATATTGATTATACCCACACCGCGCAATTCGATAAAATGCTGAATGTTTTCCGGGGACTGACCTATAAGGGTTTTGTTGGATATCCTTCTGATTTCCACCGCATCATCTGCAATAAGCCTGTGGCCGCGTTTTACCAGCTCTATGGCCGTTTCGCTTTTGCCCACGCCGCTGTCGCCCATAATCAGCACACCTTCGCCGTAAACTTCCACCAGTACACCGTGGCGGGTAACCCTCTGGGCCAGTTCTGTGTTCAGAAAACTTATAGCTTCGGCCATGAAAGTGGAGGTTTCTTCTGTTGTGCGCAGCAGCGGAACTTTATGCTTTTTGGCTGCTTCCACTATTTCGGAAGATATCAGCATATTCCTGGTTATTATAACAGCCGGCACATTGCGCCTGAAAAGGTCGTTTATCCTTTCCATCTTCACATCGTGGTCCAGGCTGTCAAAATAACTGAATTCCATTTTGCCCAGTATTTGAATTCTGCCCGGGTCAAAATTTTCGCTGAAACCGGAAATAAGAAGCCCAGGACGGTTTACTTCCGTGCTGCTGATCTGAATTTTATCGGTCTCGCCCGGTACGGATAAAATTTCCAGATTAAGCTGTGCTATAAATTTTTCCAAGGTAACAAAAAACTTCATGATCCCTACTCCATTTTTACGAAATTACAATTAATTTTATTATATAATAATGCACAATTCTTTTCAACAGATAAACATTATTAATATTTTATAAATATTTGGCCAATAAATTGATTGAGGGTTTTATTTGTGTTATATTTATGTCAACAGAGAGGTATATGAATATGAAAATAGCTATATTTACAGAATATTATTTTCCATTTA
>CASFSP010000011.1 GCA_949297385.1 uncultured Oscillospiraceae bacterium
GGGTTGCACAGACCCAGCATTTTTGTTTTCGGGGTTATATAGTTTTCCAGGTCTGAAAAATCTATCCTGCCGTCCTTTATTTTCATGGGATAAAGTATTATCTTTGCCCCTGCGGCTTCCATGCTGGTTTTGAACAGATAGTCCACCGGGTCAAACACAATCGCCTCATCGCCCGGGCGCAGAAATGCGCTGGCGATGACTGACATACCTCTGGCTGCACTGTCTATGGGTAAAATCAGCTGTGGGTTTACAATTTCGCCCTTTCTTTTTTCCAGTGCGCGGGAAATACTCTGTTTAAACTGGGGGAAACCGGTTTTGGGCGTGTAGGAAAAATATCCCGCCTTTGCATAGTCAATTATTGCATCGATAACAAACTGGCTGGCCGGAAAATCGCAGTCAGCGGCAGTCAGGGGTATAACACCCTCCTCCACCTCGGCCCAGCGCATGTTGTACGCTCTCTCTTTCAGTACATCCATATTTATGTTTTCATCGCGGAACAAATCCACACCAAACACCCCTTTCAAAAATATTCAGAATTTATATATCAATATCAGACCGAATACGCTTTTTACAGCTCGGCAAAAACAGCTCCAAAGGTTTGACCAGGCAATAAAAGCAGGTCTGTGCAAACCCGGTGTACCATATTATATAGCATATATTGGTATGGCCCATTACATGAGGCTTGAACAGAACAATCCATGATAATGTCCCGGCCATAAATAAAACCAGCAAAACAAGTGATGAAAAGTCTTTTTTGACAGCATATATTATTGCAACGGTAAAGGCTGCTGTTACCAAAGGTATAAAAAAACTGCCGGAAATACCGTAAATTATCTGTGTGTCAAAGGTGAAATATGTTTTTATTGCCTGTATCAGTGGCACATTTTTTGTGTACAAAAGCCACCGGGCAGCTTCGGAATTTTCTCCTACAAGAGCGTTTATTGTTCCTTCATCTGCCGCAAAAGAGCGATAGCCCATCCTCTCTGTCACTATGGCAAAACCTTCTGACAGATTGCCGCCTCCGACCCGCAGTGCATGTATTGCAATGCCGGTAGCCAGGGCAGATACGGCGATAACACTCATAATGGCAAGAGTTTTGAATTCATTTTTAAAACCGTCTTTGCTTTTCTGCTGTGCCATCTTCAAAAACGGAAAAGTCATCATCGACACCATCGCACAGGTGACAAATTCATATCCGCACAGGCTTTTTATCAGAATTACTGTAAAAACCAGTCCATACCGCAGCTCTTTTTTGCTGTCCAAAAGGCCGGAGTAATATAAACAGCCGACAAGCAAGGGTAAAAATAATGTGAATTCCACCCAGTACAGATTGCGTGCCATTATAACCATCCATGGAGACAGCAGGCTGACAGCATAAAAAACTGTGGCAAACACCGGCGAATAATATCGCCACAGCAAAAAGCATATTGCCGCTATGGTAACCGCCAGAGCACCCGACGCCATTTTATGTCCAAGGCTGATTATGCTTTCTGCGCTTAAAGGGAAAATTTTGGAAAGAGCGTTGAAGAACAGCCCTTGCAATCCATAGCTGGACTGATAGCTTACCCATCCTGTACCGTTAAGAGCCTGCCCGCTTTTTCCGGCTTCTATTGATGAAACTACAAGATTTTCAGAGTCCGTCTGAAATGTATCAAATACACTTTGATTTGCCTTGTCGATTATATTGTAGTTAAAAACAAAAGCCATAAAAATTGCTGCCGCTGCCAAAAATACTGCGGTCAGACATTTTTTATAAGATTACTCATATTTGTATTCATCCTTATACTTGCTTTTACCGAATCATCCGCACAAATATTTTATCGGTTTACAGTGCGTAAAAGATTTTAACATAATAGCCTTATGACCGTCAAACATCGTCGATCCCTTATATCCGACTGACAGAAGAATTTCCATAAAAGATATTGTCCGATATTATTTCCGGTTTCCACCTCTCAGCACCCCGTACAGCCAGCCAAAAAACATTTGGCTGTCAGCCTTTTTTGCGTAGTAGCAGTTTTTGGGCATAGGGCTGAATTTATAATTTCGTCCCAGAACGGTTTCTCCGTAGGCATAGCCGCGGCCCAGATCCACATGACAGCTGGTATGGTCAATTTCGGTCAGTACTTGAGGATGTACCACTGCACACACAGCCAGCACATCGTGCAGTGCGGCCCCCACGCCTTTGCCCTCCCGGTCGCCTTCGGCGGCGGAGGCTTTCAGTCGCTGGTATATCAGGTCGGCGGTAAGGTTTGCAGGCGGTGTGCCGATTGCCCTTATCATATCTGCCTGATTTCTGTCCAGGCAGGCGTGGCTGGTGGCGTCCAGTGACACCATTGTTATTTTTACTCCGCTTTGCAGCAGTATTTCCATGGCCTCCGGGTCGCACCATACATTGAACTCTGATGCCTGGGTGGGCGGATAGGTGTCATGACTGCCGCCCATCAGTACGATTTCCTTTATTTTTGGGATAATTCTTTCGTCAGCTCGCATAGCCAGCGCAATGTTTGTCACCGGCCCCACCGGAACCAGGGTTATTTCTTTATCGTCGCTTGCCAGCAAGGTGTTTATCAACCATACAACCGCGCTTTCCGGCTGGGCTGTCAGCTGTGTGGGCGGCAGTGGCAGATGGTCCGGGTGCACGGCTGTTTCCTGGGCGATTTTGCCCTCGGTTCTGGGCAGTACAGCCGCCTGCAATCCCCATGGTTGTAAAGTTGAAGCAAGAGGCAAAGCCGCACCTCTGTATACGGGAATATCCCCCCTGCCGCAGCATTCCAGCACGCGCAGGGTGTTGTCAGTGGTGTTCTTCACCTCTACATTTCCGCCTACGGTGCAAATTCCCACCACCTCAATATCTTCACACAGCACCGCCGCCGCAATGGCTATCGCGTCATCGCTGCCTGTGTCCACATCCAGAATAATCTTTTTCTTTTCCATGACGGCCTCCGTTTAAAATGTTTTAATATCATATTATCATATATTGGTTGCAGTGTACACAGGTGTGTTGTTATAAACAGAAAAAAGTAGTATGATATTTTTAAAATGACAAAACAGGAGATATAAAATCATGACGGAAGTAGTCGCCGCCCTTGTATGGGACAAAGATAAATTTATGATATGTCAGCGCCCGGCCCATAAGGCCAGGGGTCTGTTGTGGGAGTTTGTCGGCGGAAAGGTGGAAAAAGGCGAAACCGGCCCCCGGGCACTTATGCGTGAATGCCGTGAAGAGCTGGATGTGGAAATAAATGTAGGCGATATTTTTATGCAGACAGTTCACGAATACCCGGATATCACAATCCGCCTCACTCTTTACAACGCCGAAATTGCCGCCGGCGCCCCAAAACTTATCGAGCACAATGATATAAAATGGATCACCCCGGCGCAGATAGACAGCTACACCTTCTGCCCGGCCGACGAAGAAATACTTAAAAAACTTAAAGGTCAATAAAGAAACAACTTTTTTGTTACTTTGGTATTTTGACTGTAAATCCTACATGTTATAAAGCCACCCCGGAAAGTTAACCCTTCCGGTGTGGCTTTTTTGCCCCAACCCCAATTTTAACCCCTCAATTCCCAAATAAACTCTCACCATGGTGCGAAAGGTTTTATGGGAAATGAGGGGGATAAGTTTTTTTATATAAAAATATCCATAAAATTGTGGGTATCTATTTTAAAAAAATTGATTTTATTTAAAAAATATATTATATTTTTAGTGTAAAATATGCATTAAAATATAGGTTGTCCTATATTAAAAACTTATCATAATAAGGAGAAAACAGGTATGAATATATATGATTTACTAAATAAAATTATTATCAATGAACCCTTGGAATTATCTGCAGTGTTATTTAATCAGGAAGACAGAAACAATTTGGATGAAGATGATAAGGAGCTATTCGACAATTTAAAAAATATATCTTCATTAAATATTGAAATTCAGGACCAGAAAATTATATTTTCTCCTGGTTTTGAATTTAATGGAAAGAATAGATCA
>CASFSP010000012.1 GCA_949297385.1 uncultured Oscillospiraceae bacterium
CATAAGCCACATTTATTCTCTCCATACTGTCCCCCATTTTTTTATTTTAATATTCCAGTTTTTCAATTATTCTCAGTTTTGCTGATCTGGCGCGGCGGTTGTCCCGCTGCTCCTGCCGGTCCGCAACCAAAGGCTTATGTGTTATCAGCCGTGCTTTTGCTTTTCCCCCGCAGACACATACGGGCAGTTCCGGTGGGCAGGTGCATTTTACAGCCAAAGATTTAAAGTACTGTTTCACCATTCTGTCTTCAAGGGAATGGAATGTTATAATGCACATTCTGCCGCCCACATTCAGCATATCAAAAAATTCTTCCAGTGCCTGCTGCAAAGCCCCCAGTTCATCATTTACAGCTATGCGCAAAGCCTGAAAAGTTTTTCTGGAAGGATTTTTGCTTTTTCTTCTTTCCGCAGAAGGATAGGCGCTGTTTACAATGTCCGACAGCTGTTTTGTTCTGGTTATATGCCGGATCTTGCGCCGGGCTTCTATCTTGCGGGCAATCTGATAGGCGTATTTTTCCTCGCCGTAGTTTCTTAATATATCTGTAATCTCCTGAACAGACAGGCTGTTTACCAGGTCGGCGGCACTGGGGCCCTCTTTGCTCATTCTCATGTCCAGATAGGCGTCCGCATTGTATGAAAAACCTCTTTCGGCTGTATCCAGCTGATAGCTGGACACGCCCAGGTCAAGCAATACACCGTCTATTTTTTCAACGCCCTCTGCCGCCAGCGCCTGTCTGGCCTGTCTGAAATTTGTATGTAATACCTTGGCCGGCAATCCCCGCAGCCTTTCGGCAGCAACAGCTACGGCATCCGGGTCCTGGTCAAGGCCGTACAGCATTCCGCCGTTCAGTCTTCTGGCAATTTCTTTGGAATGTCCGGCTCCTCCGCAGGTGCCGTCAACATATATACCATCCGGTTTTATAGCCAGGCCTTCGATACACCGGGCCAGCATAATCGGTTTGTGGCTGAACTCACTCATGGCTTAAAACTCCATATCTTTAAGTTTCTGCTCTATAAAAGCAAAATCGTTTTGTTTCTGATTTTCTTCATAGGCGGCCTTGTCCCATATTTCAGCGTAATTTCTGGCGCCTATTATAACTATATCCTTTGTTATTCCGGCGTGGTCTTTCAGGTACTGCGGCAGCAATATTCTGCCCTGCTTGTCCGCAGAGACCTCGGCCACATTGCCGTACAGAATTCTGAGCAGTTCCTTTGACTGCACGGTGGGCATATTTTCAAATTTTGAATCCAGCTTTTCCCACTGCCGCTGTCCGTAAACCACCAGACATTTATCAAACCATTTTGTCACGTACAGTGTGTCGCCCATTTCGGCGCGAAACTTTGGCGGAAAGTTGGTCCTGCTTTTTGCGTCCAGGGAATATTCGTATCTTCCCATCAACATAAAGCAAGCCTCCCTTCGTCATTGAAAGAGGGGTTTTCAGAACTTTTACCCACAATTACCTACTTTGCCCCACTTTTCTTTTAATTATACATCAACACACCCACAAATGCAACTTAAACTTTAAAATTTCACCATTGGCAAAATGGTAAATTTTGGCAGTTTTTGTCGGCTTTTTAAGCAAAAAAAATAAAGGCACTGGTTTCACAGTGCCTTTGTCAAAGTTATTTTAATTTTCTGATAATTCGGGCCGGTACGCCGGCTGCCACCACATTTTCCGGCAGGCTTTTGTTTACCACGCTGCCGGCACCTATAACAGTTCCGCTGCCTATAGTAACACCCGGCAGGACAGTGCAGTTGGCACCTATCCACACATTGTCACCTATTGTAATGGGTGCGCCGCATATAGACATGTCTTCATCCTGCCACCTTTTGTCCGGGTCGGTTTCATGGCTGGCGGCGGAAAGCACCACATTAGGACCTATCAATACATTGTCACCTATTACCACCTTGTCATAATCCAATATGGTCAGGTTATAATTGGCATAAAAGCGTTTGCCCAAAAATACATTTTTGCCTTCGTCGCAGTGAAACGGCGGTTCTATTATCGTATCTTCATGAACTGCGCCTAAAAGCTGCTTTAATATTTCATACCTTTGCAGGACTTCGTTTGCCCTGGTGTTATTATACCTGTAAATAAGCTCCCTGGGCTTTTGTATCGAGTCATACCACCGCGGGCTGTATCCGCCCAAAAATCTTTCACTCATATCGTTGTCAACCTTTCCCTTTCAGTGCCTGCTCAAGCTGCCGCCGGCTGAGAAGGGCTCCCTCCGTGGAAACCACTGCCCGGGCAATCTTATTTGCGTTGGTTATTGCCTGCTTCATGGTGCTTCCCATATAAAGTTCAGCCATAACAGCGCCCACATGGCTGTCCCCTGCGCCTATTGTATCCACAACATTTTCAGCCTTTTGGCCGGGACAGATATGCAGCTGCATACCGTCATACCACGCGGCCCCGTCTTCCCCCAGGGTTACTATCACAGTGTTGTGGCTTTTTTCATAAAGCATCTGTGCAGCCTGCCGCAGGTCTTCAGCTCCGGTGCAGGCAGATATTTCATCAAGGTTCAGATGTATAATTGGATTAAGCCTGCATAGCCTGTCCAAAAGGCCTTCATCAATTTTTAATATTCTCGGGCCCGGAGCAAAAAACACCGTAAGGTTTTTATGCTCTTCCAGGAAAGATACTATTTCGCCGCCGGTTTTCTCTTCAATTTCCAGACCGCAGATATAAACGCTGTCTATTTCCTGTGTATCTATTTCATCCAGCCACTCTTTATAGATCAGATATTCTGCACCGTGATAGGAGATAAATGTTCTTTCGCCGCTTTCCTCCACAAAGCAATAACAGCAGCCATTGTCCATTTCCACCGGTGGAATGGGGCTGATCAGACCTTTTTTTCGCAGGCCGCTGCGCACAAAGTCCCCGTAAATTCCGCTGCCCACAGGAGAAAACAGTATATTGGGCACGCCGTAATTGCTTATGGTGTCCGCCACATTGTAAGCACAGCCGCCCATAGAGGCTTTCTGCCCCTTGATATGTATATCACCTTTTGTGGTGGGCAGCTTGTCCACATTGATAATCATATCCACAACCGTGGAACCTATCACAAGTATCTTTTTCATAGCATCCTCACTTTTTGTTTCTTTACATATATTATACAATTCAAATATATTTTTAACAACAATATTTTAGGGCAGGTTTTTGACACCTGCCCTGTCGGCGGCTTGGCATCTGCGTTGTAACCTTCGGCAATTAGTGCGTTTTGTTTTTTATCCCGTATTTTCAATTATTTTTCTTCACTTCCTATCGGCACAGCCTGATATAATTATATGCAGTTACATGATGATTTGTTACTGTTGACCGCAAAAAGCCTGTATGCTATTATAAAAACAAAAAAGGAGGTGCGCTATGCTGTTTGTATGTTATCCCAAATGTTCCACCTGCGCCAAAGCCAGGGATTATCTTGACGCTAAAAATATTGAGTACACATTCCGTGATATAAAAACAGAAAACCCCACAAAGCGGGAGCTGAAAGAATGGTACGAAAAAAGCGGCCTGGATATAAAACGCTTTTTCAACACCAGCGGTATGCTGTACAAGGAAATGGCACTGAAAGACAAACTGCCCCAAATGAGTACAGACGAAAAACTGCGGCTTTTGTCCACCAACGGAATGCTGGTAAAAAGACCGATAGTTATTGGCGAAGGTTTTGTGCTGGTCGGATTTAAGCAAAAAGAATGGGATGCCGTTTTTGAAAAGTAAAAAAATTTGAAATTTTTTTCAAAAAACTCTTTACAAACCCCAAATTATGTGTTATTATATATAAGCGCTGAGATTTTGGGGTATCGCCAAGCGGTAAGGCATTGGACTCTGACTCCAACATTCCCTAGGTTCGAATCCTAGTACCCCAGCCAAAACGGACACTCAACAGAGTGTCCGTTTTTTTGTTATATGCTTATTGCTTCTACCGGACAGCCGTCTTTTGCGCTGACCACATCATCTTCCAGATGCGCCGGGACCGGCCCGCTTATGGCGATAGCTTTTGTATCACTGTCCATGGAAAAAACATCCGGACAGATACCCACGCACAGGCCGCAGCCTATGCAGGTGTTCTGGTTTACCACTGCTTTCATATATAAATCTCCTTTTTCTTAAAGATGAATATATGATGCGACGAAAAGACCATAATATACCTAATAGTTTTCTGCTTTTATTCTGCTGTACCCCTGGCAGGCGCCGCACACGGGACACACAGCATCACTGCAAAAATCCGTTTTTTCATGGCCGCAGCGGGAGCAGATCCATTTTTGTTTTTCGTCGCGGCAAAATGTATTTGCCTTATCCATATTTTCCCGTATAACTGCAAATCTTTTCATGTGGGCGGCATCTATGTTTTGTATCTCTTCCAGCAATGCAGAAATTTTGAAAAAAGATTCTTCCTTTGCAATCTGTGTAAATTTTGCATATGTTTCCCTGGCAGCTTTTTCCATCTGCACGCCGCGTGCAAGATTTTCACAGGTATCGGAAAGGCTGTCTTCTCCGTATAAGATGTTATAAAATATCCTGCTGTGTTCCAGCTCGTTTTTTGCACTTTGGGCAAATATGTCCGCCAGCTGATGCCAGTCATTCTGTCTGGCTTTCTGCCCGAACAGCATATACAACGCAAAAGATACACACTTTGCCTTGAAGGCCTCGTCTATATTTTTGTAAGTGTATGATTTGTCAAATTCCATTCTCCTCACCTCTAAAACATTATATTCAGCCG
>CASFSP010000013.1 GCA_949297385.1 uncultured Oscillospiraceae bacterium
ACAAACAAAAAAGCCTGTCCTATTGGACAGGCCAGTGTGGTGAGCTATCGGAGACTCGAACTCCGGACACCCTGATTAAAAGTCAGGTGCTCTGCCAGCTGAGCTAATAGCTCACACCGTGCTACCATCAGATAGCTTAATCATTATAGCAATATAAAGTGGTTTTGTCAACACTTTTTTTAATTTTATTTTAAAATTTTTTACAGTAATTGACAAAGGGCCAAAATCGCATATAAAATATATATATAAATTAGCTTTTTGGGGGCAATTATGCTTTTAGCAGTGAATATAAGCAACTCCAACATACTGATGGGAGTTTTCCGCGGACAGGATCTGGCGGCGAAAGTTTCTTTCCACACCGACCGGCAATACACCGCAGACGAATACGCATTGAAATTCATCAGCCTTTTGCAGCTGAAAGGAATTCAGCCGGCAGACATAAACGGGGTTATAACAGCCTGTGTTGTGCCCGGTGTGCAAAGCGTTATAAAATCCGCCCTTTCTTCTGTTTTTCCGTGCAAAATATATACAGTCGGTCCGGGGCTGAAAACCGGAGTTAAAATTCACACCGAGATACCGTCCCAGGTCGGTGCCGGCCTGATATGCCAGAGCGCGGCCATACTGGCTGAATTCACTCCGCCTTGTATTCTCATTTCCATGGGTACGGCGCTGTCAATTTTTGCCATAGATGCCGGCGGATGTTTTGTAGGCGGAGCCATACTTCCCGGGATAAAAATGGGGGCAAAGGCGCTGTCCATGTTTACCGCCCAGCTGCCGGATGTGGATATAAACACTCCTATAAAAAGTGTTATAGGCGCCAATACCGTACAGAACATTCAGTCCGGGCTGGTGATAGGCACTGCTTGCGCCATAGACGGAATGATAGACAGGTTTAAGCAACAGCTGGGACATGACACAACATGTATCGGTACCGGCGGTATGCTGCCACGGGTGGCAGAGCACTGCCGCAGCCGGATTATATACAGGGAAAACCTGGTGCTGGACGGACTAAGGCTGATATATGAAAAAAACGCAAAATAAATGTTTCAGGCGGGCAGAAATGTCCGCTTTTCTGTTGCAAAAGCAAAATTTTGCTGTATAATACATAAAGCCGGACAACCGGCAAATAAAAGGTTACGCTGTACCTGCTTTCAGAGTGGGACGGCAGTAAAGGAGTTAAAAATGAATAACAAGAAAATTTCTTCGCTGACAAAAACAGCTTTGTTGGCGGCAATCACTGTACTTCTGGCAGCCACACCATTGGGTTATATACCTGCCGGTGCCTTGTCTTTCACCATCATGGTCCTTCCTGTGGCGATAGCAGGCGGCACACTGGACCTGGGCGGGGCACTGATATGCGGACTGGCTTTTGGTGTCACCAGCTTTTTCAAGGCGCCCAGCGAGGCTTTGGGGCAGCTTATACTGGCTTACAGCGGAATTATGACAGCTGTAATATGTATAGTTCCCAGGGTGTGTGTAGGCCTGTTTGCCGGACTTGCAGGCAAGCTTGTACGCAGCAGAAAAAATGTCGCAGGATATTTTATCCTCGGACTTGGCGCGTCAATGGTAAACACTGCACTGTTTCTGGGCCTTTTGTACATATTCTGCGGACAGCTGGTAAGCGGTGCCTTCGGCGTTGCTATATGGAGCACCACACTGGCAGGCGGTGTGATAGAAGCCGTGGCCAACGGCATTCTGTGTGCGGCTGTGATGAAGGCGGCGGAGAAAGCACATATAATATAACAAACGAAAAGGTGCCGGCCGGCACCTTTTTTATTTTGAAAAACGCCATTTATATAACTTAAACAAAGATATATAATCTTATTTTTCGTCCCATATATTTATTTTTAAAGTCCAAAATGTTATAATATATAAATACATCAGGAAAGCAAACCGATGTCTGAATAACGACACAAAAAATTTCATGGCGAATATATAAATCTCATAAAAATTTATGATTTACCATAAACATGCCGAATAAAAAATAAAAGCGCTTTTTATAAAGCGCTTTTATTTTTGGATTTTATTTTCTTTCTTTTCGGAAAGTGTATGACTGCATACCTTTTTCAAAACCGTTTTTTTCATAAAAAGGTTCTGTTCCCGGCTGCGCGCCAAAGTAAAGGGATGCCGGAGAAACTTCTTTTGCCATCCCCAGCAGGCGGCTGCCTATACCCTGCCCCTGAAACCGGGGTAAAACCAGGATTTCTGTTATTGTGGCAAAGTAGTATCCGTCTGTAAGTATTCGCAGGCACCCCACAAGCATTTCTTCACTCCTGGCGGTTATATTTATTGTTCTGGTCAGGGCAATCGCAGTTTTTTCTCATCATAGTTTCCGGGCCATACCTTGCCGGCAAAATCAATAAATTCTCCTGCGGACAGACCATCTTCGCCGGCCGTATACTTTATATTTTCCATATGTATCTCCAATGACAAAAAGGCCGCGGGAGCACGCGGCCTTTTATTTTGCAAAATCACAACAGTTCAAAAGCTGTTTTCATCAAAAATTCATTTCCCAGCGCCAAGGCATCTTCGTCTATGTCAAACTTACAGTTATGGTTTGCCACATGTCCTATACCTTTGGCTTCATTTACACAGCCGATATTGGCATAAAAACCAGGGAAGGCGTCCAGCAGCAGCGCCATATCGTCACTGCCCATACCTTTTCCTTCGGCTACTATGTTCATGCCCATGTCAGCAGCTATCTTTTTACCGACAGCGCAAACCTCTTTGTCGTTTACAACAGGAATCATCGGATCAAAGATGTAGTCAACCTTGCTTTCGACACCATAACTCTGGCATACAAGGCTGGATATGTTTTCCAGGTAATTAAAAATTGGCTGGGTCAGTTCCTTGTTAAAATAACGGACGGTACCCATAATCTCTGCCGTATTCGGAATGATGTTTGGCGCTGTGCCTGAATTTATTGCGCAGGATGAGAAAACTATCGGGTCCTGTGCATCGATTGCATTGGACGGCAGCGCTGACAGTCTGAGAAGCAGGTCGCAGGCCGGTTTGATAGGATCTTTTGCCCGGTGAGGTGTAGAACCATGGCCGCCCTGTCCTGTTACAGTGATTTTGTATGTGATAACACCAGAGGCAAACGGGCCATCTACGATGGTTATTGTACCTGTCGGATCAGAAGCATTTACATGCAGGGCTATTGAATGATCTGCACCACCCATATCCTTTACATACTGCACCATAGGGCGGCTGCCTTTCAGATTTTCCTCCGCTACCTGAAAGCCAAGAAGCACTTTACCTTTCAACTGGTCCTTCACTTCTGAAAGGCTTTTGGCAATTCCGAGAAGCATAGCCGCATGACAGTCATGGCCGCAGGCGTGCATAACACCCGGCACAACGCTGGCATATTCGGCCCCGGTTTCCTCCTGTACAGGCAAAGCGTCGATGTCTCCGCGTATAAGCACTGTCTTTCCGGGTTTTCCGCTGTCTATTGTGGCTATAACGGTATAGTCAGGATACGCCTTATACTCTACCCCCATCTTCTCCAGCTCTTCACATATGGTCTTGCTTGTGTTGACCTCCTGGGTGCTGAGCTCGGGATATTTGTGAAAGTGCCTTCTCATCTTCACGGTGTAATCGTGATTTTTCTTGGCAAGTTCTTTGAAATCAATCATGTCGCAATCTCTCCTTACTAAAGCGTATTTGTTGTCTACCATTATAATACTCAAAAAAGCAAAAGTAAATGTAAAGCCAAAAAAATTGTATAAAAATAAAAAAACAGCCGCATTTTAACGGCTGTTATAGTGTATTTAAACATTTATTTTGAAACTGCATAATTTTTATCACAAAAAGACGGGTTTTATCCCGCCTTTTTGCAACTGTTAATTACAGGGAAACTGCCGCATCCAAAGCGATTTCCATCATGTCAACAAAAGCTGTCTGTCTCTGTTCTGCTGTTGTTTCCTGTTTCAGAACAATGCTGTCGGAAATTGTCAGTATGCAGGCTGCTTTTTTGCCCAGATAGCGGGCATTTGCAAACAATGCAAAGCTTTCCATTTCTGCGCACAGCAGGTCATATTTGCAGGGCTCTCTTTTCACATCGGGGTCTGAGTAGAAGTTATCGCTGGAGCTGATGTAGCCTTTGGTAACTTTTTTGCCCAGGGCAGCTGCTGCTTTTTCTATTGCGCTGTTCAGTTCTTCAGAAGGTTTCTGAACATCCTCTTCGTATCCGTATGCACATTTGGCATAGGTTGACTGGCTGTATGAACCATCAACCAGTACCACATCAAACAGTGCCAGGTCCTCTTTCATACCGCCGGCTGTACCAACACGGATGATGTTTTCAACGCCGTAAAATTTATACAGCTCGTATGAATAGATACCGATACTGGGCATACCCATACCGCTGCCCATAACAGATACCGGAACACCTTTGTATGTGCCTGTAAAGCCCAGCATGCCGCGCACATTGTTAAACTGCTTCACGTCTTTCAAAAAAGTATCAGCTATAAATTTTGCCCTCAACGGGTCGCCGGGCATCAGCACTGTTTTTGCAATATCACCCAGTTTTGCCCGGTTATGGGGAGTACCTTTAAATTCTGACATAAATTTTTACCACCTTTTCCGCCTTTCGGCTTAATTTTTATATATTATAACATATTTAAAGGAAAATTTCTTCACAAATTCGTAAATTTTAATAAAATTACACAAATAAATATTTTTTATATTTTAATTAAGCCGCAAGCCGTAAATATACTTTTATTGCTGAAAACATGAGCCAATACGCAGCTACATAGTTTCCATATCCAGCCATTCCTTTTCCTTGTGCCGGCAATTTTCACAACTCAGGGAAATATCTATCCATTCAAAGGCATTTACCCAGTCATCCGGAGAAAAAG
>CASFSP010000014.1 GCA_949297385.1 uncultured Oscillospiraceae bacterium
CAAAGTGACGGAGGCTGTAAACAATTGTTATATATTTTGTTAACAAAATGTAAAAAAGCAGGGTTTTATCCCTGCTTTTTATGTTATTCTTTCGGTTTGCACACATCAACCCATCCGGTGGCGTTGCTGTATTGAAAAAGTTGATCCGGTGTCAGCTCAATGGCACTGTTGGCAGATCCGCAGGCCGGAAAAACTGTGTCAAAGCGTTTTACACTTTCATCTATATATATGCCGTGTACACCTTCCTTTACAGCAAAAGGGCAAACACCGCCAATGGCATGTCCCACATACTCCACAACTTCTTCGGCAGTAAGCATTTTGGCTTTCAGACCAAAGGTGTGTCTGTATTTGGCATTGTCGATTTTGACATCTCCGGCTGTTATTACCAGTATGCAACCGTCGTCTTTTTTGAAAGACATTGTCTTTGCAATTCTGGCCTGCTCTGTGCCCAGGGCCACTGCGGCCAGTTCCACGGTTGCACTGGAAACCGGAAACTCCAGTATCTTATCCCGCATATCATATTTTTTAAAATATTCTTTAACCACTTCGATAGACATTTTTTTACCTCTGTTTACGCAAATATAAAATCAATATATCACAAAGATAAAGTAAATGCAAATAAACAACTAACAGTTGTGAAAAATATTGAAAATACAACCAATAGATGTTATTATATAAAAAGAGGTGATATATGTGGATATGTATGAAAAGTTAAAGATACTTACCGATGCGGCCAAGTATGATGTGGCCTGCACTTCCAGCGGAGTATCCAGGGGAAAGGGCGCGGGAATTGGCAGCACCAATATTGCCGGCATTTGTCATTCCTGGGCGGCTGACGGAAGATGTATTTCACTGCTGAAAGTACTGTTCACAAACTTTTGTGAATATGATTGCGCTTTCTGCATAAACAGGAAAAGCAATGATGTGCCGCGTACAGCTTTTACGCCCAGAGAGCTGGCGGACCTGACGATGGAATTTTATAAGAGGAATTATATAGAAGGTCTTTTTGTTTCTTCCGGTGTGGTAAAAGACCCGGACTATACAATGGAATTGATAATAAAATGTGTCAGGATATTAAGATATGAATACAAATTTAATGGTTATATACACGCCAAAGTTATACCCGGGGCCTCGGCAGCGCTGATAGATGTGCTGGGACGAATGGCGGACAGGGTGAGCATAAATATAGAGCTGCCCAGCGAGGCAAGCCTGCAAAAACTGGCCCCACAGAAAAGCAAGGCCGGTATTCTGTCTCCAATGAAAGCCATAGCCCAGAACTGCGCGGTTTCATCAAAGGAAATGACTGTGTACCGACACGCCAGAAAATTTGCGCCGGCAGGTCGGTCTACTCAGATGATAATAGGCGCCAGTGATGATACAGATTTTCAGATTTTGCGCCTTACCCAGGCATTGTATGATAAATACCGGTTGAAAAGGGTGTTCTTTTCGGCGTATATTCCCATAAACCGGGATAAATTGCTCCCATCCAAAGATACAAAACCGCCGCTTATGCGTGAACACAGGCTGTATCAGGCGGACTGGCTGCTGCGTTTTTACGGGTTCAGGGCAGATGAAATTCTCAGTGAAAAGGACAATATGTTCAACCCTCTTCTGGATCCTAAATGCAACTGGGCGATAAACAACATGCACCTTTTCCCCTGCGAAATAAATACTGCTCCGTATGAAATGCTGCTCAGGGTACCAGGCATAGGGGTAAAAAGCGCGCAAAGAATTATTAAAGCAAGGAAAATGGCCAGCCTGGATTTTGAAGGAGCGAAAAAATTGGGTGTTGTTATGAAAAGGGCGCAGTACTTTATTACTTGCAGAGGGAAAAGCCGCTATTATGGGGTGATAGACGGGCAGAGGGCCTATAAAATGCTGACTCTGGCAGAAAGTGCAGAAAGTGTGAGCCAGCTAAGCTTATTTGATACAACAAACAGCTATGCAGACCGGAACAGAACAGGGGGATTAGACAGTTGATTAAAGAAAAAGTAATATATGTGTATGACGGAAGCTTTGAAGGTTTTCTTTGCTGTATATATAACTTTTATTATAACAGGCTGAAACCGGCAGATATTGTTCCGATGTACGAATATGAGCCGTCTTTTTATCAGACTGTTGAAATAGAAACGGATTTTGAGCAGGCATATAAGGTAAAGTTTGCCATAGAGGAACAGATGGGGTATGAAAACCTGAATTTTTTGCGCGAGTGTCTTTTGAGCTGCCGGAAAAACAAAGAAATGCATATGCTTTATTATGCTGTGAAAGGTTTTAAGATAGGAGGCAAAATAAAAAATATGCTTACGGATGAGGATGTCAACCGGCTTTTCAAAGCGCATACTCATCTGGAAAGGGAACGGCGACTGTACCTGGGAATAGTGCGCTTTTACAAATCCGGAGATGTTTATATATCATGTATACAGCCCCAAAACCGGGTTTTGCCTTTGATAGCCTGGCATTTCTGCACCAGGTTTTCCACCCAGCGGTTTATGATTTATGATAAAACCCATGGTCAGGCGCTGATAAACAGCGACGGGGAAAACAGAATCGTATTTGCTGATGATATACGGCTTCCGCCGCCGGATGAAAATGAACTGGCAACTCAGAAACTGTGGAAAGGGTTCTATGACGCCATAGCCATAAAAGAAAGGTACAACCCAAAGTGCAGGATGAGCTTTATGCCCAAGAGAGTGTGGAACAACCTGCCGGAGATGAGCACAGATGTTCTTGATACCCCAAAATTGTAAAAACTGTTGACAAAGATATATTTAGCCTATAAAATAGTTACATAAGCTAATTATTTACATCGTTAACTATTTCCAAGGTAAAGGAGGCATGATTGTGGAAAGAAACACCGGAGAAAATGCTTTTGCACTGCTTCACCGGATTTCTCACAGGATAAGATGCTTACAGGGTAAATTTTATCAGAATGTGGGTGATTTGAGACTGCTGCGCATGATAGCGCACCATTACCCGGACGGAGCCACACCCAGCCGGCTGGCCGGAAGAATGGGGGTAGCCCTGCCGACTGTTTCAAAAAAACTTACAGCGCTGGAAAATCAGCAGCTTATCGAAAGAAAGATGAGTGATGTGGACAGAAGACAGACTTTTATATTTGTTACCGAAAAAGGAAACGGTCTGCTGGATGAAAAATATCGCAGCTTTGCCCAGGCGCTGGCAAATGCATCCGAAAAACTGGGACAGGATAAATTAAACGAACTTTGTGACATTTTATCACAGCTGAACGAATATCTGGATCAGGAAATAAACAAAGAGGAGTGATTTACTTTTGAAACATGTCAAAGAACATATCAAGCCCTACATTCCGCTTTTGATTGCGTCAATAATATTTATTGCTG
>CASFSP010000015.1 GCA_949297385.1 uncultured Oscillospiraceae bacterium
CTGGATTTTGACCGGCAAAAGTCAGATATAGCCGCGCTTACCGAATTTACCGGACGGATAAGGGTGCAGGAGAAAAACAAAAGAGCGAACGGGCAATAAAATTTTTCCTATGCCATAAAAAAATATACAGTCAGATAAGACACAACAAAAAAGGCGGACTTTATGTCCGCCTTTTATTATTTTTATTATTCTTTTGTCAGCTCTTCCAGGAAGCAGCACAGATATTCAAACATTTCCTTGAAGGAGTCCAGCAGAACAAATTCTTCCGGAGTATGTGCGCCGTCGCCTTTGGGGCCGAAGGTGATTATATCCATTTCAGGCTCTTTGCCGTAGAACACGCCGCATTCCAGGCCGCCGTGGGTGGCTTCCACTTTCAGGTCAACGCCGAATTTTTCCTTCATCAGCTTTTTGTGCAGTTCTCTCATCTTTGAGTCGGGGTTGTACTTCCAGCCTTTGAAGTTGGCGCCTATTTTCACATCATAACCGAATACATCGGCCAGTGCCATAATTTCTTCGCCCATGGCATCCTGTCTGGAATCGTCGCCGCTTCTGGCCAGTGTCCATACCTTGATTTCGTCGTCCTCTACCTGAACGGCCCCCAGGTTGTTGGAGTTCAGCACATGTCCTTTTATTTCAAAGCTCATATCCCTGACAGTTGCGGGCACTGTCAGCACAAACTGCACCAGGCGTTTGCTCTGCATATCGTCCAGCATCTTTTCAGGAGCGTCGCAGGGGCCGAATTCGCATACAAAACCTGCATCTGTAACACGCAGTTCCTCTTTGATGTCAACCACTGTCTTTTCAATTTCTTTCATGGCTGTGTCTGCGTCCCGTACACTGATAACAGCTTTTGTATCGGATATAATGGCGTTCATCTTATCGCCGCCGTTGAAGGAAGCTACAACGGTTTTTGTGCTCAGGGAAACATGGTTGATAATTCTGGCCATCAGTTTGGCTGCATTTCCTCTGCCCTGGTCAATGGCACCGGCAGAGTGGCCGCCTTTCAGTCCGTGGATAAACAGGGAGATAAAGCTGCCTTCCGCTTTCTGCCATATCGGTTTCTGTGTCATAACCAGTTCCAGACCGCCGGCGCAGGAAGCTGTGGTCACGCTCTGGTCCATTCCGCCTGCGTCCATGTTTATCATTCTTTTTGCTGTAAAAGCGTCTTTGGACAGGTCTTCTGCACCCAGCAGGCCTATCTCTTCACCGGATGTGAATACACATTCCAGCGGAGGGTGCACCAGGTCGTTTCTGGACAATACACCCATCATATATGCCACGGCGTTGCCGTTGTCTGCGCCCAGGGTTGTTCCGCGGCTGCGCAGTTTGCCGTCTTCTATGTACAGCGGCAGCGGGTCTGTTTCAAAATTGTGGTCGGACTCAGGCAGTTTCACACATACGATATCGGTGTGACCCTGCAGCATTATCGGCGGCAGGTCTTCACATCCGGCGCTGCCTTTTTTCTTCAAAACAACATTGTTGTGCTCGTCCTTGTAAGCGTCAAGACCCAGTTCTTTGCCCCAGTTGTAAATGTATTCGGCCACGGCCCGTTCGTTGCCGCTGCCTCTGGGTATTCTGGATATGTCCTCAAAAAAGCGGAGAACATCCGCCGGCTCATATCCTTCTGTTACATATTTCATATTTATTTCCCTCCCATATAAATGTTAGTTTTATTATATAAACCGCATTTGAAAAATACAAGGCTTTTTTCGCTCCTGCTCTTTTGGGCATAGGACAAGTTGCACAAATACCAAACTCAAAAGCTTCAAAATTTCCTTTCAGCAGACAAAATGTGTGCATACAAAATACAGTTGATTTCCAAAATATCCCTTATTTTTCGGGGATAACCTGATAATCAAAAAAATATCCTGCATAAATGTATCCGTATAAAATACAAATGTATTTAAACGATAATCAAAAATAGTAAAATATTCGTAATAAATTACAAAATACAGATATTATAAGCCTGTTTAATTGGTAAAACAAATAAAAAAGCTGCACAAAAACCCACTGGGTTTAAATTTACTTTGTTTATGTTGCACAATTTTTATTTACAAAACTGTCCGAAAATGCATTTCCGGCAATTTCAGGGCCGGAAAAAAAGCTTGCAAAAAGGTGTTTAGGGTATTATCATAGACACAACACAAAATTTACACAGTTTTATCCGTCAGGAAAAACACCTGTAATTTTATGTAAAAAACAATGTATAAAAAATCAAGAAAGTGAGGAAATCTTCATGAAGGAGTTGTTTAAGGACTGGAGGGTTCATGCCCTGTGTCTGGCTCTGACGCTGGCCGCCGAACTTATCGGCACAAAAAAATTTAATTTCGGGCCTGTCAGCTTCTCGTTGCTGCCCATGCTGTATGCGTTGATATTCGGCATAATACTGGGCGTATGCAAGCTGATAAAGCCGCAGACCATGAAGACCGCCTCCCCCTACATCGGCATAAGCGTAATGCTCCTGACAGTAAAAATGGGCGCCAGCATAGGCCCCAACCTTGGCCGGATAGTAAAAGCCGGCCCGGCGCTTATATTGCAGGAATTCGGCAACCTGGGCACTATTTTCGTAGCTCTCCCGGTAGCCTTGCTTTTGTTCAAAATGGGCAGAGCCGCGGTTGGTTGCTCTTTCTCCATCAGCCGCGAAGGCTCGCTGGCCATAATAGCAGATTTGTACGGTCTGGATTCGCCGGAAGGACAGGGTGTCATGGGCGGTTACATCACCGGTACCGTTCTGGGCACTGTGTTCAACGGACTTATGGTATCCCTGCTGTTGTCTTTGAATATTTTTCACCCCTACGCACTTGCCATGGCAGCCGGTACCGGATCCGCGTCTATGATGAGTGCGGCCCTGGCCCCCATTGTGGAGGCCTTCCCGGCAATGGCCCGGCAGATAACAGCCTACGCCTCTACATCAAATATGCTGTCAACTGTTGACGGCATGTACATGAGCCTGCTTATGGGTATTCCGATAACCAACTGGCTGTACAAAAAACTGGGCGGCAAACCCAACCCTGCACCGCAAAAAGCAGAAGAAAAAGCAAAGGAGGAAGTATAAATGTCAGAATGGGTAACAAGAATTAAAGTATTGGTCATCAGTGCAGTTTTTGCATCCATTGCCAATGCCATAACATCTTACAAAGCTGATCCGGCAAATATGGTCACTCCTTTGGAATCCGTCCCCGGCCTGCTTACAATGATAGCCATGGTAATAGTCGGATGCCTTGTACAGGAAGGTCTGGAAAAGGTTTTCAAATTTCACCTTCCCACAATACTTTATATATCCACAATATCAGTAATAGCCAGCATACCTGGCGTTTCTCCCATAGCAGATTTTGTGGTCACAGAGTTCAACAAAGTCGGCCTGTTGCCGCTGTGTACACCGATATTGGCTTATGCCGGTATATCCATCGGTAAAGATATGGAAGCTTTCAAAAAACAGGGCTTTGCCATTATATGTGTGGCGCTGTGTACATTTTTCGGAACATACATCGGCAGTGCAGTGATTGCTCAGCTGGTATTGAAACTTACAGGAGTTATATAAATTAAAAAACAAAAGCGGAGCTGTGCTCCGCTTTTTTATTTTTCCGGCGTCAGTGCTTTTGCCTGCCGGAATATATCCCCCAACACACCTATATAGCTGGCTTTCCACGGTTTGTTTCGTCCGCAGAAATGCACTATGGCGCTGTTGTTTTTTACCCATGCCCGGTTGATACCTTTTTCTATGGCTGACGGCAGCACCATCAGCCTTTCGCTCATGTTGTATATAAACGGGTTTAAGTCTATTATCCTGTCGCCGTACAAAGCGCTGATTATATCCTGATCGGGCAAAACCAGTCGCATTTTGTTTTTTTGTATATAATCTATCACTTCTTCTGTGCTCTGCTGCTGTCGCAGCAGCCGTATGTTCATCATCATCACACCGGAGTTTATATAAGGACTTCCGTCCTCCATCTGAAGGCGCATAGCATTGATGTTGGTAAGAAACCTGCCCACATGGCTGGCGGCGGCAAAGTAATTGTCACCAAAATCTATATTGTACAGCCGGTTTAAATCTTTCAGCACCACAATGTCAGGGTCAAGATACAGTACCCTCTGCACATGTTGGGGCAAAAACCTGGCGGCAAATATTCGGTAATACATTTCTTTGGGATATCTGTCGGTTATTGGGGCTCCGGCCAGCATGTCATCGCATATTTTTATGTCGTGTACATGCCGCCTTTGGGGCAGGCTGTCGTTTATTTTTTCAAAATCCTTCCGACCCAGGCTGGAATTCATCACATATATTTCCAGTTCTGTTCCGGGGTGACAGTGGACAAGGGATTTCAGCATGACGCACAGGATATCCACATATCCGCTGTTAAGGGTTACAAGTATATTCATTCTTTCCTCCGAAAATTTGCACTTTTCATTTTTTTATATATCAATACTGAAAACAGGGATACCAATATTTGCAGAACCAGTGCCAGAATAAACTGCGGCGAGCGCGGGTTGTGAATATTGGCCCCCATCATGCCTGTCAGTATTATTCCGGGCAGCATGCCGGCCAGAGAACCGGCCAGATACTGGGGATAAGGGATTTTTTTTGCACCGCAGTAAAGGCTGACTATGTCGCAGGGCAATATTCCCACCAGGCGTATTATATAGGAAAAGAACAATGCGTTTTCGCCCTGAAAACGGTCCAGCTCACGGAGTTTTTCGTACTTTCCGGCCAGCTTACCCAGCGCAGACGGATTGGCGGCCCTACCCAGGGCATACCCGCTGCTCAGACACAGGCATACGCCGGCAGCATTGACCGCCAGAGCAGAAAAAAAGTTGCCTGTCAAAGCTCCTCCTGCAAGGTAGAGAGCCTGTATCGGAATGACCATTATTATTCCTTTGGCAAAGTAAACTGCCAGCAGCAATATCAGGGAAAAAATTATGCTGCCTCCCCGCAGCTGCATAATTTGTCTTATGTTTATGCCGCCATGGCCTATCAGCACCGCCCCTACAATCAGAAGGACCAGTGCGCCTGCAATGTTCAAAGATATTCGTGTTGATTTTTTCATCTGTATAATCCGTTTCTGATATATTGTGGCCGTCGGCACGGTATATATTCTTAAAAATGCCTTTGTGATTTTGTCACCGCGGTTAAAGCGGCTGTTTAGTATAATAATAGACATAAAATAAAAAAATTATGTGTTAAAACCAATCGGGGGGCAAAAAATATGATATATGATATAGCTATAATAGGTGCCGGTCCGGCAGGTCTTTCAGCTGCCATTTACGGACGGAGAGCAGGCCTCAGCACCATTTGTTTTGAATCAAATGTTCACGGCGGACAGATAATAAACACTCCTGAGGTGGAAAATTATCCTGCCCTGGGCAAGGTAAGCGGTGTGGAATACGCATCAAACATTTATGACCAGGCTGTGGGATTCGGCGCTGTTGTGGAATACAAAGCTGTTACAGATGTGGACTTCTCCGGTGAGATAAAAAAAGTTATCTGCGGCGATGAAGAATATCAGGCAAAATCTGTTATAATAGCCACAGGTGTAACCAGAAGAAAGCTGGAAATCCCCGGTGAGGACAGACTGCTGGGCGCCGGTGTAAGCTATTGCGCCACCTGTGACGGCCTGTTCTTCAAGGACAAAACAGCCGTTGTGGTAGGCGGCGGCAACACAGCGCTGGAAGATGCTGTTTACCTTGCCGGCGTATGTGAAAAGGTGTATATCATACACCGCCGCGACACCTTCCGCGGAGATCAGCATGAAGTGGAAAAAGTGCTGAAAAATGAAAAAATCCAGGTGGTTTATGACACAATTCCCCTGTCCATTGAAGGCAGCGGCAAAGTGGAAAGACTCAGGGTCAAAAATGTAAAAACAGGCGAAGAAAAGGATATATTCACATCAGCCGTGTTTGTGGCCGTGGGCCTTATCCCCCAGAACGATATGTTCAAAGGTAAAGTGGAGCTGACACCTGACGGATATATCATGGCAGACGAAAGCTGCAAGACCAGCGTGGAAGGCGTTTTTGCCGCCGGTGATACCCGCAACAAAACTCTCAGACAGCTGGTAACCGCCACATCTGACGGCGCAGTGGCCGCCACAGCCGCCGCCGCTTATGTAAGGTCAAAGGAATAACCTGCAATAAAAAATCCGCACTGCTGTGCGGATTTTTGTTTTGATGAAAAAAGCGGACGCCGGCCGCTTTTTCTGTGTTATAGAAGGAGATAAAAGTATCTGTAATCTGCATTTAAAATGTGTTAAAAACAGAAAAATTTTCAGTTTCAGTCACGGAGAAAAGGTGACAGGAATTTTTCCCTGTGGCTGTCATCATAATCGATTCCCCGGCGCATTTTTTCCAGTTCTTTCTGTTCTGACAAAAGGTTTCCCTTTGCTGCGTCCAGCACTTCCTGCGCCTGCCGGCGGGGAATTACAACTATTCCGTCATTGTCGCCGATTATTATGTCACCGGGCATAACTGCCTGGCCGCCGCATACAACCGGCACATTTATCTCTCCCGGCCCGTTCCTGTACGGTCCCCGGGGGGTGCTGGCCTTTGCATATACCGACATGGTGGAATTGTTTATATCGTCAATATCCCTGACTGCGCCGTCAACCACAAATCCCCGTATGCCTTTTTTCTGCCGGTATGCAATCATCATGCCGCCCACCATCGCGCGCCGGGTACAGCCGCCGCAGTCGATAACTATCACATCGCCTTTTTGGGCAATATCTATTGCCGCCTGGGCAGCCAGGTTATCACCGGCAGGCAGTTTTACGGTCACTGCACTGCCGGCAATTTTTTTGCCGTTGAAGGGCCTTATTCCGCCGTACATGGCATACATTCTGTTCATGCTGTCGGAAATGTTTGCGCTGGGGATATCTGACAGTTCCTTTATCAGCTTCTCATCTGCGCGCCGGAAATCACTGTACACCCTGAAACCTGTTTTCATAATCATACCTCGGTATTTCTGATAAATTTAAAAATCAGTTCCGTTGCCTGTTCCCGCTGTCCTTCGCGGTTTATGGTAAAACCGTGTCGGCTTTCGCAAAATCTTTGCAGTGTTACCGGCACACCCACGGCCATATCTATCTCGCCTTTCAGCAGCCCTTTTTCCAGTCTGTCTTCGCCTGCTTCGTACAGTCTTACGGCTGTGTGCGGAAAAACCTGGATAAAATCAGGCATTATGTGAACCGGCCAGTGGCTTCCCCTGGCAGAGCCGATGCCAAAGGTAAATGTGGTCCGCTTTCTTCCCATCTGTCGCAGCTCTTCCTGCAAAATCCGGCTTTCCATTTGAATTTTTTTCATTCTCTCGATATACAGCTGCCCGGCGGCAGTTGCTTTTATCGGTGTGGTGCTGCGGTCAAAAAGTTTTACCCCCAGTTCATCCTCCAGCCTGTTCAGATAATTGGTCAGAGTAGGCTGGGACACATACAGCCTTTTGACCGCCTTTGTAAGGGTATGTTCTTCGGCAACTGCCAGCACATATTCAAACTTATCTGAAAACAATCCATTTCTTCCCTTCATCAGATATAAGGGTATTATCTGCCGCGCACCTGTGTCAAGCCTATCAGTCTTTGCCTGTTTCCATAATAAGTATGTGAACTTTTCCGCCTAAGTGTGGAAATGTTCACATATATATGTTACAGTATAGGAAAACAGATTTTACGGGGATATTATATGTTCAATTCTTCAAAAGCAGTGGTAAAAATAGTGGCGATATTTGCCTTTCTGATACTGACCTGTGCTGTGGGCGCAAAACTGTTTTTCAAAACAGACCCTTCTGCGTCGCTTGATGACAATCCGGATGCGACTGAAAACAGCGTGGTGACCGGGGACCTGCGGCGGGCGCAGGCTGATTTCCGCCAAAACGGACTGAAAGGTATGTGGATAAGCTATCTGGAATATCAGAATCTGGATTTTTCCAGCCGGCAGGCCTTCACACAGGACATACGGAAAGTTTTTGCCGACTGCAAGGCAATGGGGCTGAATACGGTTATAGTCCATGCCCGCGCTTTCGGCGATGCGTTTTACCCATCGTCCTATTTCCCATACAGCCATATAATCACAGGCAGTCAGGGTACGGACCCGGGCTATGACCCGTTGGCAATAATGGTGGAAACCGCCCACAAAACCGGCCTGAGGATAGAAGCCTGGGTAAACCCCTATCGTGTAAAGCTGGGCAGCAGTATGCCAAAGGAGCTGTCGGCAGACAACCCGGCACAGAACACAGCCCTTACCATAACAACCGACAGCGGAATATTTTATAATCCGGCCCTGGAAGAAGTCAGGGATCTGGTCACCGCCGGAGTTGTGGAAATTGTGGAAAATTATGATGTGGACGGCATACATTTTGATGACTATTTTTACCCGGACACATCGGAGGAAATCGACAGCCGGCAGTACCGGCGGTATGAGGGGGATATGTCTTTGGAAGACTGGCGCAGGGAAAATGTAAATATGCTTATCAGGCAGGTTTACGGCGCGGTAAAACAGGCGGACGACAGCGTCACATTCGGCATCAGCCCCCAGGGCAATGATGACAACAACTACAATATGCAGTACTCCGATGTGGCCCTGTGGCTGTCACAGCCGGGCTATGCCGATTACATAATGCCGCAGCTGTACTGGGGCTTCAATTATACCACCGCCTCCGGCAGTGACCGATACGCTTTCAAAAATTTAAGCTATGACTGGTCAGAGTATGAAAGGACCGCCGGGGTAAAGCTGTATGTGGGCCTGGGCGCATACAGAATAGGTGACGGCGACGGCAGCGCAGCCGCCAGCAGCGAGTGGCAGACCGGCGACAACCTGAAAAAAATGCTGGAAGTAATAGACGCCAATCCCAACCTGGACGGATACGCAATTTACAGCTATAACAGCCTGTTCAACAATACAAAATATTCAGACCTGGCCCGGCAGGAAGTGCAGGGTATAACCGATTACAACAAATAAAAAGCAAGGGGCTTGCTCCCTTGCTTTTGCGTTTTTATTTTATGTATATTATTTTTTTGCTGATTTCTTCATCGCAGTTATCCTCCGCCCGCATGTACATTTCTTCTGTCTTTTTCTGTATTTCTTGCAAATCTTCAATGGTTTTGCTTATTTGGTTGAACAAAGTGTAGTACATGGATTTGTAGTCTGTCATAATATCACCTCACCTGTTATTTTAGAACAATTAGTTCTAAAAATCAATAGAACAATCTGTTCTTGACTATACTGTACACAGGTGATTTTATGAAAGTGTACAAAAGAATTAAAGACCTGCGCGAAGACAGGGACTTGACCCAAAGCCGGCTGGCCCGGCGGCTGAATATTAGCCAGCGCAGTTACAGCTATTATGAAAATGGTGAAAGGATGATATCCCCGGAACTTTTGGCCCGCCTTGCGTTGTTTTACGGCACATCGGTGGACTATATCCTGGAACTTACCGACAATCCGCGGCCGTATAAATAAAAAGATATTGTCTGTGAATTTCTGGCCGCAAACTGCTTATTATCTTGCCGGCACAGTATATACAAATATAATAAAATATGATATTATTTATTATTATTCATAAGCAAAATTGAGGTTTATATGCTTTTCAACTCTTTTGATTTTCTTATATTTTTTCCACTTACACTTTTGGTCTATTTTTTGCTGCCACTTAAAATAAGGTGGCTGTGGCTTCTTGCAACCAGTGCGTATTTTTATATGTGCTGGAAAGCCAAATATATTATACTTATAGGCTTCTCCATATTTGTAACCTGGGCAGGGTCAATGGTAATGGACAGGGTTCGTTCGTCTGACAGGTATGAGAATGTGGAAAAACGAATCAGTAAGATAACGCTGTATGTTGTGCTGGCGTTAAACCTTTCGGTTTTATTTGTCTTCAAATACTACAACTTTTTAATCGAAAATGTAAATGCGGTCAGCGGAGCAGGTATTCCATTTTTGAATATAGCCCTTCCTGTGGGTATCAGCTTTTATACATTTCAGGCACTGGGATATTCTATTGATGTATACCGCGGGACAATAAAAGCAGAGAAAAATCCGCTGAGATATGCATTGTTTGTAATGTTTTTTCCGCAGTTGGTAGCCGGACCTATCGAAAGGGCGTCAAATCTGCTGCCGCAGATACAAAAACCCACAAGATTTGATATAGATAATCTGAAAAAAGGTCTGCTTATTGCTGCCTGGGGCATGTTTATGAAGGTGGTTATTGCAGACAGACTGTCAATTTTTGTAGACACTGTTTATGAAAATTCTGCTTCTGCCGACGGCTCGGTATTGATTTTTGCAACAGTGCTGTTTGCGCTGCAGGTTTACTGTGATTTTGCTTCTTATTCTGTTATTGCACTGGGTGTATCCAAAGCCATGGGCTTTACCCTTATGCGAAATTTCAACTTTCCCTATTGCTCCAAGTCCCTGGCAGAATTCTGGGACAGATGGCATATTTCGCTTTCAAAATGGTTTGAAGATTATATATACCAGCCCTTTGTATGGTCGTCAAAGAACAAACAAAAAGCCACATACATTGGTTTTTTATTGGTGTTTATAATCAGCGGATTTTGGCACGGGGCAAAATGGACTTATGTGATATGGGGCCTCATTCATGCCTTTTACCGAATATTCGGCGCTGCAAGCAGAAAGAAAAGAAGAAAAATATATAAACAGCTGGGTATTGCAAAAAATGAAAAATTGTATAACGCCGGCAGAATTATAACTACATTTGTGCTTGTGGATTTTACCTATATTTTCTTCAGGGCGGATTCAGTCAGTCAGGCATTCCGGATAATCAAGTCAATTTTTCTGAAAACAAATTTTTCGGTATTATTTTCCGATACAATCTTCTCTTACGGGCTGGACCGGCAGGATATGACAGTGGCCATAATAGCTTTGGCAATATTGTGGGTGGTGGATGTGCTGCGCTCCAAAACAGACCTGGCCGATAAAGTGCTTAATGCCGGCCTTCCCGTGAGATGGTTGGTGTGCATAGCTCTTATCATGAGCATACTTATATTCGGCGTATACGGACCTTTGTATGATGCCACCCCGTTTATATATTTCCAGTTCTGAGAGGTATTTCAATGATAAAAAAAGTTTTGGAGATGATAGCTTTTTCGCTGCTGACATTTACTCTGATCATAGGTGTTTCATACATTTTGGCTGACCGTGAAACCACATTTTCAGCAGTTTATTCTGAGCCGGAAAATTCGGTAGATGTCATGATTGTGGGCTCCAGCCATGTGAACAGCGGCTATATTCCCAGTCTGTTGTGGGAAAATAACAACATGTCGGCGGTTAACGCTTTTTCCTGGAGCCAGCCGCTTTGGGTATCTTATCATTATATTATAGAAGGGCTTAAAAGGCAGTCGCCGGAATATATTGTCCTGGAAATGTATGGAATAGTATACGGACATTCATATATTATGCCGCAGGAGATAGATAAAACCAGCTATAATAACAGTTTTAACCTTCTGCCCAGCCTGAACAGGTGGAACCTTATAAAGACCAGCGAATTTTGCGGTCTTGACCTGAGAAATGCGCGGGATTTTTTGTATATATCCAGATATCATACAAGGTGGAAAACCTTCGACTGGTCTTACCTTTCTTACAACCCTTTCAAACAGCATGATTATCTGAAAGGCTACGGATACCTTACCCAGTCAGCAGGGCTGGAACAGCCGAATGTGCCCATATCAGAAGAGGAACTGGTGCCATACGAGTACTGCGTCACATATCTGGACAAAATTGTAAATCTTTGTGAAGAAAAAGGCATAAAGCTGATATTTACCATGACGCCTTATATATACGGCAGCGAAGAAACCGGAGTAATCAAATGGCTGAAAAGATACAGCGAGGAAAAGAATATTCCTTTTTTCAACTATCTGTACGGTGAAGATTGCCGGAGAATAGGTTTTGACTATTCAACAGACCTGGCGGACAACGGGCACTGCAATTATTACGGTGCATATAAAATTACCCGGGATCTGTGCGACTACCTGCGGCAGCAGGGGGCCGGCCCGCAGTCAAAAGAAGAGCATGAATTCTGTGATATGTTAAATGAAGATTACAGCAAATTCGAGCGTGTACCTGCAATAAATGAAATAACCGTGCACACAGGCCTGGATGAATGGCTGAAAGCTGCGTCAGAAGATGAGGATGTAACCCTGATAGTAAGTACCTATGGCGCTGATGATACCATTTTACAGAGAGTAAACTCAGCTTTAAGTAACCGCGGCGTTGAAATAAACAGCAGCGGAAGGTATATCCTGCCTTTTTCAGGCGGTAAACAGGCAGATTATATCAACGATTTTGAAATGTTCTCAAATGCCGGAAAAATAAGCTTTGCAGAGGATTCTGCCCAGATATATCTTAATGGTACGGCAGTTCCCGGCGAAGAGGTATCTGTGCTTAAGGTAATTTTGTATGATAATATACTGCAGCGTCCGGTGGTTTCATTGTGGATGACGGGTGACGAAATGCAGACAAAAGAATTTACTTCGGATATTATTGATAATTATAAATAAGGGGTAATATATTTGAAAAATATAAAGCTTAAAGGAATTTTCCTTGTTGTTGCTGCATTGTTTTTGTGCTTGCGGATGCGGCTTAATAAAAATATTGATATGTATTCGATACAATTTCTGCAAGAAGATTTCCGCGCAGTGAACCTAGCAAATTATTCGGGTGACAGTTCAGCTTTGCAATATTATGTTCCGGAGTCAGAAGACACGGTGAAATGTTTTACGAAAGGCCCTATAAGCCTTGAAGGCGGCCACAAATATGATGTGGAAATACAATATGCCGGCAGCGACCGGTCCACTGTATTTAAAGTATTTGCTGCGGATTACATATCTTCGGACAATTCCGGCGGAAAAGTGTTAATAAATCAGGATTTATCTGCCGACCGGTCATCTTTGAAAATTTCTTTTGACCTTGACCAAAATGTGGACAGCCTGTTTATAAATTTCGAGACTGCTGATGATCGGTTTCAGCTGGGAAGGATAAATATTCGCAGTGAAACGCCTGTTTTTAACGACAGATTTTTTCTCGCGGCCTGCGTGTTTATGGCTGCTGTGATTTCGGTTTTCCTTTTAAACATTTCTTTCTCACGCGCAAAAGGATTGCAGATTTCAGGCAGAGATATCGACGGTAGAAAAGCTGCTTTTGTAATACTTTTCGTTTTTTCGATTGCTGTTTTTGCGGCAAGCCTGCCAATTCTGGACGGAGGTATATTGTACGGCCATGATACAGATTTTCACATGGCCAGAATTGAAGGCATTGCAAGGGGCCTTGAAAGCGGCCAGTTCCCTGTAAGGATACACGGAGGTATTCTCAACGATTACGGATACCCTAATTCTTTGTTTTATCCGGAACTGCTGTTGTATTTTCCGGCGGTATTGCGTGTTTTGAATATAAGCGTGTATACAGCTTTTAAAGCGTATATAATTTTTATAAATATCCTGACAGTGGTTTTGTCATATATTGCTTTCAAAAAGCTTTTTGATGACAGGTTTGTCGCTGTTGCCCTTGCGGTGGCATATTTGCTTTTACCATACCGCCTGATTTGCGGTTACTATCGCAGCGCCATAGGCGAGTTTACTGCAATGACATTTATTCCAATGCTGCTGTATGGACTGTATGCTGTTGTATACGGAAATAAAAAGGATTGGATATACCTTACAGCCGGCGCCAGCGGTATTCTGCAATCACATATACTGACTACAGAAATATGCGCAGTATTTTCGGCACTGTTTTTGATTTTTGGCGTGAAAAAGCTTTTCGGGAAAGAGAAGCGACTGGTCAGTCTCTTGCTGGCGGCCGTTTTTTCTGTGCTTTTAAACCGGTGGCTGCTTGTGCCGATGATTATTATGATGATGCAGCTGGGGCTGACAGTATTTTCACGTAGCAGCTTAACCAGCGGCTTTGCCTCTTCCAATATCAGTTATCTGTTTTCGCTGATTAAAATTGACTCTCAAAGCCTGAAAGGCCCATATCCGCTGGGAGTTGTAGTTGTTTTCGGCATTATCGCCTTTATAGCTGCACGCATTATATACGATGAAAACAAAGATACAAATATTGGAAAATTTGCGGATAACAGCCTGATTTGTTTTTTGATTTTTACTGTTATGGCAACCTCTGTTTTCCCGTGGTCAGCAGTTGAAAACATTCCCTTGGCAGGCAAAATTCTGGGTTCTATTCAATTCCCTTACAGGGTATTGTCTGTTTCTCAGACATTGGGCGTAGCTTTGGCAGGGGTTGCCGTCCTTACGATTTGTAAAAATAATAGCGCCAGGTCCGGCGCAGGTATCGTTATAATATGCGCAGCAATCATGTCTTCATTCCTTATAACCGATACTATTGTAGGCGAGGGCAGACGGAGAATTGAAAACAAAAGCAGCTATACAAACAGTCTGGATAACCAGCTTTCCATAGGCCAGGGTGAATATCTGATAGCCGGAAATGACCTGGAATACATGGTAGCTCACCCGCCGGTACTGGAAAGCGAAAACAGCTCTTTTGCCGTTACAGGTTACAAACGCTGGGGAACCCGCATTGATTTTGAATATACAATGGATATAACAGGCACAAACGATGATGTGATAGTGCTTCCTGTTACATATATTCCTAATTACAGTGTCACTATCGACGGACAGCCGGTTCAGACTTTCAAGACAGATGACGCCCGAGTAGCTTTCAAGGCTGACAAGCTGGACGGCAATGTAAATGTACGCTATCAGGAGCCACTTACATTCAGATTATGCGAGGCGGTATCGCTGCTTTCACTTTCGGCGCTTATATCATTGCCTGGATTAAAAAACTTTTTCAATAGGCATAGAAGAAATCCGAAAGTATAACTCCTTGAAAAGAAAAAATTTGAAATATGATAGCGGGCAGAAAATAAAGTAAAGCATTATATTAAAAAACACTTCGGTGCAACCGAAGTGTTTTTTTATTTTTACTTTTACTATGCTTTTCAGCATTTAACAAATGTTTTTATGGATTGGCTCTCATCCGATATTCTTGAAGACTGTGTACTCCATATTTCCGCTGAAAAAGTCATCAAAGTCAAATTTTGCAAAAACAGGTGTCTGGGCAGTATAGGTGAAGCTGGATCCGTCGTCCATAAACTCAACCTTTTCGGTGTATTCATAATCGATAATCCCTATAACCCGGTCATCCTGCAAAGCATAGATGGTGAAAGGCATATTTTTACCATCTGAATTTATGGTAAAGTTGTTGGTTTTGACTTCTTTGTTTTCCAGGTCTATGTAATACTTCGTGACTGTCATATCATTTGCGGCGCTGTTGTATACGGAGTTGTCCATTATAATGGCGCTGTCGGTAATATGTCTTATAAAACTGGTGGAGACACTTGCCGAAAAGGGCAGCGGCATATATTCCGTTAAAGTTCCGTCATCATTTATCAGACATATACTGCTGGAAGCGCAATCGATAAAATACAGCTTGTTATCACATATAAAAACAATGCCGTCAGAGGCGTCGTATATGAAGACCGGCTCGCCTTTTTCGCCGTTTTGCTCCATGAAATATATGGCTCTCTGCTGGTTATCAGCTTCCGACATAACAAACTTGTCCGATATGGCGCCGATGAGGGTATTGGTCGGGTTCATGACAGCTATCACATCTTCTTTTCCGGTGCCGGTGTTTACCTTCATCAGATAATTAACGGTGGACACAGCCCCGCTGTCAGTTTCCTCGGTGGATTGCAACACAAAATAAATGCTGTCGTCCCCCAGCACATAGGGGGAAAGCAGATTCTGGCTCATTTCAAATTGTATCAATTTTTTGGGGTTATCGCCGGAAAGGGACATGGTGCGTATCCCCGGCGGTATTGTGATATTGTTTCCTCGTGTCAGCAGGACAATCTTTTCACCCTGTTTTGCCAGATAGCTGCAGCCATCAAAAGGCTGTACATAGCTGGGGCAGGTTTCGTCACTGTGGGTGCAGGAAAGCTGCGGACAAAGATATGTATATATCATGTTGTCAGAATCAAGGTACATTATTGAATAAGACGAATCCTCGTTATGCCTCAGAATATAAATATCCTCGTCATCGTATATGAAATACTCGCTGTTGATCATATAAGAATTTTTCAGATGGTCATTGCCGTGCTCCAGGCTACTCGGCTGTTCGGTTTCAGTATCATTTTTTGAGCATCCGGCAATTAAAAATATCCAAAGACATAAAAAAACTATAAATTTTTTCATATGTTTCCTCCCTGTGGCAATTTGGTATGTATCATATTAAAGTATAAACAAAATCTATTGGGACTGTGTCGGTCACTTGTAATGCGCACAATTAATTTACAGCAATATTTTTATATAGTTTTCGGCAGCGGCTGATTTTTGCATATTATCTGATAAATCAGATTATGGTTCAATATTATTTTACACTAAATTTTTCGACAGGTAAATAAAAAATGGTAGGATTTATTTCGGGCAAGCAAATAATAAAGTTTACAGTTAGTATTTTTGTGTAAATTTAATTTATAAAAAAATAAAACAGCCGGTCTGAGGTGAACATAACCGGCTGTTTTGTATTGGTGGAGACGGAGGGGCTCGAACCCGCGACCTCTCGGATGTGAACCGAACGCTCTGACCAGCTGAGCTACGCCTCCATGTTATTTAACTATAATATCACTCTTTTAAAAAAATGTAAAGGTTTTATGTGTCGAAAATTACAGGCGATTTTGAAAAATCACAGCATAAATAGTACAAGGCGCCGTGTAAAATTATTGTACCTGCCGTTTAAACAGCAGGTACAATAAAGATAAATAATTTTTTATTCCGGTACTTTCAACAGCTTGGATTGTGTTTCCACACGCCGTCTTCCAAAACAAGCGGATAATCAAAATAAGAAACATCATAGCCCTTGTCCGGGTCTGCAAACAGTCTTACTGTGGCCTGCGTTTCATCTCTTTGTATAACTTCTCCGCTTGTATATATCATGTTTGGTATGATGCTTGTACCGTTTACAGAAGTCAGCTTATACAGCCTTCCGTCAATTTCTTTCAATATTGGCACCGGCGTGTTATCGGTCGAGTGCAGACCCAGGTATTGGTAAAGATAATTTTCAATATACCGCTGGGACAGATACCCGGAAGCTTTTTCGGTAAAATCCCGTATGCTTTCATATTCTGAAACCGGGACATACTCCCGAACTTCTGAAAATTTTTCACCATTAAGGGTATAGCTGTATTCTTCCTGTATAATGTCACTTTCATCTTCTGTAACCGGTGCGGAAAACAGCCAGTAAGTATAATTGTTTTCTTCTTTTGAAATGTCAATAGCAAGATCTATCAGTTCGTTATCGCTTATATCACGGCTGTCTTTATGCTGATCAGAAGTTATGCTGTTGCTGACTGTATCAGATGACTGTAAATCCTTCTGCCCGCACCCGGATAAAGCTATAATAAATATAAAAACTGTAAAAATGCTGATAATCTTTTTCATTCCTTATCCCGCCTTCGCTGCATTTTATTAAATTATATTATAAAATAATATTCCAATAAAGATGACCAACTGTTTTTCTACATAATGTCAAATTTCAAAGTAAAAAATATACAACTGATACAAAGACTACCATAGCTTTCGGATTGTTCTTCTTATTTTACAGTTTAATTGTAAGCTGTAACAGCTCTTTTAAATCGGTAACCTGAAACTATCAGCTGTGTATAAAAATTCTTCCGGGCTTATGCCTGAAAATGCCTTGAAAATCGCGGAAAAATACAGGCGTGTTCCCCAAATGTTTCCCAAAAAGCAAAAAACGGCCTTTTGGGGGTCGTTTTGTGAAAATCAGAAATATAGCAAAATTAGGCTGTAATACCAAAAATATTAGAAAAACAAAACAAAAACCCTTGATTTTGTTACAAATCAAGGGTTTCTTTCTGGTTGCGGAGGCTGGATTTGAACCAACGACCTTCGGGTTATGAGCCCGACGAGCTACCATGCTGC
>CASFSP010000016.1 GCA_949297385.1 uncultured Oscillospiraceae bacterium
AGAATAAGGCCGGGGTATTTACTGCGCATTTTTGACAAGAATACCTGCAATGTTACAACTGCCCGTAAAACCAAAACCAAAAAAACAATTCTGGGCCATATAATCATAGATCTTTATCTCCTTTTGACTTTTTGTACTGCTCTATCAGCACCTTGGCGGTGTCAAAATCCAGCCTGTCATCCAGCGCCATGTTTTTTATCAGCGATATATAGCTGTCAGTTTCCTGCTGCCGGGCGGCATTTATCTTCTGTATTATCCTGTCCAGCCTGAGCCTTACAGTAGGATAAGTCACAGAATACTGCCGAGCCACAGCTTTCAGTGAACCGGATTCCAGCACAAATCTTCTGATAAATTCCATATCTTCCCGCCCCAGGTTTTCCATCCACCGGGGCATCGGTGACAAAGCCATTATTTCAACTCCTTTTTAATAATATTAAATATAACATTTAATATTATTAAAGTCAATATTAAAATCTATTTTTATATTGTTAAAGTTTATATTATTTTTAACCGTTAAAGCCGCTAACAATATCTTTTATTTTATCCTCATCGGCAGGCTGTGTTATAAAGCCCTGATACATGCCGGGCTTTCCGCCGCCTTTTCCGCCCAGGACAGAAGAAATATGCCTTCCCAGCGCGTTGGTGTCATACTCTGTGGATATTATACATATCTTGCCGTTTTCTTCGCCGGAAAATGCAATGGCTGTGTTGCTTTTTTCTGACAGGAGCGTGGCCAGCTGTACGGCTGAACCGGCGTCCAGGCTGTCCTTTTTCACAACGCACAGACCATTTTCCGCCACAGCCTGCCGCGCCAGCATTTCCATCAGCTGTCTGTTGGCCCGGGCCAGCTGTGCTTTCAGTGCTTCTGTCTCTTTCAGCCTGGCGCGCAGGCTGTCCGTTATTTTTTCCACCGGGCTGGACAGTATATGGCTGATTTCATAGCAGTCATCATTGCGGTTTTTCAGGTATTCCACTGCGCGTTTTCCGCACAGGATATTTATTCTGGTGCCGCCTTTGTACGCCGCAAAGGACAGGGCCGCAATTGGGCCGGCCCGGGCTGTGGTAGCCGTATGGGTACCGCAGCAGGCGCACACATCTGCCTGTCCGGCAGTAACTATCCTTATGGGGCCGGACAGCTCTTTTTTACTGCGGTAATCCATATCTTTTACATTTTCGGGGAAATCGGCCACAACAGGCTGATTTTCCCACACACAGCGGTTACATTCATCCATAACCGTCTTTATGTCTTCCCTGGTCAGCGGCCCGTCAAAGTCCACCACCACATCTTTTTCGTTCATGTGAAAGCCCACATTATTATATCCGAACATGCTGTGGACAACACCGGAAAACATATGTTCGCCGGTGTGCTGCTGCATAAAGTCAAAGCGGCGCTCCCAGTCTATTTCTCCCTTTACCCGGGTTCCGGCCGGTATTGGCCTGTCGCAGTAATGTACTATCTGTCCGCCCTTTTCCCTGACATCACTTACTGTTGCTGTTTCTTCGCCGAAATACATCCGGCCGGTGTCATGGGGCTGTCCGCCGCCTTCGGGATAAAATGCCGTTCTGTCCAGTATTACTGCCCAGCCTTTTTTGTCCTCCCGGCAGCTTTGTACCGTGGCTGTGAAAGTTTTCATATACCGGTCATCATAATACAGTTTTTCACTCATATTTTTCACTCCACTTCTATGTCGTCTCCCAGCGGATCTTCACCGCTGAATATCCTGCAATGGTTTACCAGTGTCAGCGCCGTCTGTTTCTCCCTTTCGTCCAGTTCGGCGTCATACTCGTCATCATTTTCCGCATTGTATATATTTGCAGATATTTTACATTTTGTAAATTTTTCATCAAACAGAACCTCGCAGCAGAAATTATAACTGCCATCGGTGAAATCTCCGTCGAAAAACTGCCGCCGCACCCGGCCGCTGACCGGTATCTGCCGAAGGTATCGGTTAAGATGGGTCTGCTTCATGACTATATCATCCTGCCCGTCCAGTACCCGGTACACAGACATGGCGGCCATTGCGTCGTAATCCGGCACAAAACCCTTTTTATTGCTTTTGCCGGTATAGGGCTTCAACAAATTTTCATCATACCGGTATTCCACCGCAAAATTCAGCCGGGTGACATCCTTTGCCCTGGTTTTGCCATTCTTTACAGACACCGATGTAACACCGGCGCTTTTTATCATCAGGCTGTCATCATCCATAAAAGGTGCGATACCCACACAGTCGGCATAGTCCAGCATACCCAGTGTTTTGCCCTCCCGGTTTACGGTTATCTCCCAGGTATCCTCCCGGTCATAAACACGCTCCAGCGTCAGCGGCTGTCCCGCAGAAAGCTTTTGCAGCGCCTTGGCTTCCAGGTCTGCCCCTTCGGCTGTTATTTTGTAATCAAATGTACAATATTCCATAATTCACCCACATTATATATAATAAAATATATTACCACTATAAACCTGTCTTTGCAATTGAAAATCGGATTTGCTTGGTATATAATAAAGATAAAATTTTAACGGAGGAAAAAGTTATGGATTTCACTGTAAAAATTGCCGGCTACGGCGACCTGGCCGCGGCAGACGCTGTGGAAAGAGAAACAATGGGCGATTATGTTTATCTTTCCGATGCGTGGAACTATTTCAACAGTCTGGGCGGCGGGCTGGTATGCGTTTATGACGGCGAAAAAATGATAGGCATAGGCCGTTTTTCAGTGCTGCCCGACGGCAGCGGCTGGCTGGAAACACTGAGGGTTATCCCCTCCTATCAGCGCAAAGGTGCAGGCAAGGCCATCTACAAAAAATGGCTGGAAATTGCCAAAGAGCTGAAATGTCCGTCCATGGCCATGTTCACCGGCGTATCCAATGCGGCCAGCTCCGGCCTGGCAGAGCTTTACGGCCTGAAAACAGTGGCCCGGCACAGGGGCTATCATCTGACAGACCTGTCCGGCGGCGACCCCCACGGTTTTAAACACACAACCTGGCAGAGGGCTGTGGAACTGATTATGGCCAAAAAAGGCGAATACAACGACTATATGACCTTCAACCGCACCTTCCACCACATCAACGAAGCCAACGCCAAGGCATTTTCCGACCAGGGCAAGGTGTTTGAAGACAAGGAAAGCGGCAGCTTTATCGTGTGCGGCGCCCGCTTCCAGCACCAGGTTACATTGCATATAGCCATGATGGGCGGCGACCTGGACAAATGCATTGACTTTGCAATCAACTACGCCAAGGCCCAGGGCCTGGAAAAAGTGTCCTGCACTTTCCGGCTGGAAAACGAAAAGCTGGAAAATGCGCTGAAAGCCCGTGGCTTCAAAGCAGAAAGCAGTGATCTTATAACCAAAGAGGTAAAATTCTGATATTCATAACAATTTGCAGACGAAAAGAAAACCGCCTTTCCGGGCGGTTTTCTTTTTCTGTGACAGTTATAATATCCGAATATTTGGCCGATTTTGCACTGAACAGCTATCCACAGCTGTTTTCCGAGCTATGCATCTTCTTGGACGCCTTATCGGCGGGAGATTTTGCCCAAAACTGCAATATCATTTTACATAGGCAGTTATGATTTTGTATTCGCTCATATTATTACCAGTAAATTATAATATATTATCATAAATGCGGCAAATACAATGGATATCGGTATTGTGCGTTTTATCAGTTTCCCCAGCGGCACCTTATAGTATTCACTGCACACAACCAGACATACATGGGTCGGCGACACCTGGCTTCCGGCGTGTATCATGCCCGCCATAAGCACCGCCAGCGGAACTCCGCCGGCCGGCATTGCAGCCACAGCCAAAGGTATTGTAAGAGCTACTGCTCCGGAGGCCCCTGATATAACACAGGCAACAAATGCCATCAGCGCAAAAGCCCGCCAGGTAGGGATCGGAAGGCCAGACATTGCCCGGGGCAGTTTTTCCAGCACACCGGTGCAGGCAATAAATTCTTTAAGCACCAGAACGAGAAATGTATTAAGTATCAGCTTTTTCTCAAAGGCTGTAAAAATCATTCTTTTTACATCTGCAAGTGAGAAGCGGTAAACAAATATACACCGGACTATAACAATTGCTACAGCAGGCACAACGCCCAGCTTACCAACAAGGATAAGCGCAAGTATAGCCAGCAAGCTCCATAGATGCCTGAAAAGATTTATTGCATCCTTTGCTCTGCTTGCAGACGGCAGGGCATCCGGCGCTTTGGGAATTTTGCGTATATATACAAAATAAGGTATAAGCAGCAGTACGGCAAAAGGTATGGCCATAGCTATCAGGAATTTGCCTATCGGCACACCGCTCAGGGCGCACAGCAATATTATCGAAGAATATGTAGGCAGGCTGGATTCAGGGATATGCCTTATCCATGTAGTGACAAAAGCCTGCTGTTCTTTGTTGAGATAGCCTTCCGTGGCTTTTTCAATTATACCGGCACACAACAGCATCGCCGCGGCTGACGGAAGAAGCCCGATAAACAGCGCTGAACCCATGGCAGTTATGCGCCTGTTGTAAAACAGGCCGTTCAGGTCCTCGGCCGCCAGGCCTATCTGATTTCTTGCTTCAAGCATTCTCTGAAGATATGTTATCAGGTAAAGACTGACCAGGACTTGCAATGATGACCAGTTTACAAACACATTGGATGTCCGCTGTACAGCAGATAAAACAGGTATTCTGTAAAGAATAACGGTTGCTGCAAGTCCGCCCAGAACTGCCTGCCATAAAGGTCTTTTTAAAGCCAAAAGCAGTATTATTACAAAAAATACTACCGCCAAAAAAATTATTTCCATAATTACCTCCAATATTATTCCGGCGTACCGTGAATTAATCGCCTGTTCTGCCGCTTATTTTACGATACTTTCTATGATTTCACAAGTAGTTTGTAAATTAATAAGTTACTTATAATTTTAATAGTATAAATTTCAATTTATAATTCACCCTATGGAAACCTTAACAAAAATATGGTAATATGGGAAATGAAAATTCTGTACAACTCAGATATAAGCCACTCCTAATTACTGTATAAAACTCCGGAGTATGCCAGTATAATCAACAGTCACAATTTGCCGTATATTTACAAACACTGAGTTGCAGATGATTTTATTTAAAATTCAACAATGAAAGAGCCAATGATGAAAACAGGAATTTTACAGTTTGATGTTACTCACAACCCTGGTGAAAATATAAAACTTTTAAAATCTTATCTGGGCAAAAACCGCTGCGAGCTTGTACTGCTGCCGGAACTGTCTATGTGCGGATACCTGTTCCAAAGCCGTAATCAGCTGATGGATATCTCCGAAAGCGTTCCTCAGGGGCCGTCAACCCGTGCAATGCTCAGGCTTTCAGCGGAACATTCCTGCACCATTGTTTTCGGTCTGGCTGAAAAAGAAAGCCAAAACATATACAACACCGCCGTAATCGTCAGCAAAGGCAGGTATATCGGCAGATACAGAAAGATACATCTTTCAGATTTTGAAAAGAAACTGTTCGACAGAGGAAAAGAAAACCCGGTTTTTGATGTTGACGGCATGAAAATAGGCGTTCAGATATGCTTTGACCTGTGGTTTCCGGAAATTTCAAGGGAACAGATTCGCAATGGAGCAGATATCCTGCTGGTCCCGGCAAACTTCGGCGGCCGGACCACATATCATATTTCAAAAATCCGAGCCATTGAAAACCTGACCCCGCTGGTGCTTTGCAACCGAACAGGGCACGAGTCCATTCCGGGTATGAATGCAGATTTCCTGGGCAAAAGCTCTGCGGTTGATTCCCGGGGAAACAGGATCTGCACATTGTCAGAAGGCCACGAAGATTTTCGGGTATGTGACATAAGTTTATGCAAAAAGAAATCCAATGTTATATGCAGCGACTTTGAAAGGGAAATAAAGCTACATTATTGATTTTATTGCACCCTTCTGCCATATTCTCAATCTGCAAGATTGCACAAAAACAGGCTTCAAACAACAGCGCACCAAAGTTTCAAAAGGATATATCAGGGGCAAAATAGTTTTAAAACATTATAAAAGGACACCGCTGGCTGCGGTGTCCTTTTTGATTATTTGTTTCTTTTTATTTTGCCCCGGGCCAGATCTTCCAGAGTTATGTTGCTCAGATATGTGTATATGACATCCTGCAAATTGGCCCACAATGTTACAGTCAGACAATTTTCTGCATTTTCGCAGCCATTGCTGTCTTTAAGACATGATACCGGTGCCAGATCTCCTTCGCTGGCTGTCATTATCTCTGCCACCGTATATTCCCGCGGAGATTTTGTCAGGGTGTATCCGCCGTTTTTGCCCCTGGTGGATTTTACCAGGCCGTTTTTTGCAAGGCCGGCCACTATGTTTTCAAGATATTTTTCGGAAATACTCTGCCTTTCTGCTATCACAGCCAGCGGTATCAGCCGGCCGTCCCGATGTTGAGCCAGATCCACCATCACCCTCAGTGCATATCGCCCCTTTGTGGAAATCATCATCTCCGCCACCCCCATTCGTTTTTTACAGTTTACCACAAAGGCGGTTTTTGTTCAATATCTTCACCTTTTAATTTGCTTTTGCGTATGATATAATCATCTTGTGTGCTTCAAAAAAGAATATCAGGAGGATTTATGAAAAAGCAAACAGCTATACTGTTACTTATCATTGTTACAATTATATGGGGCGGTGGTTTCGTTGCTATAAAGCAAGCTTTGGATTATGGCGTGTCCGCCGGACTGCTGAATATGATCAGGGGTCTTATTTTTTCTGTGCTTGTATTTGTCAGCTTTCCCAAAGCGGTGCTGAATATGTCCAGAGAACAGCTGAAAAACGGCCTGCTGGTGGGAACTTTCAACTTTCTGGGTTTTATATTGCAGGCGATAGGCGCGATATATACCACACCCTCCAATTCCTCCTTCCTTACCACTACTAATGTGGTTATGGTACCTTTCCTGGCGTGGGCGCTGTACAAAGTGCGCCCCAAAATGCGCAATCTGCTGGCCGTAGTCGTATGTATGTGCGGTATGGCAGTGCTTACAGGGGCACTGAACACCCGGTTTGTGCTTAATATCGGTGACCGGTACACCATAGCCGGAGCATTTTTCTTTGCGATGTCCATTGTTCTGCTGGCCAGACAGCCTGCCGGCGGTCATTTTGCCCGGGGGGCTTTCCTGCTGGGATTTACTCTGTTTGCCGGCAGCCGGATTTATGCCTTCGCCATAGAAGGTGTAAATATTGCCGCCTGTGACTGGAACAGAGCTATATGGCCAATACTCTATCTGGCTGTAGGTTCCAACTTTGTGGCGCAAAGCCTGCAAATAATAGCTCAAAAACATTTAAGCGCTTCCACCGCCAGCCTGGTTATGATGCTGGAAGGTGTTTTTGGCAGTGCTTTCAGCATTATGTTCGGCTATGAAAACTTTACGCTTAATCTTCTGGTCGGCGGCGCCCTTATCCTTTGCAGCCTGGTCCTCAGCGAAATTCAGATCGTCAAAAAGAAAAAACTGTGAATAAGTCACAGTTTCATTGACATATAATCCTTAATGGTATATTATATCATTAAGAAAAACACGAGGTGACTATTATGAAAGATTTGAAATTTTCCTATTGCGATGTATGTAAAAAAGTTGTACTGTCCGTTGTGGACAAAGCTGTCCCTACTGTTTGCTGCGGCAAACCCATGACAGTCCTGACCGCTAACACAACTGATGCCGCCACAGAAAAACATGTGCCGGTAGTAGAAGTAAAAGACAGCCAGGTTGTTGTAAGCGTTGGCAGCGTTGAGCATCCCATGACAGAAGAACACCACATCTCCTTTATCGCTGTTGTTTTTGAAGACGGCAGCTACATGGTAAAAGAGCTGGAGCACACAGGCAAGCCCGAAGCTGTTTTCCCGATAGGTGCTTCAAAACCTGTTGCAGCATATGAGTTCTGCAACCTGCACGGCCTGTGGAAATACGAAATCTGATTTGTATAACAAAACTAAAAACAGCCCTGAGCACAGGGCTGTTTTATTTTTATATTTTTAGTTTATACATTCATCCATTCGTCGGCCTGCCGTGCGCTGTCTTCCAGATGGGCAAAAAATTTGCCCAGGTGGGCACCGTCGCATACCCGGTGATGAACCTTGATGTTAAAGGGCAGACTCACCTTATCAGCCTCTTTTATCAGTTTACCGGTGGTTATTATGGGTGCCATCCATGTGCCGGAGGTGTACAGGTTCAGCTCGAAAGCGGTAAAATGCGCCCACGGTATGGCAGATATATCAAAACTGCCTGCCGGTGCCGGGCCTATCGGATTCATTGCAGGACTGCCTGCATTTTTATCTATTGTCTCTTTGCACCTGTTGTAAAAATCGTGGAAATCCGCGCTGTAAGGGCAGTGCAGAACATTGAAGTTTTCCCGGTCTTTGCCCATTACTGTAAATGAAGGGCTGGAAACGGTATACACACCCACATTTCCTTCTTCATCAGTACCCCAGCGCATAAATTCAAAACTGTTTACAGCTTCGCTTATCCACCACAGCAATACCGGGTGCAGGCGGAGCTGCTTCTTCTTCGTCCGCTTGTACAGCCCTGTTATGTCCACATTTATTGTCATGCTGTATGTACAGCGCACATTGTCCATATAATGGCGGAAATATTCCCGCCTTGGCAGGCTGTCTATATCTTTTTTTACAAAATTCATTTCTCTTTTCCGTCTTGTTCCAGTGTGTCAAACATACGCTCGGCCAAAGTGCAATATTTCCGGCACATAGCATATGTTCTTTTTGTATATCCTTCAAAAACTTCACCGTTGGCGGTTTTAAACTCGCTCCAAAGGCTCCACATCAAAGACGCGGTTGCAATATATGTATAAAACCTTGCCCGTTGCTGTATATCAGGGCGCTTTTGGAGGTAATCTTTCAGCAGCCTGTCAGACTGTCTTTTATCAAAAGCTGCTGAAATACAGAACATAGCCACATCCACCAGCGGGTCCTGTCCGCCGGAATATTCCCAGTCTATCAGCACCACTTTGCCCCGGCTGTCCAGCAGACAGTTGCCCGGAACAAAATCTATATGACAGAATTTCTTTTCTACTCCCAGCCTGTCCACCTTTTCCAACAGGCGTATAACCCTGGATTTTCGCGACGGGTATCCGGAAAGAAATTCTGCTTCGCTGTTGCGGCATATTTCTTCATAATAGTCAATGGTTTTGATAAAATCAAAATCATGTGGCGGTTTTATCCCGCTGTTGTGCAGGTGGCGCAGCGCATCCAGCGCCCGGCTCATATGGTCAGGATTCTGCGGATCTATGCCTTTGCTGTTTTCTATAAATTCAGTTATTTTAGTGCCGTCCATCGGATTGTGGTAAACCACCACATCGCTTATTCCGCGCCCTTGCAAAGCTATGTAATTGGCATACTCACGATACCTGTCTACCAGCATATCACTGCCTTGTCCGGCGCGTCGGTATATGTATTTTTTGCCGCGGCAGTAAAATATATAGCTGTCATTGGTCATACCTTTATCCATCAGGAAAAAGTTGCTTATTTCGTTTTCCTTGACGCCCAGGGCATCACATATAGTATCTGTGGCCTTGCGTATAAACCTGGCATCGTCTTCCGCCTTTTCCCTGTCAAATTTTTCCATTTCGGCCTTGCCGTTATCAGTCAGATGCCAATTAAGATTTTTGTCTTTATGTAAATATCCCCTGCTGCCCAAAAACTGCCTGGCCCGTCTTATCATATGAGGCGGTACGCCCAGTCTGTGCGATATATCAGCGGTGGCTGCGGCCGGGTTGCGGGCGTAAACCGCCAGCACCGTAAGTGTAAATGTTTGCATAGCGTACTCCTTTTTTAGTTAAATTGTATATTATTTTACTCTCAAAATTTAATGATTTTGGGCGTTTTTTGTGTTTAAATTGTGAAAGATTTTACAAAGTAAAATTTTATACATCAAATATTTAAAAAAGAAGCACTTTATTGATTTTTTGCCGGCCGGGCCCGCACAAAAAAACACCGTCCCTGTTGGGACGGTGCTTTAAATTTGATTTTAAATATCTGTAATAAAGATCAGATTATTTTGCGTTAGCAACAGCTTTTGTGAAAGCTTCCAGGTAGCTGCCAACTGTAACTGTTACGCTGGATTTCAGATCTTCAACAGCAGGAACAGCTGTGTGGTCTTCATCTCTTTCGTATGTTTCCATACCTTCGATTTCAGCAACTGTTTTGCCAACCATCCAGTCTGTGAATGCTTTGTGCTGTTCGTTGATTTCTTTGCCGATTTCAGAAACGCCGGCCATGTTGTAGTCAGGACCTTTTTCGTTCTTTGTTCTCAGGTCTGTTTCGCCTGCAACTTTACCGTCCATGTCGAAAGCAACTTTCTGCTGAGCAACATCCAGAGAAGCAGCCAGAACTGTGTCGTTTTCGTCCAGAGCAACTACGATAAAGGAAGTATCCATCTGGAAGGAAGCGCCTTTTTCTGTTTCAGCATCTTCGCCAACAACTTTGGCTTCGGGAACTATGCCCAGACCTGTTTTGGCAACAACACCGTCAGCTTCAACAGCGTTGTCATAAGCTTTCTGCAGAGCTTCCAGGTATTCGCCAACTGTAACTGTTACGCTGGATTTCAGGTCTTCTACATCCGGAACAGTTGTATGCTCTTCGTCCCTTGCGTATACGGGCATATTTACGCATTCTTCAACTGTTTTGCCAACCCAGTAGTTAGCCAGAGCTTCATGCTGTTCGTTGATTTCTTTGCCGATTTCAGAAACGCCAGCCATGTTGTAGTCAGGGCCTTTTTCGTTCTTGGTTCTCAGGTCAACTTCACCGTCAGGCTGACCGTCCATGTCGAATTTGGCTGTCTGCTGAGCAACATCGATTGTAGCGGAAACAACTTTGCCTTCGCCGTCAAATGTAGCAGCAACAATTGTTGTGCTTATCTGAGCAGAAGCACCTTTTTCTGTTTCAGCGTTTTCATCTGTGGGTTTTACAGATACAACTGCGCCAACACCTGTTTTGTATTTGGCATCTGTCTGCACATCTGAGCTTGAATCGTCTGTTGTGCCGCAAGCTACCAATGAAACTGCCATAGCAAGTGTCAATGCAAGAGCAATAACTTTTTTCATTTTGGTTTTCCTCCGTAAAGAATTGTTGTGAAACTAATCACATATTTACACCATAGTTTATAGCACAAAATCTTTTCTTTGTCAATCAAATAGCCGGGTTACAATTCGATTACAAAGCCAACAGCTGTTTTGCACAATTTTTTTAAAATTTTTTGTGCATTTTACTAACATTCTCTTTATCTTCAAAAGCTCCGGGTGTAATATTTGCGGCAATCAGCACTATGATACAAAAGAATGACAAAAAATTTTCTACTGACGGCACACACGGTTTTCAATATACATTGCTGCAAACTGCCGAGAACTCTTCATCTGTTTAAACGCCTGTCAGAATATTTTCAGACCCTGCCTCTGTGCATAAAATATGGACAGCAGATATATTTTATGCTATATTAAAAACATATTATAATGTTTATTCTTATTTATATAATGCACAGGGGCTGTCATTGTTGTTCTTGCCAAAAATGCCGGCTTTGTAATATAATTGTTGAAAGACTTTTCCGGCCGGCAGAATTTAAAATTTGAAATCACTATTTTCCCGGCACAGGAGAATTGCACCGAAAACAATTAAAAAAATCAGAAATCTGATAAACCGTGAAAGGAAAAATATATGTCTATTTTGGTTACCGGCGGCGCCGGATATATCGGCTCACACATTGCTGTGGAGCTTGTAGAGGCCGGCTATGATGTTGTGATAGCTGACAATTTTTACAATTCCAGCCCGAAGGTTATTGACAGGATACAGCAGATAACCGGCAAAAGCGTACAGTTCTGTCTGTGCGATGTATGTGATGAAAAACAGGTGGACAACCTGTTCAGCCGGCACAAGGATATAGATTGCGTAATACATTTTGCCGCGTATAAAGCGGTGGGCGAAAGCGTGGAAAAGCCGCTGGAATATTATTCCAACAACATCGGCGGCGCCATGTGCGTACTGCGCGCCATGAAAAAACACGGCGTAAAGAACTTTGTTTTCTCCTCTTCTGCCACCGTTTACGGACAGCCGGAAAAAATTCCCTGCGATGAAAGCTGTCCTGCCGGCAGTGCCACCAACCCTTACGGCTGGACAAAGGTGATGCAGGAACAGATACTGCGCGACATATGCGCCGCAGACAAAGATATGAATGTGGCGATACTCAGATATTTCAACCCCATCGGTGCACACCCCAGCGGACTTATAGGCGAAGATCCCAACGGAATACCCAACAACCTGCTGCCCTATATAGCCCAGGCGGCCATAGGCAAATTTGACTCTGTCAGGGTTTTCGGCGACGATTACCCCACAGCCGACGGCACCGGTGTAAGGGACTATATCCATGTGGTTGACCTGGCAAAAGGCCATGTGGCGGCAGTGCGCAAGCTGTACACAAACTGTGGAATTGTCACATATAATTTGGGTACAGGAAAAGGTTACAGCGTATTTCAGGTTATAGACGCCTTTGAAAAGGCATGCGGCAAAAAGCTGAAAAGAAACATTCTGCCCCGCCGCGCCGGCGACATTGCCGAAAACTATGCCGACCCGTCAAAGGCAAAGGCAGAGCTTGGCTGGCAGGCACAGTATGATATAGAGGATATGTGCCGTCATGCCTGGAACTGGCAAAGCAAAAACCCCAACGGTTACAAGGAGTAAATTATGGATAAACCTATTTTAGTTGTTATGGCGGCAGGTATGGGCAGCCGATACGGCGGTCTGAAACAGATAGATCCCGTTGGCCCGGGCGGAGAGATAATTATAGACTATTCCCTGTACGATGCCAGAAAAGCCGGCTTTGAAACTGTTGTTTTCATTATAAAAAAAGAAATCGAGCAGGATTTTAAAAACATAGTCGGCCGGCGTATTCCCCGGGGAATGAAGGCGGAATATGTATTTCAGGATATAAACGACCTGCCGGAAGGTTTCAGCGCCCCGGCAGACAGGCAAAAACCCTGGGGCACAGCCCATGCGGTGTGCGCCGCCAGAAACATAATCAACAGCCCGTTTGTGGTCATAAATGCTGATGATTACTATGGGGCCGATGCATTTAAAGTGATTTTTGATTACCTTTCCCACAGCATGGCATCACAGGACGGCATGGCCAGTTTTGCAATGGTGGCATACGAGCTGGAAAACACCCTGACAGAAAACGGGTATGTGTCCCGCGGAGTCTGCCTGACAGATGCCAACGATATGCTGTTGTCTGTAACAGAGCTGACAAGGATAGAAAAAGACGGCGACTGGGGTGCGAAATACACCACTGACGACGGCGCCACATGGCAGGAGCTGGACCCTGAAAGTCTGGTATCCATGAACCTTTGGGGCTTTACACCGGAGTTTTTGCACCGGGCATGGGACGGTTTCCCGGACTTTTTGCGCACCACCCTGGCTGAAAACCCGCTCAAAGGCGAATACTATCTGCCCAGCGTGGTAACACAGATGATCGACAGCCGCCGCGCATGCGTAAAAGTTCTTCACTGCGCCGACAAATGGTACGGAGTAACCTATAAAGAGGACAAACCGATGGTGCAAAAAGCCCTTAAACATATGCACGACATCGGCACATATCCATCATCGCTGATAAAATAAAACACGGCTGATGCCGACCTGCCCAAGGACTTCAAAATATGAAAAAGATATTTATTGCTGCGGCAGCTTTGCTGGTTTTACTTATTCCGGTCACAGCCTATGCTGCATACACGGATATAAGACCGGCCCAAATTGATATACAGCTGTCTTTGCCCGGCAACTGGCTGTACATAGACCGAGATGTAAAACGGGACGATATACTTTTGCAGCAAAACGGTGAAACCAGAGAAGAATTCCTGGCCTATGCCTATGACAACGACTTGTATTTGGAGGCGTGGCGGGAAGATTTCACCGGATATTTTTCCCTCTTCTGCTATCCCAACGACAAGATGTACTTCTATTCCGACTGGACAGACCTGTCAGGGCAGCAACAGCAGAACATACTGCAAAATCTTCTTCTGACCATGTCGGAAGAGGATTATATTAATTATGCGTCCAATGAAATAATTGAAAATGACGGACAAACTTTTATCGCGCTGGATTTTGCCGACAGCCGGCAGTATTGTTACAGGGCGGTGTACACCGTCAAAGATGATATGATGTACTTTTTGTACTTTGCCGACAGCCGTAGCCTTCCGCTGCGGCGCGGCGGGTGGAACAGTGTTATAAACAGCGTGAATTTCAATCCTCTGCCGCCTGCGTCCAAAGTTATTTTTAATGTTGTACTGTCCATTATTTCAGTAGTAGTGGCAGTCAGAATTTTTCGCCGCGACCGCCGGCAGACAGCCTATTACGCGGCCGCCGTTGATATGGTACAGCGAGAAATGTCCGAGCAAAAATAACCGCTGTACTTTTCCGCACAATGTAAAACAAATATCAACACCCTGCTTTATTACAAAAGCAGGGTGTTTTGTTTTCAACAATTTTTATTTTATATGTTAAAACTTCTTCTGTCTGTATTTTATTACAGGAACATGCACAGTAAAGGTATTGTCACAAAGGAGCACATTGTGGTGATAAACACACCTTTGGATGCCAGCTTCGCGTCCCCGTCATACTGGTTGGCAAACATAACGGCTATGCTGGCCACCGGCATGGCTATAAGTATTGTCATAATCCCCAGCAATGTTGCATCCTTGATAAACATTCCGAACAGGTAGAACATTGCGAAGGGTATTATTATCTGCTTTATAACGGTAAAAGGGTACAGCTTGATTTCTCCAACTATCTCTTTTACAGGCATCAGCGAAAGGCTGGAACCTATCAGCAGCATGGCACTGGGGGAAGTTATGCTGCCTATGGAGTCCAAAGTCATTGCAAGTGCAGACGGTATCTTTATTTCAAAAATAAATATTACCAGCGCCAGCACAGAACTTATCATAGACGGGTTTATCAGCGTTTTGACATTGAATTTTCCACCGCGGCTGTCCATCAGCCACACGCCCAGGCTGTACACCATAATGCTGAATATCATGTTGAATATGCTGGCCAGAAAAATGGCATCATCGCCGAATATTGTGGCCACCACCGGATAGCCCATAAATCCGGTGTTGGAGAATATCAGCATAAACACATAAAGTTTAAAATCCTTGGCCGGAATTCTCATCAGTTTGCATATCAGGTAGGCAACAGGTGTAAGCACCACAAAAACAGCACAGGCCGCAGCCAGTATCTCAAAGGCCAACGTTTTTGAAAAGGAAACCTCCCCTACTGTTACCGAAGCCAATATCATGGCCGGCGTTGTGACCATCAGTATAATATTGGTCAGTTTTTTGGAAAAATCGCTGTCCATATATCCTATTTTTCCGCATAAATAGCCTGTTCCCATCATCAGAAACAGCACTATCATCTGATTGATAATCTGTGTCATGTCCATATTGTCTTGTTCCTCTTTTCCCCCTATATTATCTGAGCAAGATTTATAACCGTCAGTCCTTTGTCCAGCGCATAGCTCAGCGTACGCGCACTTCCGCCGTCAGATCTTGTGCAGTATCCTATGCAGCATGAACTGTCATCCACCATGGCATGGTTGCGGCGCATCATGCAGTATCTGTCATAAACTTGACTGATGTAAAACACGCTGTCGGCGGCCTGCTTTATCTTTTCATATTCTGATTTAGCCCGCCTGCTCCAGAATTTGTCCTGGTCCTGGCATGGAAGATAAAGATGCAGGCGGATTTTTTCATCCTGTTTTTTATATTTTATCACTGCCTTGGCCGCCATAGCGTCAAACCCCTGGGCACCGCCGGCGCAAAAAACCGTATATCCCTGGGATATCCGAGCCCTTACCGCGTCATCCAGCAGACTTTCCAGCTGCCGCATATCCTGCTCAGGTATATTTCTGTGACCGGTAAAACAGCAGCTGATGTGTCTGTCTGTGCCCATGTCCTAAAACTCCAAGCCCAGACCGCCGGCCAGTTTTGTGATAAAATCCTGTACATTTGTTACCATGGTTGTGGCAGAAAGGGATCCGCGGTCCAGCAGCTTGTTTACCACAAATTCGTCGGCATCAACGGTGTAAAAATACACCGGTCGCACATTTCCGTCCTTATCCAGTGTAAATGACGGCGTCATATTGCCAGTGGCTATGGTATGCAGCATTGTGGCCATACATATCACTGTTGTGGCCTGCTGTATCTGCCGCCTCATGGCCCGCTGTCCTGCATAGCAGTCGGCAATCACTTCCGGCAGCGGGCCGTCATCCCTGATTGATGCTGTCAGCACCATGGGCACTTTATGCTTTGTGCAGGCATAGACAATACCGTTGTCAATGGCGTATTCTTTTATAAAATTTTCAATGCTTCCAGATGCCCTCACACGGTTTATCACATCCAGGTGGTTGTAATGTCCGCCGGGCATTGACTGCTGTGTGTATATATCCTGACCAAGTGCTGTGTGCAGCAGCGCACCTTCCAGGTCGTGGGTGGCCAGCGCGTTGCCTGCCAGCACACACTGCACATATCCGTTTTCCACCAGCGCCTGCATCGCTTTGCGCGCGCCGGCATCAAAAGAAAAAGCCGGGCCCATAACCCACAGAATTCTGCCGCCATTTTCTCTTTCATATTTCAAAAGAGAAATCAGTCGGTCATAGTCCCTGGAGTAGGCTGTCTCCCTGCTGCGGCCCTGACGGAAGACAAACCGTTCTTTTTCATTTTTATTCTGTGCAAATCCTTGTGTATGTACATATATGCCCCGGCTGCCGTCTTCACTGCGGCCTACAATTACCTTGTCACCTTTTTTAATATTTCGGTTTTCCACCACAGACAGGTGCCCGTCATCTTTTATCACAACCGATGCATCCATTCGGCTGGGCCGGGCCAACAGCCAGCGCCCATCTACCTTGAAATATTCCGGATACATGGATGTGGAGTGAAAATCAAAGGGTGCCACACCGTCCTGCTGGGCTTTTTCCCACCGGGCATCAGGCGCCTGCACAAATACAGGCCGGTCAAAGTCCGGCCGGTTGTACTGCGGCATTACAAAATCAGATCTCACATCCATATCTTACCTCCAAAAAAATAATGTTAACTTTAATTATAGCACAAAAAAAGCGCCATGTAAGGCGCTTTTTTCTTTTTGTCAGATTGTCTAAAAATCAGAACGGCTGCCAGCCAAACTCTGTCAGTGCAAACATAATCGCAAATGCCATCAGCATGAAGCAGATAACTTTGGGAATAACCCATTTAACCCATTTGGGGAACGGAACGCCTGCGGCCACACATGAACCAACTGTCCAGCCCAGGAAGGGTGAGAACATGTTGGAGAAGCCGTCGCCGTACTGGAAAGCCTGAACTGCCAGTTCCGGCATCATGCCCAGCGCTTCGCTGATAGGCTGCAATATCGGAACAAGGATAGCAGCTTTGGAAGAAGCTGATGGTATGATAAGGTTTACTATGGATATAACAAATGTCATACCGATAGAAGCAACTGAACGGGGCAGGTTCATCAAAGGCAATGTCAGATAGTAAACTATTGTGTGCAGGATGTTACCGTTTGTCATAACAATGGACATAACCTTTGCAAGACCGATTACAAAAGCAACAAATGCCATGCCGGCCAGACCTTTGCCAAACTCATTACCGATCTTGTCAAATGAGAACTGACCTACAAAACCACAGATGATTGATACGGCAACAGACAGTGCGATCATCATCGGGAAAGTTTTGGATGTGTCATTGGTAATCATCGGATACAGAACAATGATCAGGTACTGTGAAATGTAAACCAGCAGTACAACTATTGTACGCCATGACAGTTTTACCTCTTTGATGGAAGATGTGTCAACCACGGTTTCTTCCGGGCGCCAGCCATCATCCCACATCAGGGATTTGGTGGGGTCTTTTCTTATCTTCTTTACATACTGAAGCAGGAATATCATACCTACAATCATAAATACATTCATGGATATGAACATTGTAAAGAATGTACCGTAAATCTGTACGCCCATCAGCAGCTGTGTAGTAGCCTGCTTGGTGGGGCCTGTACCGAAGCCCAGCAGTGTGGCATAGGTGGAAACACCGATGGCACAGATGGGGTCAAGACGCAGTTTCTTTGCGAACATAACACCGATGGGAACAATTGCTATCAAAGCGTCTGAGCCGCCGAAAGCACCCAGGTAAACCATCAGCGCAAACATAACCATAACCAATATGGAGTCGTCTTTGTCTTTCAGTTTGTAAATAGCCCAGTTGAGGAAATCGTCAAATGCGCCTGTGCCCATAACAATGGCAACCATAGCGCCGGATACCATAACGGACCATCCGATAAGGGCTGATGATGTAAGACCTTCCATGATGCTCATCATCATATCAATTGGGCTTACAGGGGTCTGATAACCCAGGAAATTAAACTGGTCGCCCAGTATTTTGCCTGTTTCCGGGTCTGTGGCAAACTGACCTGCAGGAATTATGTATGTCAGCAGGCTGGTTATCAGCAGCAGGCCGGCCATAATCCAGAACAGGTGAGGCATTTTAAAGCTTTTCTTAGCTTTTTGTTCAGTTTTAACTGTATTTGCCATAACTAATTCTCCTTTTAGCTTGTTTTCGAAAAATTGCTCGAATGAGTATGTAATGTATATTTAAATTACGCCCACTGGGAATGAAACCCCGCAAATAAACATCCATTGCAAATTTATGCAAACAATTTTATACAAAAATTTTAACAAATATTTAACAACAAGTCAATAAGCACTTTTTACAAAAAATTATCACATATTTACTGCAACTGTTATAACAGTTATCTAACATTTTGTGAACGCGTTCAGAAACTACTTTGTACAAAAAATAAACAGCAATATTAAAAAGTTTTTGTTGACTTTTTACACTTGTTATTATAATATATACTTATCGATAGGTATGTTCCCACTCATACTTTGACAACCATTATTTTATGCACAATATTCAGTTTTATGTATAAATATGCTAAAAAATGTTGTGCAAATACAGAAAGGCGTGAATGATATGAAAAATTTTGAACTTGCTAAAAAATATGAAGATTACATTATCTCCATGCGCAGATATTTCCATGAAAATCCGGAACTGTCCAGCCAGGAAGACAAAACAGTTGAAAGGCTCAACCGGGAACTGAAAGACATGGGCATTGAACATGTAATCATCCCCAACGGCGGTATCCTGGCCACAATCAAAGGCAAAACAGACAACGGCAAAACCGTTCTGCTGCGCGCCGACATCGACGCTTTGCCGGTTGTTGAAACAGACGAAAACCTGAAAGAAAAAAGAGTATGTAAAAGTAAAGTTGACGGCGTGATGCACGCCTGCGGTCACGACGGCCACATGGCAATGCTGCTGGGCGCTGCCAAAATCCTGATGGAGAAAAAAGACGAAATCGCCGGTACAGTATATCTGTGCTTTGAAAGAGGCGAAGAAGGCACAGGAAACGTTAAATACATATTTGCCTATATGGAGAAAAACGGCATAAAAGTTGACTCCGCTTACGGCATCCACCTGCTGAGCACACTGGAAACAGGCAAAATGGGCATCAACGACACCAACATGATGGCCGGCGCCATGGGCTTTAATGTAACAATCGAAGGCCGCGGCGGTCACGGCAGCCGTCCTGACCAGTCCATCAACCCGATAGATGCCTTTGCAGCCATCTATTCCGGTATGCAGGCACTGCGTCTGGTAAAAGTTGACCCCTACAAGACACTGACATACTCTGTTGGTACACTCAACGCCGGTGTTGTGGGCAATGTTATCCCCCAGACATGTACTTTTGGCGGCACAATGAGAACCTTTGACCGCGATGTATCCGGCATGATATTCTACAATGAATTCAAAAACCTCATTGACAACACCTGCAAAGCTTACAACTGTGTTCCCACATACAACGCTTACACACTGCCCGGCTTCCCGGTAATCAACGATCCTGAATGTGCAGCTTTTGCCAGAAAGGTAATCGGCGCTGAAATCGGCGCTGAAAACATAGTAGAGGCAGAACCCTGGATGGCTTCCGAAAGCTTCTCCCAGTACCTGATGATGTGGCCCGGCGTGTTTGCTTTCCTGGGTATGAAGAACGAAGAAAAAGGTATCGGTGCAGCTCACCACAACCAGCAGTTTGACATCGACGAAGATGTACTGGTAAAAGGTGCCGCAGGCGCAGCTACCTACGCTCTGGAATTCTTGAAGAGCGACATCGACACATCAGCCAGAAAATCTGTTTCTTCTTACAAAGAAATCCTGGTAAAATCCGGTAAAGAAGAAGAAATCAAAGAGCTGTTCGGCGAATAATTTCAAAACAACAAAAGCCGCCCTGTCCGGGCGGCTTTTTTATTCGGCACAGATTATGAACAGCATTTACCCGATATGGCGCAGGCGCTGCAATGCAATCCCGTAATTTAAAAATCTCTGTGCCACGCCATGCAAATAAAGACTGTTTGGCGGCTGTGAAACGCAGGCCTATATCTATTATTCTGACGGGACGGTTTTCTTCTTATTCTGCTGTTTTACGGATTTTATTCGTGTATAAACCAAAATACACACCGTCAAAGCCTGGAATTTTCCGCAAAAAAAAGCAGGCATCTGCCTGCTTTTTAATATTTATACTGTCTGTGCGTAAGGCGAGCCTGGGATATAGGGGCTGGAAGGGTTGTACACCGTATGGGTGATAAGATAGTCCAGCCATTCCTGGTAGCCTGTGGGAGTCAGGTGGTAACCGTCGCTCCGGGCTATTTCTTCCCTCAGATATCCGCTGTCACTTTTCAGTACATCATACAGATTTATCAGCGCCAGGCCTTTTTCATTGCACATTTTTGCAATCAACTGGTTTGCCTGATAAATTCTGTCAAAGGACAATCTGGGTTCTTCCTGTGATTTCCATGCTGTGGTAGGTGTTATTGTTGTTACATATATCACCGCATTTGGAGCCTTTTCTTTCAGCATATCAATAAAAACATAGTAGCTTTCGATAAACTCCTGCGGGTCCATGGACATCAGCGCATTGGTGCCCAGTGTCACATAAACCTTGCCCGGGTTTTTCTGCTCGACAGTAGCCCATGGGTCAATGGGGCCGTTGCCCACATCAATCATGGCGCCCGGCTGTGTGAAAGAACGCGGAGTCAGGCTCTGGCGTGTAATGTATGTGGCTGTTGTATTGCGCAAATCCAGCGAACCGCTGCCGGAATAAACCCTGAAACCATCCGCAAGGCTGTCGCCCATAAACACGGCATCATTGAAATAGCTTATATCCACGCGGCCGTTTTCTGCCACCTGTATCATATTTATTTCCGGCGTTACCACTTCAAGATTTATGGTTTTTTCCACCGGACCTGTAAATGTATCCCAGTCTTCGCCCTGTTTGTCCACATCTGTGTTGGGCTGCTGTATTGTTGAACCGTCCAGCAAAGGCACTTCGCCTTCGTCAGCGGAAAACATTTCTATAACTTTGACAATTCCGAAAGAAACCACCAGCACAAAAACCACCATAGTGGAATACATCGCCAGCTTTCTGGCTTTCTGCTGTTTTCTTCTTCTTTCTCTGGCTTCCGGAGCCATATATCTAGCCAAAAAATCACCCCTTTATCAAGCACTCATTATATACCATAACACCACGCAAATTCAAGTGGTTAAATATGACAAACAGCACTTTTCACAACAATTACAATATTGTAATAAATAATATCAGATGATAAAATATATTAAGTATTAACCCCCGAAGGAGGATATATGGAAAAACAATTTTTTGGAAAAGACAAAAACGGAAACGAGATATTCAGATACACCCTGACCGACCGGCAGGGCAACAGCCTGAGCGTGCTGAACTACGGAGCTACCATACAAAGCCTGGTAATGACAGACAAGGACGGCGGCAAAAGAGATGTAGTGCTGGGATATGACAACCTGGCCCGGTACGAAGAGGATGAAAACCGCACTTATTTCGGCGCGGTGTGCGGACGCGTGGCAAACCGAATTGAAGACGCACGGTTTTATATAGACGGAGAAAAATATACCCTGGACCAAAACAATGGCAGCAGCTGTCTGCACGGCGGCAACAGCGGATTTGACAAAATGTTTTTTGACCTGACCGACGCCGAAGACGACTATATGACCTTTTCTGCTTTCAGCATGGGCGGAGAGAGCGGCTTCCCCGGAAACCTGTCCCTCAGTGTAAAATACACCTTCCGAAACGGCCTGCTGATGATTGAATATCTGGCCACCACCACAGCCGCCTGCCCTGTCAGCCTGACAAACCACTCCTACTTCAACCTGGACGGCAAAGGCGATATACTGAGCCACCGTTTGCAGCTTAACTCTCACTTTTTCATGGAGGTAAAGGACGACGGATGTGCCACAGGTCTGATAAAGGAAAGCCGGGGCACCCCATTTGATTTCACTCAGGAAAAATTGCTGGGCGAACAGATAGTCCGGGCGAAAAAACGCCAGCCGGCAATAAACGGTATCGACCACCACCTGTTCTGCGACAACGCTGTCAGCGAGTACCGCAAATTCGGCACACTGACCGCTTCCGACGGCGGATTGAAGATGGATATTTTCACAAACCAGTGCGGCGCACAGATTTATACAGGCAATTTTATCCCTGTCTGCCGGGGCAAAAACGGTCAGCTGACAGCTCACAGCGGTATATGCATAGAAACACAGGCCGCACCGGGCGCGATGAAATATTCCCACCTGCCCCAGATAATCCTGCACCGCGGACAGCAGTATTATCAAAAAACCGGTTTCCGTTTTTACTTTTAATCACAGATAAAATTATACAGAAAAAAAGCGGCAAAAATTGCCGCTTTTTTGTTTGTCCGCCGGAACAAAATTTCCGCTGTAATAAATCACAGTGGTATTTTCCCCCAAGCCATAGAAACTGCCTATCGCATTATCATGAAAACTTTGTACCTGCCGTGATTTGGGCAGTGATGCAAAACCTGAGTTGCATTGTATATAAACGGCAACGGCTTGCAACCTGTAAAAGAATATGCCGGATTGGGTTTTGCTTTCCGCGGCAGTTTTACCATACGCATGCCGTCACAAAACAATATTTTATTTTCGGATATCTCCGCCGTCAAAAAATCCCGCCGTTACAGCGGGATTTTTATATAATCAAATATAATCTTGAAGCGGGTATGAATTATCTGTAACTGCCGCTTTTACCGCGGCCAAAACGGCCGGAAACCACATGGGCGCCGCGTTTTACCGGGCGGGCCAGGAATACACTGCGCACCCTGCCTTTGAAATATGTATAGGCCGCGCGGGCTTTTTCCCCGTCGTCAAAAACCCCGAACACCGCCGCACCGCTGCCTGTCATTACACTGCCCAGCGCCCCCAGCTTCAAAAGTTCTTCCTTTATGGGCCGGGTATACCGGCTGGCGGCAGCTTCTTCCAGATCGTTAGCCATAAGCGCGGACATGGAATGCAAATCTCCATCGGCCATTGCTTTTATCAGTCTGTCAGTGTCCACAGCCGCCTTTTTCCCCAATGCGTCATAATTGGCAAAGGCCGCAGGTGTTGACACCCCTTTTGACGGCATACATATCACAATATGGCAGGCGGGCATCGGTGCACAGGGAAGTATCACATCTCCCACTCCCTGCACTCTTTTGGTGCCGCCCACTATCATAAAGGGCACATCACTGCCGGCCGCCGCGCCTATTTCGCACAGCTGCCGCCGGGTATACTTTGTGCCGTACAGGCGGTCAAGGCCTACTATGACGCCGGCGGCATCGGCACTGCCTCCGGCCATACCGGCCTTTATGGGCACTGTCTTTTTTATGTGAATATGGACCCCGCCGTCTATACCGCTGTAAGCAAAAAATTTCATAGCGGCTTTTACCGCCACATTTTTTTCATCCGTGGGTATATACCTGGCGTTGGAAGCTATGGTTATTCCCTGCTCTCTTTTTTCCAGGGTCACCTTTTCGTAAACAGATACCGACTGCATAACCATATCCAGCAGGTGATATCCTTTTTCGTCCACACCGGTTATGTCCAAAGACAGGTTTATCTTTGCCGGCGCCATAACGGTTATTTTGTTCATCGCATTCCTCTGAAAATCAGATTTTGAAAAAGCTGCTGCGCTTTATGTCAATGGCCTTTACCGGGCACATTTCATGGCAACAGAAACATTTTATGCAGTTTTTCAGGTTTATCACTGCTTTTTTGTCTTTTATCTCTATGGTTTTTTGCGGGCAGATACTCCGGCATTTGCCGCAGCCTATACATTTGGATTTGTTTATCTTCGGCTTGGGCGCCAGGAATTTTTCCACCGCCGGCGTGGCCCAGCGCAAGGCTCTGGGCACATGGTCGCCGAAGTCCAAGCGGTAAGAACGGGGCAGAATGTAACCTTCGCACCTTTTGTACCGCTGTACATCTCCGGTTATATCTGTCATTTCCAGCTTTGTCGGTGCCAGGCCTCGGTCTATCGCCGCTTTCAGAACCGGCAGATTTTCCGGGTCAAAGCCCATTATATACGCCATTGCCAGGTCGATTTTATACGGATCGCAACCTGCCAGCAAAAGCCCCAGGTTTCTGACGCTGCCGCCGGCCGGGCCGTCACCTTCCATCGCCTGTATTCCGTCCACAATGGTAAATGTGGGCTTTACAGCCTGACACAGGTCAACCAGCATGTTGGCAAAATTTTCCTTGTCAGGGAAACGCATGTGAAATTCGGCCTTTTTCAGGCCCGGCACAACACCGAACATATTTTTTACCGCGCCGGTCATGCCTGTCATAACATGGGTTTTGAATTTGGCCAGGTTTATTATAACATCGCTTTCCACTGCCGGCCGGATAACCTCAAATTCCTTTACCATGACGCCGTCGGTTTTCAAAGCGCGGCTGCTCATTTTGGTGTAAAGGTTTACTCCGCGTTTTCCAGCCACCAGTGAAAAACCGCAGGTGTTGTAATTGCCCTGTATCACACCCCGGCTGGCCGGTCCGCCGCTGGAATCGGCCAGGGTGATATTTTCGCCCTTTGCCCCGAATTCTTTCAGCACGCCTATGACGCTGTCCACAACCACCGGGTTGGTGGTCACCGCTTTGTCCGGCGTGTGTCGGCTGAGCATATTGGGCTTTATCAATATCTTTGTATCCCGGTTTATCAGCTGATTTATCCTCTGTTGCAGCATTATTTCTTTGACCGCAATGTACATCGTCCGGCTGTCGTAACTGTCAACTTCTTTTATAACAACTTTGCACATAACAACACCGCCTTAAAAATTTATATCATTTAAGAGATTTCAAAAACGCGCCTATGCGCTTTGTGGCCTCCATAAGATGGTCAAGGGAGTATGAATAGGAAATGCGTACGAAGCCTTCCCCTGCTTTACCGAAAGCATTGCCCGGTATAACCGCTACATGGCCTTCCAGCAGCAGTTTTTCACAAAACTGTTCGCTGGTCATGCCTGTGCCGCGTATATCGGCAAACACATAAAAGGCACCCTGGGCATTGTAACAGGGCAGGCCTATGGCGTTCAGCTCGTTTATCAGAAAACGGCGGCGCATATCGTACTGATGGCGCATGGCGTCAATTTCGCCGTCACATTCGTTCATCGCCACCACAGCCGCATACTGGCTGGTTATGGGAGCGCATATCACAGCCACCTGATGCAGTGTGGCCATGGCATCTATTATCGGCCGCGGGCCCAGGGCATATCCCAGGCGCCAGCCGGTCATGGCATAGGATTTGGAAAACCCGTTTATTACAACGGTTCTTTCCTTCATGCCGGGTATGGACGCAAAGGACACATGATGATATTCGCCGTAGGTCAGCTCGGCGTATATTTCATCTGTCATAACAAATATGTCAGTGTCCTTTATCACATCGGCAATGGCCAGCAGGTCTTCCTCTTCCATTATTGCGCCGGTGGGATTGCCGGGGAAAGGCAGAACCAGTATTTTGGTTTTGTCTGTTATGGCATTTTTCAAATCCCGGGCTGTCAGGCGGAAATTGTTTTCCTGTTTCAGTTCCACTTCCACCACTTTTGCGCCGCACATTTTTGCTATCGGGTCGTAGCTGACATAACATGGGGTGGGCAGGATAACCTCGTCCCCTTCTTCCAGCATTACCCTGAACAGCATGTCGATGCCTTCACTGCCGCCCACTGTCACCATCACCTCGTCGGGGGTGTAGTCCAGCTTGAAACGGCGTTTCTGATAGGCACATATTGCTTTTTTCAGCGGCAAAAGCCCCAGACCCGGGCTGTACCAGGTACGGCCTTTTTCCAGGCTCTGTATTCCGGCTTCCCTTATTCTCCACGGGGTTTTGAAATCCGGCTCGCCCACGCCCAGTATAATGCAGTCGTCAACATCCCGTGCCATCATTGATATTTTTTCTATGGGCGACAGGGGTATATCCCTTATCGCCTTGTTAAGGTATTTGCTGTAATCTATCATAAAGCGTTAAGACCCCTTGTATCCTCTTCATCTTCGTGGAATATAATTCCGGCCTGCTTGTAGGGGCGCAATACAAAATGGGTGGCCGTTTCGTTCACATCGTCCATGGGAGACAGCCTTTTGAATACAAACATTGCTATCTCCTGGAAGGATTTGGCCCTGATTTCCACCAGCAGGTCATATCCGCCGCTCATCAGTGTAACGCCTTCCACCTCGTCCATGGCGGCAATGGCCATGGCTATTTCGTCAAAGCCGCGGCCTTTTTTGGGTGTAACTTTCAGCTCTATCATTGCTTTTACCATGCTGGTGTCGGTTTTTTCCCAGTCTATCACAGCGCGGTATCCTTTTATAATTCCCTTGGCGGTACACTCGGCTATCATCTTTTCCACCTGCTCCTGACTGCATTCCAGCATTACTGCCAGCTGTGCGGGTGTCAGGGTCGGATTTGTTTCAATCAATTTCAGCAACTCTTCCATAAAAATTATCTCCCGTATATTTATTTAATACTTAATTATACATATTTTTTGTGTACATTGCAATCAGTCCGGCGGCGCTCTATTGAAAATTTTATCTCCTTTGTGCTAAAATTATTGGCAATAAAATGTGAAAAACGGGGTGATTTTTTATGAAAATCTATCTGAGCAAAGCAAAAATCAAACCACTGGACATAGCCGCAAACCGGCGGCGGGCACAGCAGGAAATCGAAAAAGCCATCCGGCAGCAGGCCCGGCTGATAATATTCCCACGGGGATTTTTATCCGGTACAGACCTGGGAATACTGGCCGATGCGCCTTATTTTGCCGCCGCATACAACCAAGCTGCCCAAAGCCTGGCGCAAAAAAACAGCGAAATATACATCCTGGCAGACAGATATGACGGCAGATTTATAAACACCCTGTATTACAGCGGTGAAAAACTGCCGGCAGACAGCTTTGAAATAGACGGCTTTTCCTTTGCCGCCTTTGACAGCCGGCACAAACTGCATCAAAAAGCCCCGGGCGTTCAGGCCGACCGGTTTATACTCAACGAAAGCCGGCCGGTGCTGGCCGGTCAGAGACGGCTTTTGCACCGAATGCTGTCCGCTTTACGGGTAAGCGGCCGCTGCACAGTGATATGCAACCTGGGCGGGCTGGGTTTTACCTCGCACCCCGATATATATATGCCCTGCGTTTCTTTTATAGACAGTAAAAACGATATTTTTACCGCAACGGTGGAAGAATATAAAAACAGCCCCTGCTGTTTTGCGCCGGAAAAACAGAAAAGCCGGCCCGGCGGCGTCTTTACCCTTCCGACACTGGATTTCCCGCTGGCTTTTAACCAAAACCCGCTTATTCCCGCCAATGTTGACCAAAAGGAATACTGCCTGGACCTGTTTTGCCTGCAAAGCCTGGCGCTGGCAAACCGCCTGGACAATCTGGGCATGAAAAGTGCAGTTGTGGCCGTCAGCGGCGGCCTGGACAGCTCGCTGGCCCTGCTGGTAACTGTAAACGCCTTTGATATGCTGGGGCTGGACCGCAGCGGAATAATAGCCCTGTCCATGCCAGGCTTCGGCACCTCCGACACTACAAAAAGCCTGGGACGGCAGCTGACCGCCGGCTTGGGAATAGAACTGAAATTCATCGACATTACCCCGGCCTGCACACAAGCGCTGAAAGACATCGGCCATGACGGACAGACTGCCGATGTGACCTTTGAAAATGTCCAGGCCAGAATGAGGACACTGAACGCACTGAATATAGCCAACATGGCCGGCGGTATCATGGTGGGTACCGGAGACCTTAGCGAAGAGGCCCTGGGCTTTGCGACCTACGGCGGAGACCGGCTGGCCGGATACAATGTGAACAGCAGCGTATCCAAAACAGTCATCCGCACCATGCTGCCCTATGTGACCCGGCTGGAAAACCTGAAAGGTGCAAAGGAAGCAGTTCAGGGTATACTGTCCATTCCCGTCAGCCCCGAGCTTCTGCCCGCCGCGGGCCGGATAGCCCAGAAAACCGAAGATATTCTGGCTCCCTACAAGCTTATAGACTTTTTTATATACTGCTTTGTGGTTGCAAAGCTGTCCCCAATAGAGATGGCCCAGCGCGCTTCCTGTGTGTTTGAGGGCGAATTTTCCGCCTCTTACCTGCGCGAAAAAGCGGCCATGTTTGCCAGAAGATTTATCGGTGGACAGTTCAAACGCTCCTGCGCACCGGAAGGCGCACAGCTGACCCATGCCGCCCTTGCCGGCCGGAACAGGTCACTGCCCAGCGATAGCAGCCGGCGGTTTTTGCTCTCTTTTCTTAATATGTGAAAAAAGCCCCCTTTTGGGGGCTTTTTGTTCAATTTTTTCACACAAATTTGTCTTAAAATCCTGTCTGATAAATATTTATTTATAGAAAAAGCGCTGTGTTTTTATGATATTTTCCCTATTTTTGGCAAAAAAATATTGTAAATATTTGTTTTAAATTATAAATTATCATCAAAAGTATATACACAATGCCCTTTTGGAGTTATAATATAAAAGATTATTATGGGTTTTTATGCCATTATTGTAATAAATAAAAGCGGCGGGCGTTTTTTCGCTTGCGGAAAGGAGCTTTTTCAATGATTAAAATTTACAATCCCATGGGGAAAGTCAGCCTGACAAACGATTACTTTGCGGCTTTGGTGGGCAATGCCATCACCAGCTGCTACGGTGTTGCCGGAATGAGCAGCGCCGGTGCGGCAGACAGCCTGCGCACTCTGGTTTTCGGCTCTGACATACCGGAGAAAGGTGTCGTGGTGAAAGAAGAGGAAGGCCGGCTGGTTATCGACCTGCATATCAAAGTGATTTACGGGGTCAACATCTCCACCATTGTGGACAACATCAAAGAAAGAGTTTCCTATGCGGTGGAACACGCCACAGCCCTGAAAGTAAAATCTATCAATGTTTCAGTAGATGATATCATAACAGAATAACTTATTGTTTTTTGAGGTGACAAATGATAACAGGTAAAATGCTGCGTGACGCCATTATATCCGGCGCCAATGCGATTATAAACAACAAAACAGCCGTTGACGAGCTGAATGTTTTCCCCGTTCCCGATGGCGACACCGGTACAAACATGTCCATGACCATAGGCGCTGCCAAAAAGGAGCTGAGCGCCATGGATGATGACTGCACAGTGGACGCCGTGGCTTCCACAGCTGCTTCCAGCATGCTGCGCGGCGCCCGCGGCAACAGCGGCGTTATATCCTCTTTGCTGTTCCGTGGTTTTTCCAAAGCTCTGAAAGACAAAAAAGAAGCCAGCGCTGCCGATATGACACAGGCGCTGAGAAAAGGCGTTGATTCTGCATACAAAGCAGTTATGAAACCCACCGAGGGCACCATACTGACAGTTGCCCGTCTGGCCTGCGAAAAAGCCGAAAGCATGCAGGAGGAAGATGTGGCCGTGCTGTGGCAGGAAGTTGTAAACGCGGCCCAGGTTGCACTGGACAACACACCCGAACAGCTGCCCGTACTGAAAAAGGCCGGAGTTGTAGACGCCGGCGGCCAGGGCCTGGTATACATCTTTACCGGTATGCTGAGCGTGTTCAAAGACGGTGTTATTGTACAGTCTGCTGAGGCAGAAAAGGCTTCCGCCGCTTCCTTCACCCCCAAAGGCGTATACGCCAAAGACCTGGATCCGGACATAGTAAACGGATATTGCACAGAATTCATCGTAAACAAAAACGAAAATGCCAGCGCCGAAAAACTGCGCGCCTATCTGGAAAGCATCGGCGACAGCGTTGTTGTGGTGGAAGATGATGACATCATCAAAAGCCATGTGCACACCTCTGACCCGGGCAAAGCCCTGAGCGAGGCTGTAAAACACGGCTACATGACCAAGCTGAAGATTGAAAACATGATAGAACAGATGACCGAGCTGGGCGAAAAGGCAAAAGGTCTGGAAAAACAGGCCACCGACGCCGACAGCGACGAAGAGTTCAAATATATGGCCGTTGACGCCGATGTGCCATTTGGCTTTGTTGCCGTGGCCGCCGGCGAAGGCATTGTCAATATGTTCAAAGACCTGGGCGCCGACGCAGTGGTTACCGGCGGACAGACAATGAACCCGTCCACCAACGACATTCTGCGCGCCGTACAGTCTGTGGGTGCAAAAACAGTTTTTGTCCTGCCCAACAACAAAAACATTATAATGGCTGCCGAACAGGCCGCCAAACTGGCAGACAGAAAGGTTGTTGTCCTGCCCACAAGAACAATCCCCCAGGGCATCACCGCCATGCTGAACTTTGACCCCGACGCCAGCGAAAGGGACAATGCAGTGACCATGGACATGGCCGCCCAGGGCGTATCCACCGGCTCCATAACCTTTGCGGCCAGAAATTCTGATTTTGAAGGCCACAAAATAAAACGCGGCGATATACTGGCCATGGAAGACAGCAAGCTGTCCTTTGTGGAAAAGGATGTGGAAAAAGCCGCAGTCAAGCTGACAAAACAGATGATGAACCGCAACACCTCCTTTGTCACAATCATCTACGGCGAAGGCATAAGCGCCGAAGAGGCAGAAAAGGTCTGCGAAGAGGTGAGAAAACGCGCCCCCAAAACAGCCGAAGTAAGCGTGCTGGAAGGCAATCAGCCAGTATATTACTATCTGATAAGCGTTGAATAATATTCATATTTATAAAAAAGCGCCGCAAGCCGGCGCTTTTTTTGTGCCCTAAACCCTGATTTTACCGGATATCTTCATTTGCTTATCCACCAAAACAAAACCCGGACTGATAAGGCCATTTTTCTGATCGCCTGCCCGTTTTTTAACCCGAAAGCTGTTGCTGTTTTTCCGGCAAAGTGTTATGCTGAAAGTATAAAAGATACTGAGGTGTGAAAATGAAAAAAAGCGAAAATGTTGTACCTGTATGGCTGTATATCTTTTTGGGAATTTTTATTTTTCTGGGCCTGTGCCTGCTTTACTTTGGCATCAGCGGACAGATAAAGCTGAACCGCGCCGCCGCCGGCTACAAACAGACGGTAGGATATCTTACAGATTATTATCCGGACATTTCCAACGATGACAGTGTAACATATTATCTGGTGTACTCATACAATGTGGGCGGCCGGGACTACACCGCCGTCACCGATTACAGCACCGGTATGGTCCCCCGGCAGGGCAGCAGGGTAAAGATAAGATTTGACCCAGGCGACCCCGGTAAACGGATAATACAGGGGACAAACGGAAATTATATAATGATGTTTATCGGCGGCATGTTTACGGCCATACCCGGATTTATGCTTTATATATTTCTGACAATAAACAAACCGGCAAAAAAACCTTCGGGCATAAATGTGACCACCCTTTTTGCCAGCTTTGTTATGATTTTCATTGCCGCCGGATGTATATGTATAATGGCAGGCACCACCGACCTGTACGAAATAATCCGTTATTATCTGCACTCCTTCTCTTTTCCGATGCTGATTCCGGTTATAATGATTGCCGGCGGAATACTGGGCTGTATAAGCGCAATAAGCGGAAGATATTATACGGATTACAAGGAATAATTTACAGTAAAGTTATATAATTAAAAAGCCGCCCATGGCGGCTTTTTCTTTTTATATTAGTCCGAACATTACGGCGTATACTGCCCAGTCAACCGAGCAGTCGTTTATCGGGATAAATTTGCCTACGCCGGAGTGGGCTTCGTACAGCGCTTCCACCTTTCCTTGCAGGCACTGGCTTTTGATATAGACCTTTACACCTTTGGCTTTCAGCCGGTCAAAGGCGGCTTCCTGATGTTTTGGCATGCCGCCTGCACCCAGTACCAGAGCAATCACGCAGTCGCAGTGGCTGTAACTTTCTATTGTCTGCCGGTCCAGGTTTGGGGTGATATAAATCAGACCTGTTTTATTTACAGGTTTAAGTACGCCGGTTACAGGTGCAGGCCGCTTTCCTGTGGAGGCCTGCATATAAACACCGTCCACACACTCAAAGGCAGTAAAGCCCTCTGTCTGGGTTTTGGTGGCTGTTTTTGCCGGCAGAATTCGGTGATATACAGCCAGGCAGACGCCCCAGGCGCCTTCCATGGCAGTTTTTATGGCAAGATTAAGGTTGTCCACCGCATCAGTGCCTTCCTGTGGCAGCGGCAGCTGGGCACCGGTGAGGATAACTGATGTGGCCGTATGGTGCAAAGCGCAGTCCAGATAAGCCGCTGTATAGGCCATGCTGTCAGTACCGTGGGTGATGATAAACGCATCGTACTTCCGGCTGTTTTCGGCTATTATATCAGCCAGCTGTGCGCGGTCGTCGTCAGTCATTACAGACGAATCTATCAGTCTGAAATCCAAAACCGAAATGTCAGCGTCTGGATACAGGGAATATTTCAGTATATCCCGTCCTGTCAATGTGGGCACAAGCCCCCGGGGCGTGGGTGTGCACGCCAAAGTACCGCCGGTGGTAATAAGCAAAATCCTGTTCATAAAAACCTCCCATTACACAGATGTCATAAGTATAAATATATTAAGCACAACCATAATGTCTGTGCATAACATTGCAAACATCAGTCCGCCGTCTATGTTCTTTTCCAGTTTCAGCCGGGACGGCGAAAGGGCAAACAGCGCCAAGGGCAAAGCCGGCAGGAAATACCTGCCCTGTATGCCGAAAATTGTTTCGTAGTTTATCGGTGTCCACATTATGCACGCCGCCACAGTCCGCGCACAGATTGCAGCAAATATAGCCAGTGACAGCAGCTTTGCCGCGCCTTTATGGGGACATACCCGGCCGTTTACCGGCGTCACGGACAAAAACAGTATAGCTGCCAGCACCATAAACCATATAAAGCTGGCCTGTAAGTCCACAACTATTATTTCGCCGAAGCGAGTGCCCAGCACTGTTTGCAGATATTTTCCGCTTTGGGTGGTAACTGTGGACAACACCAGTTTTACCGTTTGCTTTAAATTCTGCAAGATATACGGTATGCTGTAATAATATTTGCTGTCCCCGTTGGGCAGTATATCGCCGTCCGGATCATAAAATACCTCTTCATCCGGCCGCGGATTTGCCTCCATATAAAGGTCAAATGGATATTTCAGGCTTTCGCCGGAAGATGACGGCCGCTGTTCTTCTGTGGTCCGTGGTATTTCCGGCATGGTTGTCCGGCGGGGCCGCAAAGTACCGATAACCGAAGTCAGGTTTACCGCCGCCCAGAATACCACTGCTGCACCTAACAGCACAACTTTGGATAAAATGGCAGATTTTTTGCTTTTGAATTTTCCCGACGGAATGATAAACACCAGCGCGCCCATCAGCACATATATGGCTTTGGCAGGCCGCAAAAGGCAAAGCACCGCCGCAGGAGCGGCCATATCTTTCCGGCTGATTTTTTCCTTTCCGTAAGCCAGGGAG
>CASFSP010000017.1 GCA_949297385.1 uncultured Oscillospiraceae bacterium
AACTCGTGATACCGCCGTGAAAGGGCGGTGTCTTAACCGCTTGACCAACGGGCCGTTATATCTATAAAAAGGTGAAATCACCTTATTGCAAAGTAAGGCCAAAGCCTTTATATAAACGGTGTTTCCACCGGTTATTTTCAAAATCCGGGCCGGCTGCTGCCGCCCCATCTATATAAAAACAGCCAAAGCTGTTACAGATAATTTATGGCACTATTGATGAAATAGTGCCATAAACTGTGGTGACCCGTACGAGAATCGAACTCGTGATACCGCCGTGAAAGGGCGGTGTCTTAACCGCTTGACCAACGGGCCAAATGTGGTAGCGGTAGTGAGACTTGAACTTACGACCTACCGGGTATGAACCGGGTGCTCTAGCCAACTGAGCTATACCGCCACATATCACACTTATTAGTGCGAATTAAATTATAATACAAGAAATGCGATTTGTCAATAGGAAATTTCAAAAACTTTTCAGAAATTTTGTTTTAATACAAAAAGGCGGAAAAATCCGCCTTTTCGCTTTGATATCAGGCTTTTGTTTTCAAGGCGTCGAAATAATCTTTTTGCCGGTCCTCTTCCCACTGGCCGGTGTACATACGGTAGTACTGGCCGTGAAGGCGCAGAAGCTGTGCATGTGTGCCCATCTCCACAATTTTGCCTTCGTCCACAACTATTATCACATCGGCGTTTTTCACCGTTGACAGCCTATGGGCTATTATAAAGCTGGTGCGGTTTTTCAGCAGGTTGTCTGTCATGGAGTTTATCAGCTGTTCTGTTTTGGTGTCCACACTGCTGGTGGCTTCGTCCATAACCATTATCCTGCCGTCTGCCAGTATGGCGCGGGCGATGCTGACCAGCTGCTTCTGTCCGGTGGACAGCCTGTCGCCCCCCTGGCCCACCGGCGTGTCATAGCCGTCTGGAAGTTTCTGTATAAAATCATGGGCCTGGGCCTGTTTTGCCGCCCGTATCACCTGTTCCATTGATGCCGACGGGTTGGCATAGCGTATGTTGTCGGCAATGGTGCCGCTGAACAGGTGCGGTGTCTGCAAAACATAGCTCAGATTGCTTTCCAGCCAAAGATAACTGCGATTGCGGTAGTCGGTGCCGTCTATCAGTATTTTGCCTTCGGTGGGCTCGAAAAATCGGCACACCAGGTTTACCAGCGTGCTTTTGCCGGCGCCGGTGGCGCCTACAATGGCCACGCATGTACCGGCAGGTATTTCCAGGTTGAAATGTTCCAGCACATATTTTTCGCTGTCAGGATATTTAAATGACACATCGCAGAATTTTATATCGCCTTTTATCGGCTCCCAGTTTTCTTTCTTAGGCCGGTAAACATCGCCGTATATCTCCTCCACCTGCCTGCTGTCGGTGACGGTGGGGCGTGTGTCGATCAGCCTGTTTACCCTTTCCACATTGGCCTGCAAAGCCAAAACCTGTGTAAGCCCTCTTATCAGGTGTTCCACAGGGTCTATCAGCGTAAAGGTGTAGCTGATGAAAACCGCCAGGGAGGCCACATCCAGGCTGCCGCCTGCCACCATTGCCGGGCCCATTCCCAGCACCATGGCCAGCGCGGCGCTGCTGATCACCATTATACATGGAAAAAATACCGTTTCCAGTCTTTTGGCCGCCAGGCTTTTCCTTTTCATTTCCCGGTTTATATCTTCAAACTGCCGGTTTATCCTGCCGGCGCAGTCCAGCTCTTTTATGGTTATTGCACCGTTTATATTTTCGTTGTAAGAAGAGGTTACCAGGCTGTTCTGTCTTCTTACGGCGCGCCCGGCTTTCAGCAGTCGGCGGCGAAAATAACCGGCCAGCAAAGCTATGGGCGGCACAGTTGCCAGCACCACACAGGCCAGCACCCGGTTTAGGCGCAGCATATTGAAAGACGCAAAGGCAATGTATGCCAGGTTGAAAACAAAGTCTGACAGACGCCAGGAAAATATGGCGCCCATGCTGTTGGTGTCGGACATTATCCTGGCCAGTATAAAGCCGACGGGGGTGCGGTTGAAATAATCCAGGGACAAAGTCTGCACATGGCTGAACAGGTCATACCTCATGTCCCTGCCCACGCCCATTTCGATGACTATTGCGCGCTTGGAATATATTACATTAAAAACACCCTGCATAACTGCCAGTGCCACAAACAAAACCACAAACCTGCCAAAACCTTTCAGCTGCCGCGGCTGAATAAAGTCGGCAATGGCCATTTGGGTCATCAGCGGGAATAGTGCGTCAAAAAAGGCGGTGGCCACTGCTGCGGCCAGCAGAATAACCATGTCTTTTCTGTAAGGGGTGATATATTTGAACAGCCTTTTCCACTGGGATATGTCCAGATGGTCCGCCAGCGCATATTCGTCATGTCTATCCATTTACCATCGCCTCCTGTTCTGTCTGCCGGATAATATCCGACTGTATTTTTACAATTTCCTTGTATATTCCCTCCTGCCGGGCCAGCTGCCGATGGGTGCCCTGCCGGACAATTTTCCCGTCGTTCAGCACCAGTATTTTGTCTGCCTGCATAAGGGTGTTTACCCTCTGGGAGATTATTATGGTGGTTATTCCTTTCAGGTTTTCTTTCAGCCCGGCGCGGATGTTGGCGTCGGTCAGGCTGTCCACGGCGGAAAGAGAGTCGTCAAAGCACAGTATTTTTGCCCTGCTGTACAGAGTTCTGGCAATGGCAACCCTTTGCTTCTGTCCACCGGACAGGGTAACGCCTTTTTCACCCACCGGCGTGTTATAACCCTTTTCAAAGCTTTCGATACTGTGGTGAACCTGGGCGATAAGTGCGCTTTTTACCGCCCTGTCCACATCCGGCTCATCATCTGTTATGCTGATGTTTTCCAGCACTGTTTTGCCGAACAGAAACGGTTCCTGCAAAACAATTCCCACATTTCTTCTCAGACAGTGAAGATTTATGTCAGTTATATCTACACCGTCTATTGTGATTTTGCCGCTGTCCGGGGTGTAAAATCTGGACAGCAGTGCCAGTATTGTGCTTTTGCCCACGCCGGAGGGACCCAGTATTGCCACAGTCTGCCCCCGGTTTACGGTAAAGGACAGGCCGTCAAATATCCTGTGTCTGCCAAAGGAAAAACTTACATTATCAAAGACGATGTCGCCTTTTATTTCCATCTGTATGCCGCTGTCATAGTCTTCCTGGGGGCAGGAGTACACTTCGTTTATTCTGCCCAGGGCCACGGTGGCCTTTGCCATATTCCCTACAATCCTGCCCAGGGAGCGTATTGGCCATGCCAGCATGCTGTTGTATGTCATAAAGGAAATTATCTGTCCGGCGCTTATCTGCCCGCTGACGGCGAAATATGTGCCCCGGGACAGCACCAAAACCACCTGCAAAACCGTCAGCAGGTCGCCGGTGGACCAGTACCAGGCCAGCAGGTCGCCCACCTTTATCCACATGTCGGAAAAGGCAGAGTTTTCCCGGGCAAATTTGTCCCTTTCATACCTCTGTCTGCCAAAAGCCCTTACAACCCTGGGGGCGGACAGGTTTTCCTGCACTCCGGCCTGCAACAGGCCTTCTGCCTCGTCCGCGGCCAGAAATCTTTTCTGTATCATGGAATTGAAAAATATTGAAAACAGTGATATCAGCGGAACGGTTATGAAAGATATAACCGACAGCGAAACCGATATGCCTGCCATAAACCAGTAGGCTATTATTATCTTGCACACCACGCGTACAATGTCCGCCATTTCCAGCACAAAGTTGCGTACGGTGTCTATATCGGTGGAACAGCGCTGTATTATGTCACCGGTGTATATCTGTTTGTGGTAAGCATAGGTTGCTCCCTGCAATTTTTCAAACAGGGCGCCGCGCATATTGTAGCCCAGGTTTTCTCCCAGGTGGTTGGAAGCGTACAGCCTGGCAAATTCACAGCCGGCTTCTGCCAGTCTTATGATGCAGAAAATCATCACCACCACATATATATGTTCCAGGAAAAACTGCCTGCCGCCCATTTTTTCAATCCAATTCACCACCATGGCCGGCAGGTCAAAAGGCTTGTCGCCTATAACACTGTCAACGGCCACACCTATCAGCCTTGGGCCGAGAAATGTAAAAAAAGAGTCGGCAATAATAAATACCATAGCTCCCGCCAAATAGATATAATTCCCTTTCAGCTGTTTTTTCAGAAATTCAAATTTAGTGTTTTTCATATTCCGTCCCTGCAAAATTCTAACTATACCCATATTGTACAGTATCCGTTTATTTGTTTCAAGAGATACGGTTGACAACACAGCCTTTTTTAAATAAACTATATATGCACAAAAAATGAAAGCAGGAAAATGTATGAGAATGCGCAGAAAACCCTGGGCGCGTCCGGAGCTGGACGCCAGCCTGGTGTATATAAAGAACCCTCACGATTTTTACGGCCGCTGGCAGGAAGCCTTTGACCGGCCGCGTCCGCTGTGTCTGGAACTGGGCTGCGGCAAAGGCTCGTTTATCAGTCAGAAAGCAAAGATGCACCCGGAAAAGAATTTCCTGGCCTTTGATATAAAAAGCGAGGTGCTGGCCACGGCCAAAAGAAACATTGAGGCTGTTTACGGCTCGCCCCACTGCCCCAATGTAAAGATAACCGCCTTTGACATTGAAAGAATACCCCTGGTGGTCAGTGAAAAGGATGTGGTTGAGGAAATTTACATCAACTTTTGCAACCCCTGGCCAAAGGACAGACACAAAAAACGCCGCCTTACCCACACAAGACAGCTGGAAAAGTACAAAACATTTCTGAAACCCAGCGGAAAAATATATTTCAAAACCGATGACGACGGCCTGTTTACTGAAAGCCTGGACTATTTCCGCCTTTCCGGTTTTGAAATTGAATTTATAACATACGATATGTCAGAAAAATCCCTGCCGGAAAATATAATCACCGAACATGAAAAGATGTTTACCGAACAGGGCATAAAAATTAAAGGACTTATTGCGGTCAACGCTCATCCCCAGCCGATTGAATTTTCAGATGACAAAAAATCGGAAACCATTAACGAACAGTAATATTTTTATATTTTATTACAAAAAGAAAACCGACGCTGCTGCGTCGGTTTTTATTGTGAGTATATTTATTCCACTTCTACTTCAACTTCATTTCCGCCGGCATTGGGGTCAATGGTTTCCACAATCTCCTCGTCCGGGCCTGCATAGTCAAAGTTGTCGTACTCATCCAGATCTACAAATCCGATGTATGTCTTGCCG
>CASFSP010000018.1 GCA_949297385.1 uncultured Oscillospiraceae bacterium
CAGGTGCACGGCCGGCTTCACCGGCTGGGTGAACCATATAAAGAGGTGTTCTGGATGCGAACATTCGGAGATCTGTCTTTCAAAGAAATAGGTTTACTTTTTGATAAAAGCGAAAGCTGGGCGCGCGTTACCTATCATCGCGCCAAAATGAAGATAAGGGAGGGCATAAAATGAAATATCCATGTGGACTGATACAGGATTTGCTTCCGCTGTACCATGATGAAGTTTGCAGCCGGGAAAGCCGGCAGGTTGTGCGCCGGCACCTGGAAGAATGTCGGGAGTGCAGGGACTTTTATAAAAAAATGCAGCAGGCGGAAAATGTTGTTCCGGCCGCCGATGATCGGGCAGAAAGCAGAAAGGCGGAGGCTTTTCACATCGTTAAGAGAAAACTGCGCAGCAGACAGGTGCTGCTGGTGTTTTTTACTGCGTTGCTTATTCTTGCGGGAATATATGCCGCCATCGGTACTATGAAAAAGTCGGTCAATGTTATAATGCCGGAAGATAATATATCGGTTACAATGACTGATGAAGGCCTTGCGGCAAAATTGCGGGGCAGCAGGGCGAATTATGTAAAGATCAAAAGGGTTGATACAAGCTTTAACGGACAGGAAAAAACCTATTTGTTTTTCTGCATGTCAGCCAGCAAATGGGATGATATGATAACCAAAGATGATATGTTTTCTGTTTATACCCTTTGTCCACAGGACAAGGGCGCGCAGGATATTGACTGCGTATATTACTATACGGGAGATTATACTGATATAGAAACAATGGGAGAAAGCCGGCTGGTGCAGGTGATTGAAAATTCTCTTTTGTTGTGGAGTAGATAAATTTTAAAACAGCGCACAAAAGTGCGCTGTTTTTTGTAACAAATTGCGGCTCTGTGTGTCATATAAGAAACAGAGAGGAGGAGTTTTAAATTGTTACAAAAAATCAAACGAAAGTGCAGACCGGCTGTATTGCTGCTTATAACAGGTTTTGCAATATCCATGGCCAGCGTACTGGTTGGGATAAGCATGACAGAAGCGGTTTTGCGCTCCGCCGCAGAAGATGCCGCCAGCCTGCCGGTTGCACAGACGATGCACAACACCGGCTTGTCGCTGGCAATGTCGGTATACATGTTTTCGGTGGTAAACTGCGCGGTGACAGCAAATTATCTTGTAATATCCAGAAAAAGGGACTTGGCTGTATGCAAGGCCTTCGGCTGGACGAACACTGATATTATATGGCGGCTGGCAAAGGAATTTTCTGCGGCGCTGGCAGCCGGTCTGTTACTCGGGTGGCGGATAACAGCATTTTTCTCATCTCTCAGCCGCGGAATTATATCTGTGGAAATAACACCGTTTCTTATCATCAGCACATTGGCTTTGCTTGCTTTTACACAAATTTTGTCCATGGCGGCACCTGTGGTGCAAATTCTGAAAATACATCCGGCGGAGGTGATAGGATAAGTGAAAACAGTATGGCTTGCAGTCAGGGAACTGAAAAGAAAAAAGCTGTTTTCAGCCCTTCTTTTTGCGGTGTGTACAGCGGCAATGTACGCTGTTTTATCTGCCGTTACCAACAGCACGGCAACAGTTTATCAGAGTAAGATTTTCCGGGAAAACATAGCTGTTGATATGGACAGGGTACTGCGCCTGGATTATCACAGCAGCCGGGAAACAGAAAGTTTTGCCGGGGTCATACAGCAATATCTGCGGTATATTGAAAGTATACCCGGTGTACAGTCGGTGGGGCAGTTTGATATGACAGGGATGTATTTTTTACAGTTGAAAGACAATGAAAAATATATGCAGATAAACAAGCCGCTGGTGAAAGATACAAAATATGAAAACTATCCGGCCATAACACAGCTGCTGTGCGCTGATGAAAGTGTGCTGGGCCTGTTTAAAGACAGTATCGGCGGATATGAAAAATATGATGATGACTGCCTGCCGCTGTATGCGGGACAGGTATTTGAAGATATACTGCCATTGGGAACTTCGCTGACAGACGAGCGCACCGGCCAAAATTATAAAATTACGGGGTATATCCCGAGAAACTCTATGTGGGCTGATGAAAATGATCTGATACGATTTCCGCTGATAAGTCTGGACGGCTGTTTTATAGCTCCGGTTTCGCGGCAAGGCAGGCAGGATATAATCACACAGCTGTCAATGCTTCACAACACATACATTTTCCTTGAAGATGATGCAGATGTAAAACAGGTTAAAAAGCGGCTGTCATCCTGGCCGCGGCGGCATGGATTTTCTGCGTCGGCAAACCTTTTGTCAGAAGAATACCAGGCCTATACAGCGGAAACTGATATGTATACGAAGGTGCACATTTTTCTGGCGCTGTTTGTGCTGTTTATGGCAGAAGTTTGTGTTATATCGGCCTTTATGACCAATATATTGTTGAAGAAAAAACGGTATGGAATTTTTATGGCCAACGGATTTACCCATTGGGATATGGCGGCAGAGATGCTGGCGGAAATTATGATTATTTCCACGGTTTCAGGTGTGGTGTCGTGGATTACAAAGCTGATACAGCTGAAAATCGGTGATGATATGTTTAAAAATATTTTACTGGCGGCTCATGTGCGTTTTACACTGCCGGTATGTGCCGGCGCAGTGCTGGTGGTGGCGGTGGTTTCGGCGTTTTTGCCGTCGGTAAAAATTTTAAAATATCAGCCCGCCCGGCTGGCAGGAGGTGTAAATTGTGATGATTGAATTGAAAAACATATGTAAAGAATACCACAGCGGAGGCACTGTAAAAGCCTTGAAAGGCATCAGTCTGAAAATACGGCGCGGAGAATTTGTCGCGGTTATGGGCGCGTCCGGCTCCGGCAAAACGACACTGCTGAATATTATCGGCTGTATGGACAACCCCACATCCGGCTCTTATTTCCTGGACGGGCGGCAGGTTGACAATACTTCGGCCGGGCAGATGGCCCGGATAAGGGGAAAGAAAATTGCTTTTGTGTTTCAGCATTTTGCTCTTATAGAAGATTACACGGTGCTGGAAAATGTTATGATACCTCTGATAAAACAAAAAATTTCCGCAAAGGACAGAAAAGACAGAGTTGTGAAAGCACTGGAACAGGTGGGAATAGCTGATCTTGCCGGCAAAAAAGCATCTGACATATCCGGAGGGCAGAAGCAGCGAGCCGCGATAGCCAGGGCAATAGTCTGCGGCGCCGAAATTATACTGGCGGACGAGCCTACCGGCGCCCTGGACAGCGACAGCGGCAGACAGGTTATGCGCCTGTTCCAACAGCTGAATAATCAAGGGAAAACCGTAATAATGATAACTCATGATGCCAATGTCGCCGCTTTTGCACACAGGATTATAACCATTTCTGACGGGAGGATAATAAAAGATGAAAAAAATTAAAATTATATTTACGATAGCACTTGTTTTTATATCTGCAATGTGCCTTTGCGGGTGCAGCGAAAAAGAGAAGGAAGAGTATACATACCTGCAGGGGTTTGAATATCATTTTTATCCGCAGGAATATGAAGAGGAGTACAGCGGATACAGCAAGTCGCTTTCGCTGAAATCTAATACAGATTATAAAATAGTGATACATGCGCAGTGTGAAAGCGGCAGTGTAACTATAAATATGAGCAGGGATAATGAAGACGCTGCAATTTTTACCGCTGACAGCCGGTCGCCGTGTGATAAGACGGTGTTTGTCGGTACAGACACAGACGAAACTGTAATTTTTTCACTTCTTACAGATGAGGACACCAGAGCTGATATTGTTGTGAAGATATATAGTAAAGAATAAGTTGCTTGCTCAATAAAAAACGGCATGAATTACCATGCCGTTTTTTTCTTATGTAAATTAAATTTTTTACAGTTTGCTTCTCCAGAAATTCATTCTGTCGGCATGCCGCGCGTTTTCCAGTTCCAGTTTGGTGTCAACGGCCCAGTCCCAGGCTTTCTGTGCCTGCCGGCAGGTGTAGTCTGTGAGTATCTGTCTGGCGGCGGTTTCGTCTTTGCCCCTGAGCGAAGCATATGCGGCTTCAATAGCCGGCTTTGTAAGATTCCATTCGTCCTCCAGCGCCCTTATGGATGTGTGTACCTTCTCCCGGCACGCAGGATAGTTGAATTCCATCATATTCTGCAAAGAATGGAATGCCCAGTAGGCATAGTTCGGGTTGTATGAAAACTCCGATTTGTCCACGAAGAAATGGGACACCTGAGCCGCCTGTGCGTCAATCCATGCATAGCCTTTTGGCATTTTTGCGATTCCCAGATACCAAGGAGTGTAGGGCGCAGCGCAAGGCCTGGGAAAAGCGCGCCATGTGCAGTTGAGATTTACATCTTCACTAAACTCAAATATTGTGGACTCTATTGTAGTGTCGCGACATATTCCGTAGCGGTGTGGGCTCATTGTGTGATCTTCTTTTAGATCTTCTTCATATGTAACATAGTGCGATCGCATGATGGACTTCAGATCTTCAACAGAAAACTTCTTTGGAGCTTTGATTGAAAAAGTGGTGTAGGGCATAGGGGCTGCACCGGTAATCTGTTTCCAGGCCAGGTCACTTCTGTCAAAATTGGATTTTACACCGCTGCCTTCGCCCTGATATACTTTGGCATAGTCAAAGTCGGACCAGTCGCCGTCGGCCTTGGGTGTGTACCAGCCATTGTCTATGGCATACTTCACCACATCTTCTGACCAGTAGTAGTTTTTGTGCTCTGTGTCGGAAAAATCCACTTCGTGGATGGTCAACCAGTTTGGAATGTAGTAAATATCATCATCATCAACGCGTTTGGCCACAAACTGGTTGCCCACAGTGGCCTGCAATACCCAGCCTTCGTCCTTGTCGCATATCTGATAGGAACGGGTGCTCCTGTAACCGAATTTCTTTATCAGCTCGCCGGCTACCTGAACGCCTTCCCTGGCTGTTCTGGCGCGTTCTGCTATCAGTCTGCGCAGTGCATATCCAAGGCCTTCTCCATGTTCTGTTTTGGCCTCTTTTGTGGAAACACAGCTGTTTGAGGCAACGGCAACGCCCCACTCGTTGAGAAAACTGTCTGCAAACGATTCGCCGCCAAGGGCGCGGCATTCTGACCACATGTATGAATAGGTTTCCTCAACCTGGGGAATAACCGCACTGCCGTCGGCAAAGGTGAGAACTTCGCCCTCATTGTGTTTTATCCTCGGCACATGTACAACCTGTAAAATACAGTTGGGGGTATCTTCGTTGTGCGCCATAATCACTTTGCCGGTGGCTGAGGCATTTTTGCCCACGATTATGGTACTGCAATTGTCCCAGTCAACAACTTTCTTGCTCATAATTTTTTCCTTTCGTTTTACATTTCGCATAAAAAAATATTATGCTGTTGATTTTAATTTATCATTTTGTCTATAAAAAATCAATAGATTTGAATTTATTTGATTTTTAACAAAGTGATTTTATTTTTCTTATATTGAAAATATAGTAAAAATGTATAAATCCTTGTATAAATAAATATAGCTTAATAGACGCAAACAGCTTTAATATTCAAACCATTCGCCGTTGAGCAGGTCCCTGGCATCCCGGGTGAGAGGGACAAGGTCGGAAGAATTCACCAGGTCAATATCAAATTTCCTGTTGAGGGCGGCGAAATGTTTAAGTCCGAATGCCATCTTGTTCAGATAGGAAAACACTCCTATTGCACCGGTGGGGAAGTTGTCGGCCTGTTTGCCGTATATGTATCTCAGGTCTGCAAGATCGGCAAAAATCTCCTGCACGGTATTGCCATACTGCCTGTATCTGGGCGGAATATTGCCGGCTTTTATCATGTCGCCTATCTTCTTTCCGCTCATGGCAGCGGCCATTGCCGCACGGCAGGTGCCTATGGTTGTGATGTTGCCGTCGCCAAGCGCCAGCGCCTTGTAGGCCTGGTCTTCTGTGGCTATGCCGCCGGTTATTGTTATGGCCGGCATTTCCAGCCCATCGTCCTCCAGTTTGTTTACAATATCGGCCACCTTTACTTCCATGCATACTGTGGGAAGTGCCCATTCATTCATCATCTTGTTGGGGCTGTATCCGCTGCCACCGCCTGCACCGTCAAAGGTAACCATATCTACGCCGGCCATCGCTGCGATTCTCAGCACAGTTTCCATATCTGTCGGGTCGTATCCTGCCATTTTGAAATAGACATTTTTCAGGCCCATTTCTTTCAGCTGTTTAACACGGTTTACCATATATTTGGTATCCCACAGCGGAAGCCTGTCATAGGAGTAAAAATTGGGGCAACAGCCCTCCCGGGCTTTCTGCTTCATTTCGTCGGTGGACGGATCGGGGCGTACAATCAGGCCCATTGCCTGTTTTTTCAGCGCTTCCTCGTAGCCGCCTTTCAGCAGCCTTGCCGGCTGAACACCTTTTGCCGACTGTCCGAATTTAAATTCAATGGCCTGGGCACCGAAAGTTTTTATCGCATATTCCGGCAGTCCCTGCATGTCGTCTTCCACATTGCACTGCAGGATTATCTGGCCGTATCCGCGGTAATATTTGTTGAAAGCATCCAGCATTTCGCCCAGCATCTCAAATTTTGTGATTTTTCCGTCGGTGTATTCCAGGTTCGGGTCTTTGCTGGGGCTGCCTTCGCCGATTACACAGCAAACACCGGCCATGGCGGCTCCGGCAAAATAGTCTTTCCAGTTCAGTTTTATGACTGCCGGCAGCATAAACGGCAGGGCGATTTTTACCGGGTTGTCAATGCCGTATGTTCTTTCCAGCTTCACATTGTAAATGGTAGCATCTTCATAGTTGGGCCTTACGCCGTGGGTGCCGAAGCAGTGACCGTTGATGTTGAAGTGGGAATAATCTATCGGATAATTCTTCTCGCTGGCCACCTGGTTGGAGCCGGTGTTGGTGGGGTAAACTGTCTGCGAGCCCAGGACAGCGGCCAGACCCAGTTCGCAGGTGCCGGCGCAGTCCTCAGTGCAGAAAGAGCACATGCCGGAACAGGATAAAATACTGCTTCTGTTCTTTGTGTCGTTGAAAGCAGAAGTCAGCGGTGGTGAATAGGACATAAAAATACCTCCTTGAAGTTAAAACGGTTTATGTTGCCTAAATTATACCACCCATAAGGCCGCCGGACAACAGTGTAAAATTTAAGTTGTATTAAAAATGATATTATAGTATACTGTTACGGTACACCCTTAACTTTTGAAAAAGAAAGAGAGTATTTTATGCTGACTGTAAAAGATTTGACACATGAATTTGACGGGCAGACCCTGTTTAAAGATGTCAACCTGACATTTACCCGGGGAAACTGCTATGGAATAATAGGCGCCAACGGCGCAGGCAAAAGCACACTGCTGAAATTTATATCAGGACAGAGAGAGCCCACAAAGGGCGAAATTTTTCTGGATAAAAACGAAAGAATGTCTGTTCTGGAACAGGACCATTTTAAGTTTGACGAATATTATGTGATGGAAACCGTTATCATGGGCAATCCGCGCCTGTATCAGATAATGAAGGAAAAGGATGAACTGTACGCCAAGGCGGATTTCACACGGGAAGACGGCGAAAGGGCCGCGCAGCTGGAAGGCGAGTTTGCCGAGCTGGACGGCTGGGAGGCTGAAACCGAGGTATTGCAGCTGCTTAACGGCCTGGGAGTGGACAAAGAGTATCACTATATGCAGATGAAAAACCTTAAAGGCCGCGACAAGGTTAAGGTTCTGCTGGCGAAGGCATTGTTCGGCAAACCCAGCCTGATACTGCTGGACGAGCCGACTAACGACCTGGACATCGATGCCATAGCCTGGCTGGAAGAGTTTATTATCGATTTCCCGGGCACAGTGCTGGTGGTGTCTCACGACAGGCATTTTCTCAACGCCGTCTGCACGCACACTGTTGATATAGACTACAACAAAGTGAAGATGTACGCCGGCAACTATGATTTCTGGTACGAGTCCAGCCAGCTGATGAACCAGCTTATCAAAAACCAGAACAAGAAAAAGGAAGAGAAGATAAAACAGCTGGAAGAGTTTATCCGCCGTTTCTCTGCCAACAAATCAAAATCCAAACAGGCCACCAGCCGTAAAAAGATACTGGATAACATACAGTTGGAAGAAATGCCGGCCTCCTCCCGCAAATATCCCTTTGTAAATTTTGTACAGGACAGGGAAGTGGGCAAGGATGTGCTGGAAGTAAAGAACCTGAGCAAGACAATAGACGGCATAAAAGTGCTGGATGATGTGTCCTTCTATGTGAACAGACTGGACAAAATAGCACTGGTTGGTGACAATGAAACCGGACAGACAGCGCTGTTCAAAATCCTCAACGGTGAAATGGAGCCGGACTCCGGCAGTTTCAAATGGGGTGTCAGCACCTCCCGCAGCTATTTCCCCAAGGACAACACACGGTTTTTTGCCGGCAACGATGACAGTATCATAGACTGGCTCAGACAGTATTCCAAAGACCAGACCGACAGCTTTTTGCGCGGTTTCCTGGGCAGGATGCTGTTCAGCGGTGATGATGTGTACAAAAAAGTAAGCGTACTGTCCGGCGGTGAAAAGGTGAGATGTATGCTCAGCCGCATGATGATGAAAGAGGCCAATGTGATAATGCTTGATCAGCCCACAAACCACTTGGACCTGGAATCTATCACTGCTGTAAACAACGGCATTGCAGAGTTCAAAGGCACCGTACTGTTTGCCAGCCATGACCACCAGTTTATCCAGACCATTGCCAACAGGATAATAGAAATACAGCCCGATGGCAGTATAGTGGACAAGGTTATGACCTTTGACGAATATATTGAATATAAACATGCAAGCAAATAACAAAAGATACCGCCTGAACAGGTGGTATCTTTTTATTTGTGGAAAATTTTTATAAGTTTTAAATAAAATTAAAATAAAGTGTTGACAAGTATTAGATATTATGCTAATATATAAGCAAGAAAAGGAGTGGGGCCGATGTACTACTAATATAATAAGCTGTAAAGGCAAGCAGAAATAAATAATAAATAAATATAATGTTGTAAAGAAAGCATTATATGACAGTCAGATATAATATCCGTTATAGCTTAAAATAAAATACATCACAGATGTAAATATAAAAAGCTGTACAAAGAGGTATATAATTTGAAACAGAAAAATTCTGCATTTGTCCATAAAAGTATATTTGTCAGCATATATTAAAAATCAAATAGTAAAAAGGCAGAACGGTCATAATATATGTTGTAAAGAAAGCATATATTATCGCATCTGAAATGGCAAAGACCATAATCGATCGTTTGGTAGTTGGTAGATGTGAGTATTAGGATAGATATAGCTGTAAAGAAAGTTATATCAAAGAACTGATAAAGACAATGTACTGCAAAAGGACAAATAACCCACGCTGTAAACAGTGACGGAATTAAAATCCCCCTGAAAATATCAGGGGGATTTTTTGTGGCATTTTGCCGGACAAAAACCTGCTTTATGTCGGTAGCTGCAAAATATATAGGCCGGGTTCAAAGGTGTAGGCAGAGATGTATATGATATGGTGGCGTAAATAAGCACAAAAATAAAACCACCGCACAGGCGGTGGCTTTTATTTTTACATAAGAGGGGCAAAAGGTTTGATAATTGCACCCAGCAGCTTTGTGAAAACAGATTCTTTTTTCACTGTTTGCATTGTAACTTTGCGGCATTGGGCCAGAGTGTTTTCAAAATCCTGTTTTATATCAGATATGCATTGGTTTTTGTACATGAATGCGGCGCATTCAAAGTGATGGTAAAGACTGCGGTAGTCCAGGTTTATTGTGCCCACAACCGCCTTTTTGTCATCGCTGACAAATACTTTTGCATGCACAAAGCCGGGGGTAAATTCGTATATTTCCACACCGGAGGCCAAAAGAGACGCATAATGGGTTTTGGCCAGGGCGTAAGGAGTTTTTTTATCCGGTATACCGGGAAGGATAAGGCGAACTTTGACTCCGCGTTTGGCAGCAAATTTGATAGTCTGTTCCAGCCGTCCGTCCAGGATAAGGTACGGTGACATTATATCCACATATTCCTGGGCTGTGTCCAGTATGTGAGTGTATACCATTTTGCCGACCTTTTCATCGTCAAAGGGGGAATCTCCGTAAGGAATTACATAACCGCCGTTGCCCTGGGGCAGTGGTTTGGTAGCGGTAATATAACCATTTGTTTCAAATTGTTCATTTATACTCCACAGTTGCAAAAACATCAGTGTAAAACTTTTTACACATTCGCCGCGCAGCATTATGGCAGTGTCTTTCCAGTATCCATGTTTCTCTATGTGGTTTATGTATTCGTCAGCCAGGTTTACACCGCCGGTAAAAGCGACATTTCCGTCAACAACCAGAATTTTTCTATGGTCGCGGTAATTGTAATGTGTTGATATAAAGGGCGTCATCGGGGCAAACATTTTGCACTTTATGCCCAGCTTTCTCAGCCTTTCCGGATAGTTTGCAGGCAGTGTGGAAAATTCGCATGTGCCGTCATACATGACGCGCACTTCCACACCTTCCCGTGCTTTTTTTACCAGTGTTTCCAAGATTTTTCCCCACATAAGGCCTTCGTCAATTATAAAGTATTCCATAAATATAAACTTTTCGGCCTTTTCCAGCTCCTGCATCATCCGGTTGAATTTATCCATACCGGTGGGAAAGTATGTGACATGGGAGTTTTCGTAAACCGGATAGCAGCCGCTGGATGCTATATATTTGGCAATGGACGCTGCCTGAGGATCTTCTTTTTTTAAATTTTCCATTGTTTGCTTATTTTGGTCAATGGAGTTCCGGCTTTGCTGTGATATGTCATTCAGTCGCCTTCTTGTCAGTCTGAACCCAAAATTGCTTTGAGTATACCGGAAAAATGCGGCGCCGAACAAAGGAAAAAGCATTATCACAAACAGCCATGTGGTTTTGGCATTGGGATCCAGTTTTGAGTTAAAAATATATATTACGATTGCCGCGCTGAAAACCAGAGTACTGCCCAGAATATGTGGAATGAAATTTATAAAAATTCTGAACACCCCAAAGAAGAACAGCAACTGTATGCAGAATAAAATAACTATTATTGCCAGGCGGCTGAATATAATTCCCAGCAGGCCTTTCTGCCACTTTTTGACCAGGAACATACCATTGTCGTTGCTTTTGTCCATAAATTCCTCCTGCGCTGTCTATTTTACTCCAAACAGTCGTCTGGCATTATCGGCTGTTATATCAATTACCTGCTCTTTTGTAAGCCCCAGCTCATCTGCTATTTTCTGTGCGGTGTAATGCAGCATGGAAGAGTCGCATCTCTGTCCACGCAAAGGGGTGGGGGCCATATAAGGGCAGTCGGTCTCTATCAGAAGTCTTTCCAATGGCACCACATGAAGGCTTTCCAATGCTCTGCGGGCATTTTTGAAGGTGACAACACCGGTAAAACCTATATAGAGTCCCATTTTTACCAGGGTTTTGCAGCTTTCCCGGCTGCCGGAATAGCAGTGCACCACACCGTGTTTCAGCGGGTGCCGTTCCAAAATGTCCAAAGTATCTTTCATCGCGTCACGGGTGTGGATAATCAGCGGTTTATCCAGTCGGTTTGCCAGTTCTATCTGTCGGATAAACGCTTCCTTTTGCACCCGGTCGCTTTCTCTTTCATCGTAATAGTAATCCAGTCCAGCTTCACCCACAGCTACTGCCTTTGGGTCTGCCAGCATCTCTTCCAGCTGTGACATTACAGAATCGTCCAGCGCCTGGCCGGCTGTCTCCGGGTGTATTCCGATGCTGCAGTACATAAAATCGTTTTCTCTGGCCTGTTTCAGCGCCAGTCGTGAAGATTCAAGGTCTGCGCCTACATTTATAACTCTGTCCACGCCGGCCTGCTGTATCTTTTGCAGTATCTGCGGATAATCTTCCTGAAATGCCTTGTCATTATAGTGGCTGTGACTGTCAAATATTTTTCCCATGATACCTCTCATAAGTGTTTGTTTAAATATATTCTATAATAAAAACAGATTAAAAACAATACTCTGCCCTGTAAAAGGGCAGAGTATGTGTAATTTTATCTTATTTTGCTGCCGGCAGGTGTGCTGTCGTCTGCAAATATAACTTTGGCGCTGCCATCGGGCATATCTGCTGCCAGCAACATTCCTTCGCTTAACAATCCACGCATTTTGCGGGGGGCAAGGTTATCAACTATGATAACTTTTTTGCCTATAAGGTCTTCGGGTGAGTACCACTGTCTGATACCGGAAAGAATGGTTCTTTCGCGTTTGCCGTCAAAAATGGTGTTGTTCAGCAGTTTGTCGGATTTTTCCACCGGAACACTGTTTTTTACTTCGCCGACAATGAGGTTTACCTTTGCAAAATCTTCAATTGTTATCGGGACGGCGGTCTCGGCTTTCTGTTCTTTTTCCTGCCGGGCCAGTCTGGCGGCTTTTTTCTCGGCTTCTTCTTTGGCTATGGCTGCCAGTTCTTTTTCAGCGTCTATTCTGGGGAAGATAACCTCACCTTTGTGTACGCTTACCTCTTTTTTATAACCGAATTTTTTCAGACTGTCAAATGTAAGTTCGTCTGCGGTGTAGCCCATCTGCCGTGCAATCTTTGGTGTGGTGTTGGGCAGGTAAGCCTGCAAAAGTGTCGCCACAAATCTGAGAGCTTCCACCAGGTTGTACAATACGGTTGCCAGGCGGGGGTTGTTGGCGCTGTCTTTGGCCAGTACCCAGGGCTGTGTTTCATCAATGTATTTGTTGGCGCGCTGAACCACTTTGAATATTTCATTCAGTGCCTGGGGTATGCTCAGCTCATCCATATACTTGTCTGTGATGGATGTAAGATTTTCACACATGGAAATCAGCTCGCTGTCAACTTCAGCGCTCTGGCGCTCTGCCGGCAGTGTGCCGTCAAAGTATTTTTCAATCATCGCCGCTGTGCGGGATACCAGGTTGCCCAGGTCATTGGCCAGGTCGGAATTTATTCTGGCGATAAGGCTTTCGTGGGTGTATACGCCGTCGTTGCCGAAAGGCACTTCCCTGAGAAGGAAATATCTTACGGCGTCAACGCCATAGCGGTTGCACAGAACCACTGGGTCAACTACATTGCCCACGCTCTTGCTCATTTTGCCGCCTTCCAGCAGCAGCCAGCCGTGACCAAATACTCTTTTGGGCAGCGGCAGATCCAGTGCCATCAGCATGGCGGGCCATATAATTGTGTGGAAACGCAGGATTTCTTTGCCCACAACATGTATATCGGCAGGCCAGAATTTTTCATAGTCGTTGTATCTGTCGTTTTCGTATCCCAGGGCGGTGATATAGTTTGACAGAGCATCTACCCATACATAAATGGTGTGATCCGGGTCAAAGGTTACCGGGATGCCCCATTTAACGGTTGTTCTTGAAACACACAGATCCTGCAAGCCCTGTTTGATAAAGCTGATCATTTCATTTTTTCTGGCTTCCGGCTGGATAAACTGCGGGTTATCCTCGTAATATTTCAGAAGTCTGTCGGCATAGTTGGACAGTTTGAAGAAATATGCCTCTTCTTTTGCTGCGTAAACTTCGCGTCCGCAGTCAGGACATTTTCCGTCAACCAGCTGGCTCTGGGTCCAGAAGGTTTCGCAGGGTTTGCAGTACATGCCTTCATAAAAGCCTTTGTAAATATCGCCTTTGTCATACAGGGCTTTGAAGATTTTCTGTACAGCCCGTACATGATAGTCATCTGTGGTGCGGATATATCTGTCATAGCTGATGTCCAGCAGTTTCCACAGGTCCTTTATGTTTGCAACGATGTCGTCAACATAAGCTTTCGGTGTTTTTCCGGCAGCAGCGGCTTTGTCCTGAATTTTCTGGCCGTGTTCATCACTGCCTGTAAGATACATTACATCATAACCCTGCAACCTTTTATATCTTGCAAGAGCATCACAGGCTACTGTTGTATAGCTGTGGCCGATATGAAGATTGTCAGACGGGTAATAGATAGGTGTGGTTATATAGAATTTTTTCTCTTCCATTTTTTTACCTCTTTGTTCAAAATAGTTTGTCAAATCACCAATCAAATACAAATATACATATTATAATATCAAAAAAAACGGCTAAAAACAAGCCTAAATGCTGTTTTCAGCCGTTTGGATTTCGGTTATCCGTGCTTTTTAAGCTTCCTTCTTATTTTAAGGGCTGTGTCGACAGCCTTGGCGTAAAAACTGTCAAATGTTATGGTGAATTCGCCGGCAGTTTCCACCACTTCTCCGGTGAAGTTGGATTTGAATTCCAGTATGCGGTACAGTTCTACGCTGTCCTGCGGGCTGGGGGCAACACCCTGCATATCGTAGGTATGGCAGCCGCCTTCCAGTGCCCATGTCATAAGATATTTCTGCAAAAGATAGGTCGGACGCATATTTCTCATTTCATCTGTGGAACATCCGTACACATGGCTGGTTGTACCGGCGTACTGTACGGCAACACCGCCGCAAAGGGGTTTGTCCTGATAATAGCACATATAAAGACGGCAGTTGTCGCCCAAAGCGTTAAGCATTTTTGCAAAATATTCTTTGGGTCTGGTGGTGAAGTGCTGTCTTACACCTGTGTCAGAATAGATTTTGTAAAAATCATCAAGCCCGTCAAGGCCCATGTTCTTGCACACAACGCCTTTTTTCTCCGGGTAACGCAGATAGTATCTTGTGTCTCTGTTCATTTTTGCCATCAGTTCGTCCCAGGTCAAATCTTTTATATAGCGCAGCATGTAGTTGTATCTGGGCTGTATGGTCCGGTAAAACCGCGCGTGCTCCTTTAATTCAAGTCCGCATTGTCTGAACATTGATATTGTTTTTTCATCGTCCACCATGACCAGCGGATCCATTATGAATATATAAGCTTTGTGCTTTTTGGCCACCTGCTTTACACCGCTGATCAGGTCTTTTATCATTTCCGGGTCGTCATAGTCGCACACCGGGCCGCGGCAGGCATACATCATGCTTTTTATTCCTATTTTCCTGATAAGGATAAAAATGCCGCCTGTTATTTTTCTGTTTTCGTCTCTGCTGACTACAATCTCGCTGTCCCACTCGGTTTTTACATGTCCCCAGCGCGGACTTTGCTGAAACGCGCCGTGGGGGTGAGAAGCGCAGAACCGGTCAAATTCATCATATTGGTTTTTATCTAAAATTTCCATTTTCAATGCTCCGAATAATTTTTTCGTATAGAGTATACCACATTGTTGTGAAATTTAGTAGTTATTTTTTATAATAAATTGACATTATTGCCCACATTTGATAAATTATTAGATATGACCGCATATTGCAGCGTATTTTGGGAGGAAAAATGAAAAATTCAAAGCGTTTTATCGCCCTGTTTCTGGCGATAATTTTCACATTTTCCCTGGCAGGCTGTTCTTCGTCCAAAGTCAGCGATGAAACAGCTATCGGACAGTCTATAAACAGCGCCGGGAAATATCTTGTAAAGAAAAATACAAAGCCGGATTACGGTGATGAAGTAATGATTATAGCATTGCTGAGAAGTAATTATATAGATTACTGGCACAACAGGGTAACAGTGTATGAGTCCGCCATGAACAGCATGATAAGCCGCAACAGCTATGTGCTGGGGGAAAAAGGCGAGGTTTATTCTGACGGATATCCCAGGGTAATACTGGCATTTACTGCGCTGGGTAAACATGCTGACAAAACTTCTGCGGCAAACCTGATAATGGGCATCAGCTTTGACAGTGTTGTGCTGGAAGGCGGCTATATAAACAAAATCAATGCCCTGACAGCACTAGAAAGCGGCAAGTATGCAATGTACGAAGAGGGCGACCTGGAAAGACAGGACCTCATTGACTTTACCATGTCTTTGCAGCAGCAGGACGGCAGCTTTACCTATAAAGGCATGACTGACACCCCGATAAAAGTCACAGCCAGCGCTGTGACAGCTTTGGCACTGACAGGAGAAGAAAGTGTAAAAGATGCAGTTCAGGCAGGCGCTGACTATCTTATAACACATATCAGGGAAGATGACAGCCTGGATGATATAACATCTACAATAATAGCTTTGAATACCGCCGGCATTACCGCAACTGATGTAGAGGGAAAAGACCTGACAAAATGGCTGATGAGCTATCAGCGAGATGACGGTTCTTTCTCGTTTGACACGGAGGCAAAAAAAGGCAACATCGAAGACACTTCTATAGCATTGCTGGGTCTGGCCAGCCAGTACCGTTTTGACAATGACATGACATCAATATATGACATGAGCGATGTTCTGGGCGGCACACACAACAAACTCAGCCCGGGTTGGGAGATGTATGTCAATGTGATGAAAGTGTTCGCTCTGGCCCGGGGACTGTTCCTGGCAGTACTGTTTGTAATATCCAGAATAAGAATAAGAAAGTGGAGAGCAGCAGGTGTATATAATGAGGCTATGGGCAGAATGATGACCGACGAAGAAATAGCCGAAAGGGACAGACTGCTGGCGCAGCAGGCAGCAGAGACAGAAGAAACATCGCAGGAAGCTGTGCAGGATAAAGAAAATGCAGACAGCGAAGATGCACAAACAGAAGACTCTGAAAAACAGTAATTAGCAACAAAATAAAAGGGATGTTTTTAACATCCCTTTTTGTTTTGCTGTTTTAATTATTTAGAGCTGAAAACTTTTTTCATAGCCTTGATTGCTTTTTCGCAGTTGGCTCTGGGACATGCGCAGTTAAAGCGCAGGAAAGTCTTTCCGTGATAGCCGCGTCCGTCGGTGGTTATAACGCCCACTTCTTTCAGTTTATCCCTGATAACGCCCACATCTTCTCCGGTGCCGGCAAAGTCCACCCACAGCACATAAGTTCCCTGGGGCAGCTCTGCGCTGACGCCTGCGCAGCTGTTGAAAAATTCACACATGAGCTCCTGGTTCTTTCTCACATATTTCAGCATTTCATCCACATATTCGCTGCCGCCCTGATACCGGCCGGTGCAGGCTGCGATGGACAATATGCTGACAGCACCTGAATGGTTTGCCTCTACTACCTTGCTTATTTTGTCTTTCAGCAGCGGATTGTATGTCACAGAATAAGAACCGGCAAGGCCTGCCAGGTTGAATGTTTTGGACGGAGCGTACATGGATATGGTTATCTCTTTGGCCTTGTCGCTGACTGACCGGGTTGGAGTGTGATGACATGTGAAATCTACCACAAAGTCTGCCCATATTTCGTCAGAAACCAGTTTTACCCCATGTTTGGCACAAAGGTTTACAACGCTTTCCACCTCTTCTTTTTCCCATACCCTGCCGGTGGGGTTGTGGGGAGAACAGAATATCATCATTGTAATTTTTTCGGATATTATTTTCTTCTCCATATCCTCAAAATCCATGCGGTAAATTCCGTTTTCATCCTTTTTCAGCGGTGAGTAAACCAGAAATCTGCCCAGATTTTTTACAGTGCTCTGGAAACCGGTGTAAGTGGTCTGGTTTATCAGAATGTTTTCCCCGGGAAGGGTAAAGGCTTCTATGGCTGCGCCTACACCTGCCAGAACTGATGTATGATTGAGAATGTGCTGTGCTTTTACATCCGGGTTGCCGTAGCGTTTTTCATGCCACCGGCTGATGGCGGCAAAATATTCCGGTGACGGAATTGTATAGCCGAACAGCGGATGGCTTATTCTTTTGGCGATTGCCTCAACAACGCTGGGCGCTGTGGCAAAGTCGGTGTCGGCAATCCACATCGGTACTATTTCGTCTGCCGGAACGGGGGAGTAGTAAGGGCCGGGCACTTTGTGTGCCTCCCATTTGTAGGCCCCGGTATTGCTTCTGTCGTGATACTGGTCAAAAAATGTACTGTCCATAAATATTTCCTTTCATCGTCCTATATTTTACTTTAATCATAACAAATATGTCTGTACCCGGGCAATGGGTAAAGTGCAGAAAAAACTGCGCCGATGTGTACATATACAACAAAAGCCGAAGTATCAACTTCGGCTTTGGATTATTTCTTGTTTACGCTGGAAGTGCCTTTTTCCAGCAGGTATGTGGCTTCCAGGTCCGCCAGATGGGTCATAACTGCCAGCGGATATCTTCTGTACGCCTCGCTGAGGGCAAAATTTCCGGCTTTGGCGCTGTCGTCAAAACCGCCCATGTGCCATCTTATGGCCATTGCCTCTTCGGTGGACAGACGCATGAATCTCTCTATAAGAAACACGCTTTTTTCACCGTGTCCGTAGGGGAAAGCATCCTCCACATTATATACTTTTACCTTTTCCCACCGCCCGGTGGCCTCGTTTTTTACATTGCGGCTGCCTTCGCGGTAGAAATTTATCTTGCAGAAATCGTGACAAAGGGCCACAATGGCAACGCTTTCGTCAGAATACTTTTCTTCACCCAGCCTGTCGTTGCGCTCTTTCAAAACCTTGTAAACATTAAGGCTGTGCATCACCAGGCCGCTTTCGCAGGCACCATGATATCTGGTGCTGGCAGGCGCTGTGAAAAAATCTGTTGCGGCCAGCCATTCCAGCATGCGCCGTGCGCCGTTTCGGTGTACCTTGTCTTGAAAAATTTCCAGAAATTCCCGCTTGTAGTCCATTACAGTTCAATCTCTTCCAATATCTCTTTGAGAACAGCCAGTTCTTCCGCTGTCAGGGAAATGCCTTTTCCCATTTTTGTTCCGTCGGGAGACCAGTCTCTTATATCGTATTTGGGTTCTCTGTCGCCCCAGGATACCAGGTTCAGCTCTCTGGCCCAACCGCCTTTGCCCTGACTGATAACACCAAGTTTTTCAACAATTTCATATTTGAATTCTGCCATTTTTTTCACCTCTCTGATTTTATCTAATTCATTTTACTGTATCTTTATGTTAAATGCAAGCATAAAATTCTTGTGTCATATTGACTTTTTTGGGCCCAGGTATTAAAATAAAATAAAAATATAAGTAAAAGCGTTGACGAAGAGGCGGCGTATACACGACTTGAAAAGAGAGCCGATGCAGGTGAAAGTTCGGCAGTCGGGGTGCGTTTGTGTAGCTTCCGAGCTGATGGGGTGAACAGCAGTAGCCTTGTCCGTTACCTTCTGCGTTAAAGAAAATCAAGCGGGCGCCTTATGGTGTCAATTTGGGTGGTACCACGGTTTTTAAAATCGTCCCATATTTTATGGGGCGGTTATTTTTTTATATTTTTTTCTGCTCCTGAAAAATAGAAAAGGAGAACTGATATGAAAGAACTGGAGAAAGTTTACAACCCGAAACAGGTTGAAGACAAAATCTATCAGATGTGGCTGGACAAAAAATATTTCCACGCCACTGTTGACAAAGACAAAAAGCCATACACCATTGTTATGCCGCCCCCGAACATCACCGGTCAGCTGCATATGGGTCATGCGCTGGACAACACTTTGCAGGATATACTTATCCGCTACAAGAGAATGAGCGGTTACAGCGCCCTGTGGCTGCCCGGCACTGACCATGCGTCTATCGCCACAGAAGCCAAAATTGTAGAGGCTATGGCGAAGGAAGGCCTGACAAAAGAAGATATAGGCCGTGAGGCTTTTTTGGAAAGGGCCTGGGCATGGAAAGAAAAATATGCCGGCAGGATTGTTGAACAGCTGAAAAAGATGGGCGTTTCCTGCGACTGGGACAGACAGCGCTTTACAATGGACGAAGGCTGCAGCGAAGCAGTAAAGGAAGTTTTTGTAAACCTGTACAACAAAGGTCTTATCTATCGCGGTGAAAGGCTGATAAACTGGTGCCCTCACTGCCTGACATCCATTTCCGATGCAGAGGTTGAGTTTACAGAGCAGGACGGCAGCCTGTGGCACATCAAATACCCGATAAAAGACAGTGATGAATATATTGTAGTTGCCACCACCCGTCCGGAAACAATGATAGGCGACAGCGGTGTTTGTGTTGCCCCCGATGATGAAAGATATACACATCTTGTGGGCAAAACCTGTATTCTGCCGCTGGTTGGCAGGGAAATACCTATATTTGCCGACAGCTATGTTGAAAAAGAATTTGGTACAGGCGCAGTAAAAATGACACCTGCTCATGACCCCAACGACTATGAGGTTGGCGAAAGACACGGTCTGGAAGTTATAAAAATATTCACAGATGACGCCCACATGGCCGAAAATACAGGCAAATATGCCGGTATGGACAGATACGAGGCCAGAAAAGCGATAGTAAAAGATTTGCAGGAGCAGGGATACCTGGTAAAAACAGAACCTTACAAACACAATGTCGGCACCTGCTACCGCTGTCACAGCAATATCGAGCCGATGATTTCAAAACAGTGGTTTGTAAAGATGGAACCTCTGGCAAAACCTGCCATTGAGGCTGTAAGAAGCGGACAGACAAAGTTTGTTCCCGAGCGTTTTGACAAGATTTATTATCACTGGATGGAAAACATCAAAGACTGGTGTATTTCCCGTCAGCTGTGGTGGGGCCACAGAATACCCGCCTGGTACTGCCAGGACTGCGGTGAGCTGATTGTTGCCAAAGAAGCTCCCCACGAATGTCCGAAATGTCACAGCACCAACCTGAAACAGGATGAGGATACACTGGACACATGGTTCTCATCTGCCCTCTGGCCTTTCTCAACTTTGGGCTGGCCGGATAAAGACAGCGAAGACCTGAAATATTTCTATCCCACCAGCACACTGGTAACCGGATACGACATAATATTCTTCTGGGTTGCCAGAATGATATTCTCCGGCGTAGAGCACATGGGACAGACACCCTTTGAAAATGTATTTATCCATGGTATTGTGCGCGATGCCAACGGTGTTAAAATGTCCAAATCTTTGGGCAACGGTATTGATCCGCTGGAGGTAATTGACCAGTACGGTGCCGACGCACTGAGATTTACCCTGGCTACCGGTTCATCCGCCGGCAGTGACACCAGGTATTCGGATGAAAAGGTAAAAGCTTCCCGCAATTTCGCAAACAAGCTGTGGAATGCGGCCAGGTTTATACTGATGAATATCGACGGGGAAATAGCTCCCGGCCTGCCTGAAAAGCTGGAACAGGAAGACAAGTGGATAATATCCGCCCTCAACTCCACAGCCAAAGCGGCTACCGAAAATCTGGATAATTTTGACCTGGGCCTTGCAGCACAGAAAGCTTATGACTTTATCTGGGATCAGCTGTGTGACAGATATATAGAGATAGCAAAAACCAGACTGAATGGCGACGACCGGCAGGCAAAGGACAATGTAAGAAGGGTGCTGGTTTATGTGATGAGCGGCGCACTGAAACTTCTTCATCCGTTTATGCCCTTTATCACCGAGGAAATTTACCAGGCACTGCCAAACAACGAAGGCAGCATAATGGTAAGCCGGTGGCCGGAGTACAAAGAAGAGCTGAACTTTGAAAAGGAAGAAAATTCCCTTAACAGGATTTTTTCCCTTGCCAAAGAAATCAGAGCTTTGCGTGCACAGCTGGGCGCACATCCCACCAATAAAACTCATCTGATAATAGAGACAGATTATGCGGATGATTTCAGACAGGGCCTGAGTTTTGTGGAAAAATTTGCTTTTGCAAAGGAAACGCAGATAACCGACAAATTTGACGGAGATGCCAAGCTTTATTCTCAGATTGTTGTGGACGGCGCCAGGGCATTTATTCCCACGGGCGACCTGGTTGATAAAGAAAAAGAAACAGCCAGGTTGTCCAAAGAGCTGGCGTCAGTGGAAAAAGATATTCAGATTATATCTTCCAAACTGAACAATCAGGGCTTTATGTCAAAGGCTCCCGCAGCTGTGGTTGAAGGCGAAAAAGCTAAACTGGCAGCAGCCGTGGACAAAAAAGCAAAAATTGAAGAAAGCTTACGGGCTTTGAAATAAGTATAAAAAAGCAGGCATAAGCCTGCTTTTTATGTTGCCTTTATTATATATATAGTGTATATTAAAAATATTACATAATTGACTGAAATTTAAAGAGGTGTTGTTGCATGACATACGAACAGGCTTTGGAATATATTCATTCGCGCCCCAGGGTAAAGAAAACAGATTTTCACCGGGGCATGCGCAGACTTCTGGAATATCTGGGCAACCCACAGGACAATTTGAAGTATGTTCATATAGCAGGCACCAACGGAAAGGGCAGCTGTGCCGCCATGTGCGCAAATGTCCTGCGCACAGCCGGATATAAAGTGGGACTGAATATATCACCTTTTGTAATAGATTTTACAGAGCGCATTTCCATAAACGGCGAATATATACCCGGACAGACCCTTGCGGATATTACCGAAAAGGTAAAATATTACCGGGACAAAATAAGCGCCGAGGAAGGCTTGCAGATACTGGAATTTGAAACAGTTACCGCCATTGCTTTTTATTATTTCAACATGGAAAAATGCGATGTGGTGTGTCTGGAAGTTGGCATAGGCGGATTGCTGGACAGCACAAATGTAATCAAAGACTGTCTGGTTAGTTGTATAATGAATATAAGTTATGACCACACGCGGATATTGGGAGACACGCTGGCGCAGATAGCGCTGCAGAAAGCTGGAATAATAAAAAAAGGCAGACCGGTGATATGTTATCCGGCGCTGGAAAAAGAAGCCCTCGATGTTGTGGTTCAAAAAGCCGAGGAAAACTCTGCTCCTCTGATAATTCCGGATATATCACAGATAAAAAGCAGTCATATCGGCTTTATGCAGTCACAGCTGGAGTACAAGGAAATTAAAATAAATCAGGCGTTTACAGGAATTCATCAGAGCTATAATGCGTCAGTGGTTATAGAAGCCATGCGTCAGCTGAGGGATTACGGCTTTGAAATAAGTGATGAGGATATAGCCAAAGGTATTGAAGGTACCTCTTTTCCGGCAAGGATAGAGGTAATCAGCAAAAAACCGCTGATAATAATCGACGGTGGCCATAATACTGACGGTATAAGCGCACTGATAAAAGTTTTGCAGGAAAATTCACTGTCCGGACTTACAGCGGTGTGGGCTTCACTGTCCGACAAACAGCCGATGGATATAATTTCGATGATTTCCCCGTATATAGACAGGCTTTATACGGTAAACCTGCACGGCAGCCGCGCAATAGACAGCCGGCAGCTGGCAGAGATGGCCTCAAAAAATATAAAGTATGTTCAGGCTTTTGACCGGGTCACATCGGCAATAGATGAAGGTTTGACCCACCGGGAAAACGGACTGCTTATTTTCGGCTCTTTGTATCTGGCTTCCGATGCCCGCGCATATCTTGTGGAAAAACTGCGGGAGAATAAATAATTTCTATAAATATATTTTTAAATGTCGCTTACTATAAGCGACATTTTTTTTATCATTATTATCTTATTATATATCCATAGACAAGCTGTAAAAGGAGGAGCAATGACAAGCGTAGAGTTTTTTCAGGACAAATCAAAACTTACCGTCAGTCTTATAGGCGAAATAGATCATCACGGAGCGCGGCGGATAAGAGATGAAATAGACAGGCAGATTTTGAAGATTATGCCCGGAATAGTTGTTATGGATTTTTCCAAGGTGACTTTTATGGATTCTTCCGGGATAGGACTGGTGTTGGCCAGATCAAAACTTTGTGCCGACTGCAAAGCCAGCCTTTATGTGGAAGGTGTTGACAGGCAGACAGGCAGGATACTGGCCCTTGCTGGTATAAAAACTATACAGAATATCTGAATTCAGGAGAGAGTTATGCAAAACGAAAATTATTTCAGGATATCTTTTCCGTCCAAATCTGTAAACGAGTCTTTTGCCCGTATGAGCGTTGCGTCTTTCTGTATGCAGTTTGACCCCACAATCGAGCAGATAAATGACATCAAAACTGCCGTAAGTGAAGCTGTTACCAACTGTGTTGTGCATGCTTATCCGGACAGCTGCGGCCCTGTGTACATAACAACCAAACTGAAAGGGGACAAGCTGACTGTAACAGTCAGGGACAACGGAATAGGAATAGAAGATGTTCGGCAGGCCATGCGGCCAATGTTTACCACTGATGCCGCCGGAGAAAGAGCCGGCCTTGGCTTTGCTGTCATGCAGACTTTTATGGATAAAATAAAAGTTTATTCTAAACCGGGAAAGGGAACAAAGGTTGTTATGACAAAGAATATCGGATAAGGGGTATTGTATGTCAGTAGGTCTTAAAGAAAGCAAAGACACTCAAAGAGAAAAGTTTATAGAGGACAACCTGGGCCTTGTCCATGCCTGCGCCAACCGCTTCCGCGGCAAAGGAATAGAATATGAAGAAATGTACGCTTCCGGATGTGTAGGCCTGATAAAAGCTTATGATGCTTTTGACACAACAAGAGGTGTCGCGTTTTCAACCTATGCAGTTCCGGTGATACTGGGGGAAATCAAAAAGCTGTTCCGCGACGGCGGTATGGTCAAGGTTACGCGCAGTGTAAAAGAACTGTCGCTGAAAGTGAACAGCGCCAGGGATTTCTTGCAGAAGAAGCTGGGGCAGGAGCCGACGCTGAAAGAGATAGCCGCTCACCTGTCGGTTGCAACCGAAGATGTTGCCCAGGCTGTATCTGCGTCTACTCCTCCCATGTCGCTTACAGCAGTCTTTGAAGATGAGGATGGTCAGAGTGAATTTGATATCCCCATAGAAAGCGCGGAAGAAGAGCTTACAAATATGATGGGTCTCAAATACGCCATAAGCGACCTTGACGGGGAAGAAAAGAAGATAATATATCTTCGATTTTTTAAAAACAAAACCCAGGCGGTAACTGCACAGATTTTGGGTAAAACGCAGGTACAGATATCAAGAAAAGAAAGAAAAATCATTGCAAAAATGCGAAAAAGATTTATGGAATAGCCTTAATATAAGCCTTTTGGACAAAATATATAATACATCTGAATAAAAACTGTTAAAAACATAAAAAGTGGCATATATTGAAAAAAATGCTTGCAAAATGCCGAAAAATGTTGTAACATATATATCACCGAGCCCAAGAGGGTAACGCTTCAGAGAACAGCGAAAAAAACTTTAAAAAAGTTAAAAAAAGTAGTTGACAAGAGGCAGAAACGGTGATATAATAAGAAAGCTGTCCCGGTAAGGGTCAGCGAGATAGGA
>CASFSP010000019.1 GCA_949297385.1 uncultured Oscillospiraceae bacterium
GTTTTTTATCCCTGCATTGAGACTTATTTTTTCATTGTCATATTCTATCAGCTTTTTAAAGCCTTCTATCAATATGTTGCCCCGGGTGTCGAGGGAAAGGAATGTAGGCCGCACGCCCGCGTCCCTTTCTGCCACAGTTTTTAAAGCCTGTATCAGGCTGTCACCGTTTTTTTTGATTTTCATAAATAACTCACCTATAAATCTGCTTTGTAACATATATATTTACCAGTGAGGTAACGGTATGATAAATAATAAAAATATCAGGTTGTTTTTTGTGATTTTCTTTTCCGTGGCAATATTGTCAAAACCCCAGGCGGTGATGCAGTATGTGAAAAGTGCCCTGTCCTTGTGCTATAACAATGTGATACCTTCTCTTTTTCTTTTTATGGTGGTATCCAATTATATTTCCGCCAGCTGTTTTATACCGGTGCTGAGCAAACCTTTCAGGTGGTTTGCCAGGCTGATGAGGGTGGAAGATAATCACTACCCGGCATATGTTCTGCTGTCATTTGTGGGTGGATTTACCGTCGCTGCCGGTCTGCTGAAAAAGATGGCAGACCTGGGCTACAACCGCAGAGCCACACAGTTGCTTTCCGTAAGCATGGTGGGGAATTCCTTTGCTTTTTGTGCTTTTGCAGTGGGTGTCGGATACCTGGGAAATTTCAATCTTGGCGTCATGATATTCATTTCCACTGCTGCCGCAGGGCTGATAACTGCTTTTGTAATGTCATTTTTTATGGAATATGAAGAAACAAGGCCGCTGGCAGTTGCACAGCAAAACCCGTCACTTGTGGAAAGCATAGGCGAGGCAGCAAAAAGCATGCTTTCGGTATGCGGTTTTGTTGTCGTGTTTTACTGCATGTGTGAAGTTATGTTACTTTACATAAATAACTCTGTATTCAAAGCTATACTGTGTGCCATGACAGAGGTCACATCCGGCGCTTTGAAAGTCAGTCAGCTGACAGGGGCCAACTCTACGGCTGTGTGCCTATGCATCAGCTTTCTGCCGGCCTGCACCCTGGCACAAACCGCTTATTTTTCGCAGGATCCGCAGATTGTAAAACTGCTTTTTTTCTCCAGATTTTTGCATATACCCATATCTGTTTTGGTTTTCAGCGTGTTGAAAAATCTTTTTCCGGTGGCAGCGGCAGTAAATGCCGCAGGGTCTGTTGTTGTAAAAGGCTATCAGAACAGCATAGAAATTTCAGCCACACTTTTTGTGATTTCAGTCATATTTCTGTGTATATTTGACAGCAATAAACTGTTTACTAAACAAAGATGATGATATATAATAAAAAAGAGGTGAAATTATGTCTATTTTCAAACAGAACAAAAAGCTGTTCGGCAATAATATAGAGCCGGCCTGCGAATACTGCCGGCACGGAAGCCGATCCAGCGACAATGCAATGATTTTGTGCAGCAAAAAAGGCATAGTTTCCCCTTTTTATTCCTGCGGCAAATTTGAGTATATGCCCACAAAGCGCATTCCAAGAAGGCGTCCCAAGCTGCCGGAATTTTCACGGGAAGATTTTAAACTGTAAAAAAACAACCTGCCACAAGCAGGTTGTTTTTATTTCATCTGTCAGACAGACATCATAACTTCTTTAATGTACGCCAGGGCAAGAAAAGCGCTGTAACCGCAGAAAGCAACCGCATAAGCTACTCTGGCTCTTTTATTTTTTATAAAGGCGGAAAGCATGCCTATAATAACGCAGGCAACCACAAGAAAAACCACATATATTATCACACGGACAAAATGCTCCGGAAGGTCAGCCGCGCTTTGCCGCACAGGCAACAAAACTCTGGTCAGCGGATAAATCAGCATTCGCGCCACAGGCATAAACAGTATCGGTGCTGTATACAGCCCGCTTTTTACGCTGTGCTTCCGCACCAGCATACCTATGATAATACAGGAAAAGACTATCAGCGCTATGGATTGGGAAAACATTTTACACCTCATCAAGTCAATATTATGTAAACTATAAGTAAAAGATATGATACAACATTTTCCCGGTTTTGTCTATACAATACTTTTACTTAATTTTACGGCGCCGTATTTTCTCATTGACAGTGTCATACAGGAACCGCGGCCGAAATAACTGTCCATATACTCTGAAAAAGCACCAGATTCAGCTTTGGGCACAAAGCACATTATCGTTCCGGCAAAACCGCCGCCCTGCAATCTCCATGCTGCTCTTTTGCCCTGCAAAAAGCTTTGCGCCATGGCCAGCGCCACGCTGACCGGCTGGCTGGCGGCATCACTTGCACAATAAGCGTTCTGATTATACTCAAAAGAAGAATGTCCGGAGCACTGAATTACCTGCAAAAAATTCTCTGTACTTTTGACTTCTATCGCGTTTACCCGCTGCTGTACCCTTTCGCATTCATCGTAAAAGTGCATCGCCCTGATAAACGCCCTGTCTCCGGCTGTCTTTCTCACCTGCCGGAAATTTTCCAAAAGACATTCTTTGCTGCTGTGCCCGAGGAAATTCTTGCCCAGCACTGCGGCAACGCGGCACATTTCTTCCTTTATCCGTGCATACTCGTCGGTAAGGTTTGCATGGGAAGCCCCTGTATCAACCACACATAAGGCCAGACCAGCCTCTTCCATGTCAAATTCCAGCTTTCTGACCTGGGGTTTCTCCTCATCGGCAAAATCTATGGCTGCCACACCGCCCACACTGCATGCCAGCTGATCCATAAGACCGCTGGGCTTGCCGAAATATTCATTTTCCGCAAACTGCGCGGCGCGTGCCAGTTCCACCGGTGAATACTTTCCGCCGCAGAACTCGCCGTTTATCGCCTGGGCTATAACCACCTCAAAAGCCGCAGAGGAGGAAAGACCGCTGCCCTGGGCAACATCGGAAAAAACATAGGCATCAAACCCTGACAGGACGGCTCCTTTTGCCTTCAACGCCCGGCACACTCCTTTAACAAGACTTTGAGATGTGCCCTTTTCGTCCTCTGATTTATCTGTATACCGGCAATCAAAATCTGCTGCCTGCCCATAGCCTTCGGAATAAACATTCACGCCAAAGCCGCCATTGGGGCTTATTATGCAAACAGCGTCTATATTCACTGCACCTGCCAGCACCTTGCCTTTGTTGTGGTCTGTATGGTTGCCGGCCAATTCTGTCCTGCCGGGGGCGGTGTAAACGGCTATCTGTCTGTCCATGCCAAAAAGCCTTCCAAAACTTTCCAGCGCATTTGTATATCGCTGTCTTTGTGCAGATATCTTCTCATCTGACTTTCCATACAAAGCTGCAAAAGACCTGTCAAATTCTTTATCAGTTACGGCATTTATAAATTGTGCTGTTGTCATATATTTCCTCGTTTTAAACCGGTTATATTTCCGGCTTTTTATTTTATTATATCAAAATAAACGGCAAATTAAAATATTTTAAAATAAAATATGGATTTTTGTTGATTTTTATCGATAAATACCTTATTATATATATTGACTTGGGTAGGAGGTACAAAATGACAAATCCATACAGACATTCTTATAAACAGGAGCTGTCAGACAATGTAAGTCTGGCAATTTTTAACTGTGGTTTGCAGAGCTGCGCCCCTAGCCACTCCTGGGGGCCCGGCGTACGCGACCACTTTTTGATACACATGGTTTTATCCGGTAAAGGCAGATATACCTGCGACGGCAAAACTTTTGAGCTGAAAGCCGGCGATATGTTTCTGATAAAACCATCACAGGTTGTACACTATATTGCAGATGAGCACGACCCATGGGAATATTACTGGGTTGGCTTTAACGGCACCTATGCCCAAAGAGCTATTTCCAACCTTCCTTTCAGTGAAGCGCGCCCGGTTTATGCGCCCAAAAATTTTGAAGCGTGCAAAGAATATCTTTACCAGATATATGCCCACAGCGGCAACGCAATGAGCAATTCTGTGGCTATGGTAGGATATCTGTATCTTTTCCTTGCTGCGCTGATTGAAGAAGGTCGGCGGCTTTCACCGGCTCAGCCCGCTACACAGTCCAGCTATGTTATTGATGCGATAAAATTTATTCAGTTCAACTATTCCACCGATATAAGTGTGGACGACATTGCAAATGCCGTGGGCATCAGCCGCAGCCACCTGTACAGGGTGTTTATTTCAAACCTGGGACAGTCGCCCATAGACTATCTCACCGAATACCGAATTAATGAAGCCTGCAATCTGATAAAAAACACCAATCTTTCAATATCGCAGATTGCGGTTTCAGTAGGTTTTTTTGACCAGTTTTATTTTTCCAGGGTGTTCAAAAAAATTAAAAATGTTCCACCCAGCAAATATATCCAAAGTTTAGACAATACAGGTGAAGTATGAAATTTTTTGGCAGAATATTAATTTTTACCCTTACTGTTATTTTTATGACCGCCTGCCGGGAGAAAGAAGAAAAATACGGGCTGAATATAATCTCCCCTTCATTCCAGCAGGTTTATGACAGTATTTCCACGGGGGACAGCGGAGATAAATCTGTGCTGGCGTCTGCGTCGGATTACCGGCAGGCGTTGAATGATGAAACGATAAAATCCATCGAAAGCGTAACCGTACGGGATGATAATATAAGCACAGAAACCGCCCGGGAGATTATCCGGATATGCGAAAAGGAAAATATCCCGGTGTTTTTCCTTATGAACAACATTGACAGCCGGACTTTGGACCGGTATGACAAAGCATTTTCCATCAGCGCTGACTATGAGTATTTCGGAGAGCTTTTTGCCCGGAATATACACGAAATGTGGCTGGAAAACATAACGGACAAAAATGGAGACCAGATATTCAATTTCACGGTTATCAAACCGGAAAATATCAGCACCGTCCAGCAGGTATTCTATGACAGCCTTCTGAAAAACATAGAGTTGCTGGGCGTGCCGCTGGAAAAGCTGGACGAAGTGACCCTTTCCGCCCGGGATGCTGCTGCCTACTGCAACGAAAATCAGGAAACAAATGAAGGTTTTATCATCCTTGACAGCCGGATACTGGAATCTGTCTGCCGGGAGTATCAGCCTTTTGGCGAGAATGTGGAAATTGCGGGAATAAGCTTTGGAATGGAAAACACCCTGTCCCGGTACAGCTTTGCCAAAGTGTGCTTTGTAAACTACAACGAATACTTTTCTGCCAGAGATTTTATTATGAATAATATACGAAACAACGAATATCCGTTTAAGGATATAAATTACAGTATTTCCGGCAAGAGTGTTTATATAGAACCAACAATATAAAAAGGTGATTATGCTGAAAAAAAACGACATCGTCAAATGCGAAATAACAGATTATTCCAGCGACGGAAACGGAGTTGCCAAAATCGACGGACTGGTTATATTTGTGCCTGATTCCGCAGCAGGTGACATATGTGAAATAAAAATTTTAAAAGTGCTGTCCGGCTATGGTTTTGGCAAAATAGAAAAAATTATCAGCCCGTCTGCTGAAAGGCAGCCTTCCCCCTGCCCTATCAGCCACCTTTGCGGCGGCTGTGATTTTCAGCATATAACCTACCGGGAAGAAAAAAAGGCAAAACATAATTTTGTAAAGGCGGCTTTTGAAAGAATAGGCAAACTGGACTGTACCGTCCTGCCCACAAAATCCATGGATATACCTGACCGTTACAGAAACAAAGCTCAGTTTCCTGTGGGGCCCGGCGCTGACGGACAGGCTGTTACAGGCTTTTATGCCAGGCGCAGCCACAGGCTTGTCCCATGTTCCGACTGCCTGCTTCAACCGAAGGACCTGAACGAAATTGCACAGCATTGTGTCAACTTCATGAATGAGCTGGGGATAAAAGCCTATGACGAAACAGACCGCAGCGGTATTGTGCGCCATATATACCTGCGCAAAGGCTGTGTTACCGGACAGATAATGGTATGTTTGGTTTGTACAAAGGCAGATTTCCCGCAGCTTGGCCGGTTATGTGAGAAACTGAAAGAGAAATTTCCGGCTATACACACAATTGTTATAAATGTAAACAATAAAAATACAAATGTCATATTGGGAGAAAAAAACAGAGTTGTTTTTGGCCCCGGTAAAATAACTGATATTCTGTGCGGAGTTGAAATAGAAATCAGCCCCCACTCTTTCTACCAGGTAAACCATGACGGTGCACAAAAACTGTATGAAACAGCAAAAGAATCCCTGGAACTGACACAGGATGATATCCTGCTGGACATGTACTGCGGCACCGGTTCCATCGGTCTATCTATGGCTGATAAAGTGAAACAGCTGGTGGGTGTGGAAATAATACCCCAGGCAGTGGAAAACGCAAAAATAAATGCAGCAAAAATGAACGCCGTAAACACCAGATTTATATGTGCTGACGCAAAGCAGGCGGCAAAACAGCTGCTTGAAGAAAAATTTCTGCCTACTGCTGTTGTGGTAGACCCTCCACGCAAAGGCTGTGACCAGGAAACTTTGGACGCCATTATACAGATGAATCCGCCGAAAATCTCAATGATAAGCTGCAACCCCTCCACCGCCGCCCGCGACTGCAAATACCTGTGCCGGAACGGATATAAGGTAGATTTTGTCCAACCTTTTGATATGTTCCCCAGGACAAAACATGTGGAGACGGTAGTAGTTTTGTCCAAACTCAATTCTAAAAAACATATCAACATTGAGATACATACAGATGAATTAGACCTAACCAAAGCCGAAGCCAAGGGTACATACGATGATATCAAAGACTATATACGTGAGAAATATGATACTAAAGTATCGTCACTCAATATAGCTCAAGTAAAAGAAAAACTAGGCATCAAAGAAAGAGAAAATTATAACTTCTCAAAGAATAATAATAAGCAGCCAAACTGTACTAAAGAAAAAGAAGAAATGATCATTGATGCACTAAAGCATTTTAAGATGATCTAGTCGAGGAGGAACAGTATGTTTTATAAAATGATAGAGAATAAGTGTAAAGAATGGTATAGCTCAAATCAATGTACTGTTAATCCAATAATCGATTATATTGAAAAGACAGGACAAATGAGAGACGCTCAAATAGAAGCCATTAAAATCTATTTGTTTCTAAAAATAGGTTGCGAATGTAAACCACTAGAATTTTTATTTAGAAATGGTGTTTTTAATTCTATCAATCTAAATGATATTGAATTATCAACCAGTACAAGAGAATACTTAGAGGAAAATCCAGCTGCAACAGCCTTATTTGAGTATTCTCGATTAACAAATGATAAAGGTGAACAGGTATCTGAAAAACTTGA
>CASFSP010000020.1 GCA_949297385.1 uncultured Oscillospiraceae bacterium
ATTCCCCAAAGATGAAGATTAGTCTATAAAGTAAAGGAGTGACTCACATGCCAGGCACAAGAAAACTGGGCAGAACCAGCGACCACCGCAGAGCTATGATGAGAGCTATGGTAACATATCTGTTCGAAAACGGAAAGATTGAAACAACAGTTACAAGAGCCAAAGAAGTTAGAGCAGTGGCCGAAAAAATGATTACACTCGGCAAAACAAATACATTGCACTCAAAGAGACAGGTATACAGCTATATCACAAAAGAAGATGTAGCCAAAAAAGTTTTTGACGAACTCGCACCCAAATATGAAGACCGTACAGGTGGTTATACAAGAATAATCAAAATCGGTCCCCGTCGCGGTGACGCAGCCGAAATGGCAATCATTGAATTGGTTTAATTATCCAATATAAATATCAGAGGGCAGCAGTCTGAAAAGACACTGCCCTTTACTTTTTGTAATATTATATAAAGAAACTCCCCTGTGTATAAAACAGGGGAGTTTCCTGGTCAATAGAATATATTTCTGTGCTGAATATAATTATATAAATATGGTTATGGTTTTGCAATAGTAATTTTTTGATAGAAGTTGTACAATAAAGCTTGAAGCAAGCTATTGACTTTAAAAAGTTTTTTGTTATAATAGATAACAATATATCAGCCGCTATGCGGTGGGCGAAAGCAGCAGACACATCTGTGGGATTTTATATTCCGTGGATGTGTATTTTTTTATACTATAACAAACATTTCGGAGGATTTTATGAGTGAAAAGAAGTTGGCTATGAAAGTGTCTGTTGTGACTATTGTCATAAATGCGCTGCTAAGCGCATTCAAACTGTTTGCCGGTATTGCAGGAAACTCGGCGGCAATGATTTCGGACGCGGTGCACTCTGCCAGCGATGTTCTGAGCACCTTTGTGGTTATGGCCGGCGTGGCTGTGGCAAACAAGGAATCAGACAGCACCCACAGATACGGACACGAAAAAATGGAAAGCATTGCCGGTATGCTGCTGGCGGTGCTGTTGTTTGTAACCGGCGCAGGCATCGGTGTAGAAGGAATGAAAAAAATATTTGCCGGCGGAACTATACGGATTCCATCAATGCTGGCAATGGCCGCAGCTGTTATTTCCATAGCTGTAAAGGAATGGATGTACTGGTACACACGCCGGACGGCTAAAAAGATAAATTCCGGGGCGTTGATGGCTGACGCCTGGCACCACAGATCTGACGCGCTGAGCAGTGTGGGCAGCTTTGTGGGTATATTCGGAGCCAGACTGGGATATCCTGTCCTGGACAGCATGGCCAGCCTTGTAATATGTGTGTTTATAATAAAGGCCGCTTATGATATATTCATGGATGCAGTTGACAAACTGGTGGACAAATCCTGTGATGATGAAACCGTACAGCAGATGAACGGATTAATATCACAGCAGCAGGGCGTCATGGCTGTTGACGAAATCAGGACCAGGCTGTTCGGTAACAGAATTTATGTGGATGTTGAAATTTCCGCAGATGGTTCACAGTCCTTGTACGAGGCTCACGAGATAGCCCAGAGAGTGCATGACGCACTGGAAGCCAATTTCACATCAGTGAAGCATTGTATGGTACATGTAAACCCATACGGACAACAGCATTAACAAAGGCGGGAAAAACAGCATATTATTACACAGAGGTGATAATAATGATTTTTCCTGTTTATCCCGGACGGCCGTTGAAAAATGGCGACTGGGGCCCGAATGTCAACATTATGCAGGCCTGCCTGAATTATATAATAAATGTCTATCCTGTAAGCCCAATGATAACAGGTGAAAGGGATTTTGGCTCTCTTACAGAAAGCGCTGTAAGGGGAGTTCAGGGCATAGTAAACCTGCCGATAGACGGTGTGATTGACGAAAAAAGCTGGTATGCCATTCTGACAGTGGCAAACTTTCTTGCAAACTGAAATAAAGCCCGCAATTTGCGGGTTTTATTTCAGTTTGCGGTTTTGTTGCCTTTGGAAGAGGTTTAGTATATAATTATCATATCGATAAAAGATAGTTGAGGGTATAAGGATGAATTACAACTGCGTTCTTTTGGATTTTGATGATACTTTGGTTTCTTTCAAAGAAAGCGCTGTACATTCTGTTTCAAAGGTGTACAACAAATATAACATTCCGGTAACGGAAGAAAATATCCGTTTTTACTATGACACCAATGAAAGGCTGTGGCGTGAGTTTGAAAAAGGTAAGATAAAGAAAAATACCATAGAGAAGGTGCGTTTTCAGAAAGTTGTGGAAAAATTTGGCCTGAAAGATGTCAGCGGAGAACAGCTGAACAGAGATTATAAGAATTATCTTAAAAACAGCGCAATACTTCTGGACGGAGCCTTGGAGTTTTTGCAGGACATAGAAGATTATGTGACCATAGCAATTGTGACCAACGGTTTTGAGGAAATACAGAAAAACCGCCTGAAACTGAGTCATGTTATAGACTTTGCTGACGAAGTTTTCACTTCTGAAAAAATGGGGTTCAACAAACCTGATAAAAGAATTTATCTTAATGCGCTGAAAACCCTTGGAATAGAAAATCATAAAAAAGTTATAGTTGTGGGAGATAACCTTAATTCTGATATAAAAGGCGGAATTAACGCAGGTCTGGACACCTGCTGGGTGAATTTTGACAGTGCAGAAAACAATACTGATATAAAACCGACTTATATCGCCCATGATTTTACACAACTGAAAAATATAATTTTGGGAGAACAGCTATGAGTATTGTAAAAGAAGAATTTTATTTTCCTTCATCCAACGGCACTAACATCATAACAGGCTTTAAAATTTTTGACGACAGCCGTCAGTGCAAAGCCATTGTGCAGATTTCTCACGGAATGGTGGAGCACATCGACAGATACGAAGATTTTATGAGATATCTGGCAGGCTGCGGGTATGCTGTTTATGCCCACAACCACCTGGGACACAAGGGCAGTGTGCACAATGACCGGCAGCTGGGATATTTTGCAGCAGAAAACGGTTACAAATATGTGCTGGCAGACCTGCTGCATACGGCAAAAACAGCCAAAAAGGAAAACCCGGGCAGGAAATTGTTTTTGCTGGGTCACAGTATGGGGTCTTTCTTAGCCAGAGTTTTTGCAGCAGCATATCCGGACGCTTTGAACGGACTGATTATTTCCGGTACCGGCGGAGAAAACAAAATGGCTCCCTTGGGACTTAAACTTATACAGACTGCAAAAACTGTCCATGGCGGCGAATATCGTTCCGATTTTATAAACAAGACGGTTTTCAGAAATTTTCTGTCAAAAATAGAAAATCCCCGTACAAGCAGTGACTGGATAAGCCGTGACGAAGAGATTGTAAACCGGTATGTGAGCGACAAATACTGCCAGTTTGTTTTTACCCTCAGCGCTTTCCGGGATCTTATGAAGATAAACATGCTGGCAAACAAAAAGGTCACTTATTCCAGAACCGCAAAAGATCTTCCGATTTTAATATTTTCAGGTTCCATGGACCCGGTGGGGGATTACGGCAGGGGAGTTATGCAGGTTTTTGACAGGTATGTAACTGCCGGATGCAACGATGTGAAAGTGAAAATTTACCCCGGCGGCAGGCACGAAATGCTCAATGAAACCAACAGACAGCAGGTATATGAAGATGTTAGCCGGTGGCTGGACGAAAAATCAGAGGAAAGGTGATATATTATGTCTATCAAGGCAGATACTTTATATTTCAACGGATATATATACAATACCCCCTTCAAGCGCTTTGTAAAAGGCTACTTTTCAGTAAAAGGGGACAAGATACTTCACCTGGGCAAAGGCCGGCCGCCGGAGGATGTTCAGCGGGACAAGCAGGTGGACCTGGAAGGCAAGTGGGTTATTCCCGGCCTTATTGACAGCCATATGCATGTGGAAAGCAGTATGCTGGCCCCGCGCACCTTTGCAAAACTTATGGTGGAAAACGGTGTTACCACCGTGGTCAGCGAACCCCATGAAATTGCCAATGTAAAAGGTATGGAGGGCGTGCTGGCCATGATAGAAGCTGCGAAAGGCGCTGTCATGGATATTTTTTACGCTGTTCCCAGCAGCGTACCGTCCACTTCTGATGAGTTTGAAACCACAGGCGGTGTCATCGATATGGAGCGGATGAAACAGCTGATACAGCACAAAGAGGTTGTGTGCCTGGGCGAGGTTATGAATACATACAAAATTTTGACAGACCCTGACGACAGGCAAAATCAGTTTGTAAGATATTTGAAGGAAAACCGACCGGCCATGCCGCTGGAAGGCCATTGTCCGCGTATTGTGGGCAGTGACCTGAACCAGTATGTTTACACAGGTATAGGTTCTGACCATACAGAACACACCCTGGACGCATTTCTGCAAAGGGTGTTCAACGGAATGATATTCCAGGTGCAGGACAAAATGGCCAAGCCGGGGATAGCGCAGGCTATAAAAGAATACGAGCTGTACGAAAATGTATCAATAGTGACCGATGATACAACACCGTCCAATCTGATAAATCACGGACATCTGAACGATGTTGTTATGGAAATGGTAAAATGCGGACTGGATTTTGAAAAGGCTGTATATTGCGCCAGTGCAACACCAGCGCGCCGCATGCGCCTATATGACCGCGGACAGATAATGCCCGGCCTGCTGGCGGACTTTTGTATACTGGACACACTGGAAGAAATTAAACCATTGCAGACATATAAAAACGGTCGCCTTGTCTACGACAAATCAGCCGGCAACAGTTTTGAAGAGGAAAAGGCATTCCCTGAAGATTTTTACTCCACTGTGAAGCTTGGACATGTAAACGCAGAAAAGTTTATCATCGAAGCCCCGATGGAAAGCGGCAGAATAAAAGTGACCGGCCTTAAAGTTGAAAGGGACTATACCAGAACACCGGCTGTGACCATGGAACTGGATGTAAAAGACGGACGGGTTGTTCCGGATGAAAATTGTGTTACAATAACTGTCCTGGAGCGCCACGGCAAAAACGGCAATGTGTTCAGCACAATAGCCGCCGGCGATTGTCTGATAAAAGGGGCTGTGGCCACCAGTTATGCCCATGACCATCACAACCTGGTGGTTATCGGCAGTAACAGGGAAGATATGGCGACAGCGGCCAACCGGGTTATAGACAACAACGGCGGTCTGGCAGTTGTACAGGACGGCAAAGTGCTGGCCCAGTGCCGCCTGGAAGTTTGCGGTCTTATGAGCGAAAAAGACCCCTATGACACAGCGGCAGAGATACAGGCTGTGGAACAGGCAATGAGGAATATAGGTTATGTTCATTACAACCCCGTCATGAGCCTGGCAACCACCTGCCTTCCTGTGTCGATGGATGTGAAAATAACCGACAAGGGCCTGGTAGATGTGATAAACGGCAGACTGGCAGATATTTTCCGGCAGTAAGGGGGAACTTTGTCTATGATAATAAATATAGGAGTTATACTGCTTTTTCTGGTGCTTGCCGGAATATTTTCCCGCGGCAAGGGCGCATGGCTGATATCCGGTTACAATATGATGCCCAAAAGCGAAAAAGAAAAGTATGACGAGGTGGCCCTTTGCCATTTTATGGCTAAGTTTATGGTGGCTTTGGCTCTGTGCTGGATACCGGTTACTTTGTACACGATAAATTATCAAAAGGTGTTCATAATTACAGGCATTGCCGCATTCTGCCTTGTTACAGTTATCGGACTGATATATGCAAATACAGGCAACAGGTTTAAAAAATAAAATACAGTCCGCCCGTGTCCGGGCGGGCTGTTCTTTTGTCCGGTTTTCAGTTTACACCCGGGACAAATAATGATATACTTATTATGTATTACTATCTGAAATTTACAGGCGAGATATATGAAAGTACAGAAAACAATAGTTGAAAAAATACTTGATCAGAAAAAAATTCCTTACGAAAGCTATACATATCCGGCGGACGGCTTTTCCGACGGAGTGACGGTTGCCGGATATATAGGCAAACCGGCAGAGCAGGTGTTCAAAACACTGGTGTGCACCGGCAGCGGCGGCGTCCATGTATTTGTAATACCGGTGGCCCAGGAACTGGACCTAAAAAAGGCGGCCAAGGTCAGCGGTCAGAAATATGCAGAAATGCTGCACCAGAAAGACCTGCTTCCCACCACAGGATATATCAAGGGCGGATGCAGCCCCATAGGCATGAAAAAGCTTTACCCCACTTATATAGACAAATCCTGCGAAAATTTTGACAGCATAATATTTTCCGCGGGAAAGATAGGCAAACAGGTGCAGGTTAAGGTAAGTGACCTGATAAGCCTGACAAAAGCCAAAACAGAATTTATTTGCAAGGAGTAACAATGCTGATAACATTGGAAAATGTCGGCAAAAGCTATGGCACCGACATAATATTACAGCGGATAAACGCCACAGTAAACAAAGGCGACAGGATAGGCGTTATAGGCGAAAACGGCGCCGGAAAAACCACATTGCTGAATATGCTGATGGGCATATATGACAATGACACCGGCGATATAATATTTTCTGACAACGCTACCGTCGGTTATCTGAAACAGATTGACGGGCTCAATCTGGAAAACACCATTTACAGCGAGATGCAGACAGTTTTCCGGGATGTTTTTGCGGCGATAGCTGAATGTGAAAAGATAGAAAAGCAGCTGGCAGACAGCCCCCGGGATACAGCGTTGGTGGAGCGTCATCACCGGCTGCAAAACCTGATATACGCGAAAGACGGATACAACTCGGACTTTCTGATAAAAAAGATGCTGGCCGGTATGGGTTTTGGTGAAGAGGAGTACAACAAACAGGTCAAAGTGCTGTCCGGAGGAGAGCGTACCAGGCTGAACCTGGCAAAACTTTTGCTGGAAAACCCGGATATCCTGATACTGGACGAGCCCACCAACCACCTGGATTTTGATACGCTCAACTGGCTGGAAGACTATCTGCTCAGCTACAAAGGCGCAATTATAGCAGTCAGCCACGACAGGTTTTTCCTGGACAAGGTGGCGGTAAAAATATGGGAAGTGGAAGATACATTCCTGTATGAATACAAAGGCAACTATTCCGCTTTTGAGGTGCAGAAACGGGAAAAGCTGAAACAACAGCAGCGACAGTATGAGGCTGATATGAAAAAGGCCGCCAAATTGCAGGACTATATCGACCGCAACCTGGTCAGGGCCTCCACCACAAAAATGGCCCAGAGCCGCCGCAAACAGCTGGAAAAAATGGAAATAACCGAAAAGCCGAAAGCGCCCAGGGTTCCGCTGAAATTTTCCTTTGAATTTGATGTAAAGCCTTATGACGAAGTGCTGACGGTGGAAGACCTGTGTGTGGCCGCCGGCGGTAAAGAGCTGATAGACGGGCTGAATTTTGTACTGCGCCGCGGCGACAGGCTGATAATAGCCGGCCCCAACGGCAGCGGAAAAACTACGCTGATAAACACCATAACCGGCAAAATAATGCCCAAAAGCGGTAGGGTAAAGCTGGGTATGGGTGTTATTCCCACTGTATTTGACCAGCATGTGAAGGTCAGCGGAAGCACTGTTATAGATTCCGTGTGGGCTTTAAGACCCAAATGGACCCAGTTGGAGGTGCGCAGCTATCTTGCCAGGTTCGGCTATCGCGGCGAGGATGTGTTCAAAAGCTGTATATCGCTGTCCGGCGGCGAAAGGGCCAGGCTGCGTTTTTGTCAGATGAGCCTGGACAGGGCAAACCTTATGTTTTTGGACGAGCCCACCAACCACCTGGACATATATATGCGACGGGCGGTTACACAGGCATTGAGCGACTATCAGGGCAGTATATTGACTGTAACCCATGACAGATTTCTGATGCAGCAGCTGGCCTGCCCCATATTGAATATAGAGGGCGGAAAAGGCGTATTCTATCAGAATTTTGAAGACTTCATGGCCAAGCACAAAACAGACGGCTTTAACTCAAAGCCGGCCAGGAAAGAAGAAAAAGAGAAAAGCGCGGACAGCCCGCAGTTAAACCAAAAGCAGGCGCGCAGACAGGCCGCCGCAGACAGGCAAAGGCTGCGCCGGTGCGAAAAGGAAATGGAAGAGTTGCAGCTGGCAATAGACGGATACAACCGGGATATGCAAAACCCGGATATAACCACAGACTTTGAAAAGATGAACAAACTGTGGCGGAACCTGGACAGCGCAAATAAAAAGATGGACCGGCTGTTTGAAGAATGGGCGGCTCTCAGCGAAAAACTGGAAAATTAAAGGTGATTTTATGAACTATAAATTTCTATCCTCAAAATATGCCGGAAAAGCCATTGACCGGTCCACCAGCGGTGATGTGCCGGTAGAATATGATGACCTGATAAACCTCAGTATAGGCGACCCGGACATACCAACTCCCAGGATAATAGTGGAAGAAGCCTTCCGCGACGCCCTGGCCGGTCATACAAAGTACACCGCATCCCGCGGATATCCACAGCTCAGGCAGGCAATATGCAAATTTTACAAAGACAGATACAACATGGAAATAACCGACGGACAGGTGTTTGTTTCCACCGCCGGCAGTGTGGCCATGTTTTTGGTCATGCAGGCTTTGCTGGATGCAGGCGACCAGGTGCTGATTTTCGAGCCGGGATTTTTCCCTTATCCGGACCAGGTAAAAATGGCCGGCGGAGTTCCTGTGTTTGTTTCAACAGTGCTGGAAGAAAACTTTCAGATAAATTTTGACAGGCTGGAAAATGCCGTTACCGAAAAAACAAAAGCTATAATAATCAACACCCCCAACAACCCCACGGGTGTGTGCTATACACCCCAAACCCTGGAAAAACTGGCCGATTTTGCCGTAAGGCATGACCTGGTTGTGGTGGCGGATGATATATACACATCCTTTGACTACACGCAGAAATTTACACCCATAGCCTCTTACCCGGGCATGTTTGAAAGGACTGTCACGATCAACAGCTTTTCCAAAAACTTTATCATGACCGGTTTCAGGGTTGGCAATATTGTGGCGCCGGAATATATAATAAATGTTATTAAGATGATAAACGAAAATGTGGTTTATACCGCGCCGTCAATATCCCAGCGTGCGGCTTTGCACGGTCTGGAACATTTTGATGAATTTGAAGGTGAAATTTCCGCCATATTCAAAGAAAGGTTAGAATATGCCTATAACAGGCTGAAAAACATTCCTTACATAGATATGCCGCGGCCGGGCGGCGGGTTTTATCTTTTCCCGTCGGTAAAGCGCACCGGACTGACCGGAGCACAGTTTGCCAAAAAGCTGATGGATGAGTGTCATATAAGGGTTATACCGGGCGGAGCCTTCGGCGAAAGCGGCCTGTATCATATCAGGATATCATGCACCGTGTCGGTGGAAAAATTGGCTCAGGCTTTTGACAGAATGGAAAAACTGTCTTTTGAATAAATAACAGGAACGAGGTGCTTTTATGAAAACTGAAAAATCCTGCGGCGCGGTGGTGCTGCGAAAAAATCAGGGCAGGCTGCAAGTTTTACTGATAAAGCATATAAATGGGGGACACTGGGCTTTTCCAAAAGGTCATGTGGAGCGGGGCGAAACAGAAGAGCAGACGGCTTTGCGTGAAATAAAAGAGGAAACAGGCCTTACGGTAATGCTGGATACCAATTACAGAAAAACCGTAACTTACAGCCCCAAAAAAGATGTGGTAAAAGATGTGGTTTATTTTGTAGCCGTGGCCAAAGACGGACAACGGACGGCACAGAAAAGCGAGATAAGCCGGATAAGGTGGACAGATGCAGACCGGGCGGCAGATTTTGTCAGCTTTGAAAATGACAAAGTGATACTGCTGGGCGCGCTGGAATATTATCTGAACAAGTACGAAAGCTGAAATACAAAAGGCGCTTTACGCCTTTTGTATTTTTTCCTTGACTTTTGGTAAAAGCATATAGTATAATAGTTTAGAATTTAAGGACGTTTAGCTCAGCTGGTAGAGCATCCGCTTGACGTGCGGAAGGTCATGGGTTCGAGCCCCTTAGCGTCCACCACAGCCGCCTTACAGGCGGCTTTTTGTTTTTATAATTCAAATTAAAAATGACAAAATGTTAAAAAATGTAATTCTTATTGTAAACATATATGATTTTTTTGTATAATGTTACTGTCCGATTTTAAAACAGGAGGATAATAATGGAAAACAACAAGCGAAATAAAAGTAAAAACAGCTTTGCCAAAAGCCTGAATTATATATTGCGCCAGGCCAAAAACGGCAGTAAACTGCATATAGCCATGATAGCAGGCAGTGTACTGACAGTTATTCTGGTTGTTGCTTTGGTGCTGATGGGAATTTTCGGCGGTGAAAAGCCTGTTGAAAATGAAATAGACAATCAGTATGATAAAAACCGGGAAGCGCTGGATGTGGAGCAGCTGGGCAACACCATATTGGCCCGGACAGACGATGCCGGACAGGAATATATCGACAGCACATTGTTTGTCGGAGACTCCAACACCGTGCGTTCAATGGCTTACGGTCACACCACATGGGATAATGTGGTGGCGGCGGTATCCATGGGCGTGCAGCATATAACATCTCTGAAAATGACATATTTCGAAGGCTATGCCAACCCGGTGACAGTTCCGGAAGCGGTAAAAATAATACAGCCTCAAAGAATTATCATCACATATGGTACAAACAATACAGTGGGATACAGCGTTGATGATTTTATCAGCATGTACAAAGAAGGCCTTGATGCAATACACGAGGCATATCCCTATGCTGATATAATAATAAATGCTATCCCTCCCATAGACAAAGAGCGTGAAAATCTGACGGTTACCATGCAGACAATAGACAAATTCAACAAAGCTTTGTCTGAGATGGCACAGGAAGAAGGTTATAAATTTCTGAACTCTTCCGAAACACTGAAAGATGAAGAAACCGGATTTGCCAAAAAGGATTACACCATTGGTGACGGAATACATTTGAGTAAACTGGGTATGGATGCGTTGTTTGACTATATACGCACTCACGCATATATAACAGAAGACACACGCCCCAAACCGCTGAAAGAGGTTCCCGGCCGAAAAGAAACCCCCACAGGTATAATAACCGAGGATCCGCTGGCAGTACGCGGAACAAAGATAAGGATTTTGTTCCAGTCATCCGATACATCTTTGGGTACTGTTGACGGAGAAATAGAGCAGAAGATAAAGCGCACCATAACATCTCAGGCAGTTACGGCTGTTCCCAATGTGGCCGAAGGCGGATACTTCACCGGCTGGAGCTGTAATTATGAAGGCCTTTCCTCTGCTGACAGCACCACAGTGACATTTACCGTGCCCAAAGTTGAGGACAGCGTTACAGATATATACATAACAGCCAATTTTGCCAAGGCCGGTGTCACCATCAAAAAAGACGGCCGGCAGACCAATTCTGTGACTCTGGAAAACGGAAAGAGTGTAAAACTTTCCGCAGAAGTGACAGAAAAGTTTACCGGCGACAAAACTGTTACCTGGCAGAGCGACGATGCCAGCATAGCCAAAGTAAGTTCTGACGGCACTGTAACAGCTGTAAGCGGCGGTACAACACAGATATATGCATCCATACTGGACGGAAAGATATATGCTTCCTGCACAGTTACGGTAAGCCAAAAACTGGAAGGACTGTCCCTCAGCGGCAACACCAACCTTAAAGTAGGCGATACATCACGGCTGACCTTGTCGGTAAAGCCGTCTGGTGCCAGTGTAGATAAAAACAATGCAGTATGGAAATCTTCCAACGAATCTGTTGCCCGGGTTTCCCGGAATGGTACGGTCACAGCCAAAAAAGAGGGAAATGCTGTAATAACTGTATCACTGGAAGGCTTTTCTGCCCAGATAACAATAAATGTCACACAGCCCAAGCCGTTGCAGGGTATAACCATCAGCGGCCCCACACAGGTTGTGGAAGGCAATAATATACAACTGTCGGTTTCTTACAATCCTTCCGACACGACTGATGACAAAACTGCAAAATGGTCCAGTGACAATACAGCGGTTGCCACTGTTGTAGACGGAACAGTAATAGGTGTTGCGCCCGGCACAGCAACTATCACCTGTACAGTGGGCAGCCATACAGCCACAGTTACAATAACAGTAACCAAAGACGAAAGCGCTGTTACTCCTTCACCTTCTCCCAGCCCGACACCTTCTGCCACTCCTCCGGCCAGCCAGCCGCGGGATGAGGAAGAACAGCGGTAACATGCTTATTTTCTGTTATATATATTAAAAATATTACTTATAGTATAATATAAAAACACCTCCCGGGAGCTTTTCGGCTCTTTTGGGAGGTGTTTTTGAATTTGCAAATAACCAATTGGACTTTATTTTATTATCTCACAGCTCATTCTGTCGCCTTCTATTCCTGTCAGCCTGACATTTACTATATCTCCGCTGGTAAAGCCTTCATCCTTTACCAGTACCGGGATATATCTTTTTGTGTAAGCGGTAAAATAGCCGTCGGGAGTTTTCTGTTCCAGCAACGCCTGCTCGGTAAATCCGATATAATCTTCGTAAACTTTTTGTCTTGTCTGATTGGATTTATATGTCATTATCCTGTTGCGTTCCTGTTTGGTATGCTGATCAAGCTGTCCGGCCATGTCCGCCGCCACCGTTCCCGGCCTTTGGGAGTATGAAAAACAGTGAACCCTCAAAAATCTGCATTGCTGGACAAACCGTACACTGTCCAGAAAATCCTCTTCGCTTTCCTGGGGGAAGCCCACAATTATATCGGTGGTAAAGCTGGGTTTGTCAAACAGCTGCCTCAATCTGTTCATCATATTTGTGTACAGCCGACGGTCGTACAGCCTGTTCATGTTTTTCAGTGTCTTGTCACAGCCGCTTTGCAAGGACAGGTGAAAATGGGGGCAGAATTTTTCCACTTTGCTCATTCTCACCAGCATATCGTCGGTGAACAGATCCAGTTCCAGACTGCCCAGCCTTATTCTTTGCACATCGTCAATTTCGGCCACCGCTTCAATGACATCACACACATTTTTGCCTATGTCCTGACCGTAGCAGGATATATTTACTCCGGTAAGTACAACTTCTTTGTGTCCGGCCCGTGCCATTTTTCGGGCCTCTTCCACTATGCTTTCCACCTGCCTGCTTCTTACACGGCCCCTGGCTGTGGGAATTATACAGTAGGCGCAATGCCTGTTGCAGCCGTCTTCTATCTTTAAAAACGCCCTTGTGTGCAGGCTGTCGGTGTCGCTGGCAAATTCTTCAAATTTGTCGTTGTCACTGTGCGGAACGATATTTATATATCTTTTCCTGTCTTTAAGGTACCGGTTTACAAGGTTAAGAACTTCTCCTTTGCCTTTGCTGCCTATTATTATGTCGGCTTCCTCCACTGCTGTGGCTTTGTCCGGAAACGCCTGGGGCATACATCCGCACAGCACCACCACCGCCTGCGGATTTTGTCTCTTTGCGCGCCTTATCCACTGTATGCTTTTCCTGTCGCCGGAAAGGGTTACGGTACAGCTGTTCACCACATAAACATCTGCCGGCTCCTCTCCGTGGACAATCTCATATCCGGCTTTCTGAAATGTATTTATCATCGCAGCACTTTCCTGCTGGTTTACCTTGCATCCCAAGGTGAAAAAACATGCTTTCATATCAATCTCTTTTCCATATAATCTTTTCAACAATTATATCAAATTGATGCGCTTTTCTCAATAACTTTAATAATTTGCACCAATGTCACATAAGTATGTATAAAAAAACAAGGAGCAGGTTATGAAAAATAAATTGATTTACATACTGTGTGTTTTGCTGCTTATATATTCTGCCATGCCAAGGGTTCTGGCTGTTGATGTGCCCATGGGATTTGGCGAAGAAGACACGGCAGAGTATGAATACGAGGAAGAATTTGTGTTTTCACCCCAGATAATACGGGCTATGGCCGGCACTGACAGCTTTGTGGACAGCATAGCGGATCAGAACAGCTTTGATGTGCCGTGCAAGGCCGCATATCTTATAGAAGAGCAGTCCGGACAGGTGCTGTATGCCAAAAACGCCCGGGAAAAACTGTCGATGGCATCCATAACAAAGATTATGACAATGCTTTTGGTAATGGAGGCACTGGACAGCGGAAAAATAAGCCTTGATGACATTGTACCGGTTTCGGAGCATGCTTTTTCCATGGGCGGAAGCCAGATATGGCTGGAACCGGGCGAACAGTTTACAGTCCATGAAATGCTGAAAGCCACGGCGGTGTCCAGCGCCAATGACGCGGCTGTAGCATTGGCAGAGTTTGTTGGCGGCAGTGAAGAAGCCTTTTGCGCCATGATGAACGAAAGGGCGCGGCAGCTGGGAATGACTGATACCCATTTTGTAAACGCCTGCGGCCTTGACGCCGACGGGCATTATTCCAGCGCCCGGGATATAGCAAAAATGGCAATGGAGCTGATGAAGCATCCGCAGATATTTGAATATTCAACAATATGGATGGATTATCTTCGCGGCGGTGAAACACAGATTGTAAATACCAACAAACTTCTGCGTTCCTATAACGGAATAACCGGCCTGAAAACTGGCACAACCAGTAAAGCAGGGGTCTGTATATGTGCAACGGCAAAGCGCGGAAATATGAGCCTGGTAGCGGTTGTACTGGGGGCAAATTCCAGCCAGGAAAGGTTTTCAGCGGCAAAACAGCTGCTGGATTTCGGATTTTCAAATTTTGAGACCAAACCCTTCCCGGAAGTGGACGGATTGCCCGAAAACCTGCCGGTAAAGCTGGGTGTGGAAAAAACTGCCCAAATAGAATGTCAGCTGCCAGACAGCCTGCTGTTTGTCAAAGGTGCTACTACACAGCTGTCCTGCAAAATCCAGCTGCCGGAGTATGTAAGTGCCCCCATGTACAAGGGCATGAAGGTGGGCAGCGTGTCGCTGTATTCCTCTGACGGAAAAATAAAAGAATATGACATATTGTTATCACAAGATGTTGCTAAAATAGATTTCAATAAAGCTTTGTCAATTTTAACAAAGAAGTCCGCGTGTATGTAATAAAAAAGTCGAAACGGCAAAATTCTGTTGACACTGCTAATTTACTATTGTATGATTATATAAACAAATGTAACTTTTTACATTTAGTATACCTGAAACAGAAGGTGAAATAATGGCAGTAAAATTTAACGGCAGATACCTGGACGGCTTCGTCAGCCGGCAGGAATTTGACAATATATATTCTCAGGTAGAGCTGAGCCACAGCATACTGCACGGCAAAACAGGTGCCGGAAACGACTATCTGGGCTGGCTGAATCTGCCTTTTGATTACGACAAGCAGGAGTTTGAAAGAATTAAAAAGGCCGCAGCCAAAATCAGGTCAGACAGCGATGTTCTGGTGGTTATAGGCATCGGAGGTTCTTACCTGGGTGCAAGGGCGGCGATAGAATTTTTGGGTTCACAGTACCACAATGAATTTTCAAATCTGAAAATTTACTTTGCCGGCAACAATATCAGCCCCGATTATCTGAACAGGATTATCCGGCTGTGCGAAGGCAAGCGTGTCAGTGTGAATGTGATTTCCAAATCCGGTACAACCACAGAACCGGCACTGGCTTTCAGAGTGTTCAAAAAGCTGATGGAAGACAGATACGGCAAAGCGGAAGCTGCCAGGCGTATATATGCCACCACAGACAAGGCAAAAGGCACCTTGAAAACCCTTGCGGACAAAGAAGGCTATGAAAGCTTTGTCATACCGGATGATGTGGGCGGCAGATATTCCGTTCTCACGGCTGTGGGCCTGCTTCCCATAGCGGCAGCCGGCTTTGATATAGACAAACTGATGTACGGTGCACAGCAGGCCTGCAAAGATTTTGCAGAATGCACACCGGACAATGACTGTTACAGATATGCAGCGGCCAGAAATATACTGCTACGCAAAGGCAAGGCAATCGAGCTTATGGCCTGTTATGACCCGGACTGGACAATGATGAACGAATGGTTCAAACAGCTGTACGGTGAAAGCGAAGGTAAAGACCAGAAAGGCCTGTTCCCGGCCAGCGTCATATTCTCCACCGACCTTCATTCCATGGGTCAGTTTGTACAGGACGGCAGCCGCACAATGTTTGAAACGGTTGTGAATATCAGAAAACCTGCCAACGACCTGTTCCTGGAAGCAGATGCGGAAAATGCCGACGGACTGAATTTCCTGGCAAACCAGAATATGTCTGTTGTAAATTCCATGGCCATGCAGGGAACAATCCTGGCCCACTGCGATGGCGGGGTGCCCAACATAGTGCTGGAAATGGACGGCAAGGATGAAGAAAATCTGGGTTACATAATCTACTTTTTCGAAAAAGCCTGTGCAATATCCGGTTATCTGCTGGCGGTAAACCCGTTCAACCAGCCCGGTGTGGAAGCCTACAAAGTGAATATGTTCGCATTGCTGGGCAAGCCCGGATATGAAAAACAAAGGGAAGAGTTATTGAAAAAAATCAGTGATTAACGCCATCGGCGTAAAATAAAGGAGTGTATTTTTATGATAAAATTGATAGTTGGCGCAAAAGGCTCTGGCAAAACAAAACAGATGATCGACATGATCAACGAAAACCTTGCCAAAGTTAACGGAAATATCGTGTGCATCGCAAAATCCATGGAGTCCACATACAACATCAATGCCAGCGTAAGGCTGATTGATGTGGATGAATATAAAATAGACACATACGAAAGATTTTACGGATTTTTTGCCGGTGTTCTGGCCGGAAACTACGACATTGAACAGGTTTATGTTGACGGCCTGATGAAAGTCGGCGAAAAAGATTTGGATAAACTGGGCGCTCTGCTGGAAAAAATGGACGCTATCAGCGAAGATAAGCTGGTTGTTGTAACAGTTTCCGCTGACGAAGGCGCTTTGCCGGAAAATGTTAAAAAATATCTGTAATAAAAACAGGTCAAAGGCGGCATTACAGCCGCCTTTGTTTTAGCTTTTACACAGGGCAAATTTGCACTGTTTTGGGCAAAATTTCCCTTGACAAAAGTTTTAAAGCTATATATAATATTTAAGTGACCTATGAGGTGCTTTATGCTAGTTAATCTCAATAAAGTATTCTCCCGCGGGGAGAATGAAAAACAGCTTTGTGCGCAATTTGATTTTTCAGGCGAAAATATCAGTTTTGATGCCCTTTTCCAGCAGCCGGTAAATGCGGTTCTGGATTTGAAAAAAGGCAGGGACGAGATATCCATTACGCTTAGCATAAAAGCGGTTGCCCAGTGCAGCTGCGCCAGGTGTTTAAAGCTGTTTGAGAAGCAATTTGACTTTACACAGGAATTTATTGTCACTCCGGCTATCCTCACAGAATCGGAGCCAGAAATACCTGTGGACAGCAATTATACACTGGACGTAAAACAGCTTGTGTTGCAAGAACTTTCGTTGGCTGTGCCTTCTGTGCTGCTTTGCAGAGAAGATTGCCCGGGACTTTGCCCGGTGTGCGGCAGGCCGTTGGAAGAAAATTGCGGCTGTCAGCCCCGGCAACGGACTGATCCAAGGTTAGAAATCTTAAAACAACTACTGGATAATGACGACTAATAGAGGAGGTGCTAAAAATGGCAGTACCAAAGAGAAAACTTTCAAAAGCAAGAAGAGATAAAAGACGCTCAAATGTTTGGAAGCTGGAAGCTCCTTCATTTGTAAAATGCCCACATTGCGGCGAATTGACACTTCCACACAGAGTTTGCAAATCTTGCGGCTATTACAAAGGCAAGGCTGTTATCAGAAAAGAAGCTTAATTCTTTAATCAGCAACGGAAAGGGTAGGTTTTTCCTGCCCTTTATTTTTTTGTTTGGTTATAAATTGTGGAAAAACACACAAATATATGATATAATATTAAACTGGAAATTTTTATTCAGCAGGAGGTAAACTATGGCTGTTCGCATAACCGGTGTGGACCTGGGCAGTCCGGCACGGGAGTATAAGATTTTGCCCGGCGACGAATTGGTGTCCATAAACGGTGAAGAGATAAATGACATGATGGACCTTCAATTTTATTCCGCTGACACGGATCTGCATATATTGCTCAGGCGCGGGGGAGAAGATGTAAAAATTCGCCTGCAAAAGGAGGATGTGTATACTCCGCTGGGGCTGGAATTTGAAACATATCTTATAGACAAGCACCACTCCTGCAAAAATAAATGCATATTCTGCTTTATAGATCAGCTGCCCAAAGGCCTGAGAAAAGATCTGTATTTCAAGGACGATGATGAAAGGCTGTCTTTTCTTTTCGGCAACTATATCACGCTGACCAACCTGTCCAGACATGAGATAGACAGGATTAAAAAGATGAAAATTTCACCCATAAATATATCGGTGCACACCACAGACCCGGAACTGCGTGTTTTTATGATGAAAAACCCAGCCGCAGCCAAGATAAACCGGCTTATGGATGAATTTTACGAGGCCGGAATATTTATGAATACACAGATAGTTCTGTGTAAGGGTGTAAATGACGGACAGCGGTTAAAAAGTACCATTGACAGGATGCATCGGCTGTACCCACAAGTACAGAGCTGTTCGATAGTTCCGCTGGGTATGACCAGATACCGCGACGGTCTGCCGCAGCTGGAAAGCTTTTCCACTGAGGCCTGCCGCCGGCTGATAAAGCAGGTGGACCGGTGGACACGGGATTTTGAGGCACAGCACGGCCATAGGATTGTTTATCTTGCTGATGAATTTTACATCAGGGGAGAGGTAGGCATTCCGCCGGCAGAGTATTACGGGGATTTTGCCCAGCTGGAAAACGGCGTCGGAATGGTGCGCAATTTTATTGACAACTTCCTGGAAGAGGCGGACTATGCCCAGGCGCTGGATCGGCCGGTGCAGGCAGACATGGCTGTGGGAGAGGCAATGTACCCGACCATGTGCGATGTTATAGCCAAAGCCAACGACAAACTGGGTGGGAAATTGCAGATACATGTGCATAAAATAGTAAATAATTTCTTCGGCGGAAATGTCTGGGTAACCGGACTTATCACCGCCACCGACCTGATAGACCAGCTGAAAGGAAAGCTGAAAACAGACCGTCTGCTTTTATGCGAAGACATGCTGAGAAGCGAAAAGGATCTGTTCCTGGACGATATGACACCACGGGATGTGGAAAACCGGCTGGGTGTCACAACAGAGTTTTATCCCAATGACGGTCTGGCACTGGCGCAGCGTCTTTTCAATACAGAATATTAAAGGAGAATAAATATGGCCAAACCTATTATTGCCATAGTGGGCCGCCCCAATGTGGGCAAAAGCACACTGTTCAACAAGATAATCGGTTCCCGTATAAGCATAGTGGAGGACACTCCCGGTGTGACCAGGGACAGAATATATGCCGAAGGCGAATGGCTGGACAAAAAGTTTATCCTTGTGGATACCGGCGGTATTGAACCGATAACAGACAACAGCATACTCAGACACATCAAACAGCAGGCGCAGATAGCCATTGATACTGCTGATGTGATTATGTTTGTCACAGATATACGCAGCGGTGTTACCGCCAACGACTATGACATAGCCACCATGCTTTTGAAAAGCGGCAAGCCCACAGTCCTTGTGGTAAACAAATGCGACACAATAGGCCGTGTGCCGGATGAAATATATGACTTTTATTCCCTTGGCCTGGGCGAGCCATACCCGGTTTCATCCGTCCATGGACATGGCACAGGTGATGTGCTGGACGAATGTTTCAGCCACATTGACTTTGACCGGGAAGAAACCGACGATGACGAAAGAATTTCTGTGGCTGTTATCGGCCGCCCCAATGTGGGCAAATCCAGCCTGATAAACAAAATCCTGGGACGGGAAAGAATGATAGTCCGCGATGAAAGCGGCACCACACGCGATGCGGTGGACAGCTTTGTAGAGAACAAATACGGAAAATTTATCTTTACCGACACAGCAGGTATGAGAAAAAAAGGCAATGTGGACCGGGGTGTGGAACGCTTTTCAGTCATCAGGGCCCTGGCGGCTGTGGAACGCAGCAAAGTGTGCGTTATAATGATAGACGGCACTGTCGGCTTTACCGAACAGGACAGCAAAATTGCCGGCTATGCCCATGAGCAGGGCAAGGCGTGTATAATTGCCGTAAATAAATGGGACGCTGTGGAAAAGGACGACAAAACCATGGACACCATGCGCAAAAAGCTGATGAATGATTTCAGCTTTATGTCCTATGCCCCGATAATATTCATATCCGCCCTTACAGGACAGCGACTGGACAGATTGTTTGAGCTGATAAAATTTGTGGACGAGCAGAACTCTTTCCGCACCACAACAGGTGTTCTCAATGATATACTGGCCCGCGCCGTGGCCAGAGTACAGCCGCCCAGTGACAAAGGCAAAAGATTGAAAATTTACTATATGACGCAGATTTCCACCCGCCCGCCCACATTTGTGGCTTTCTGCAACCAGAAAGACCTGTTCCATTTTTCTTATCAGAGGTATATTGAAAATCAGATAAGGGAAGTATTTGGGCTGGAAGGTACACCTATCAGGATACTGATAAGGGAAAGGGGTGAATAACGGTGATATATGTCAAATTGGCAGTTATATTTGCCGTCAGCTACCTTCTGGGCTCCCTCAGCTTTGCCATTATAATCAGCAAAGGCATATACAAAAAGGACATCAGAAAGTTCGGCTCCGGAAATGCAGGCATGACAAACATACTGCGCACCTTTGGAAAAACCGCTGCTGCCCTTACGCTGGCAGGGGATATGCTTAAAGGTGCAGCGGCTGTCGGTTTTGCAAAAATGTTTATGGCTCATTACTGGACAGTGGAAATACCCCAGGGGCTGTCGTACAACTTTTTGTACGAATGTGCGGTATATATCGCGGTTTTCGGCGCCTTTATCGGCCACCTGTATCCGATATACTTTGGTTTTAAAGGCGGAAAAGGTATAAGTGTTGCCTGCGGGTCAATGATGGCGGCAACACCGCTGTACACCAGTCTGGCTTTGGGAATTTTTATTATAATCGTGTTTACCAGCAGGATTGTTTCCCTGGCATCCATAATTTCTTCGTGCAGTTATCTGGTAATAATACTGATATCATTTAAACTGACAGGTACATTTTCACTTCCCAACCTGGTTATAGGAATTGTAGTTCCGGCCATAATTGTATACGCCCACCGTTCCAATATAAAAAGGCTTCTAAACGGAACAGAGTACAGGTTCGGACAGAAAAAATAAAAAAATAAACAGCCGTGTTTTGCGGCTGTATTTTTTTTGCATAAAATTTTTATGCCGGATGATAATAATAGTAAATTTATATGAAAGGATTTTTCTATGAAAAAGATAACAGAAAAAGAGCTGTCCGCCTATAATGAACTGCTGACCCAGGAAAAAGCGGCGGTGGATAAATTCAACTATTACGCCCAAAACTGCAAGGACCCCAACCTGAAAAAACTGTGCAAAGAGGCGGCCAACCGCCATCAGGAACATTTCAATATTATATTCTCACAGATAAATTAGGAGGTACAAATGGCTTACGATGATAAAACAATGATGACCGATATGCTGTCTACACAGAAGTTTATCGCGTCAAACTACAATAACTATGCCGGTGAATGCGCTTCCAAGCAAGCCAAAAGCAAGCTGATGAAAATTCTCAGCGAAGAACATGACATCCAGTTTAAAATTTTTGAAAATATGCAAGCCAAAGGCTGGTACGAAACCACTCCGGCTCCCCGGGACAAGCTTAATCAGACAGTGCAGACCCATATATCTTCTGCAACAAACCTGAAAAAAGAACCGGAGAAAAAGACAAAAAAACAGACAAAGAAAAAAGCATAAATAAAAAGGCAGAGGTTACTCTGCCTTTTGTTTATCTGATAAGTTTTGTCATCAAAGTCAATATAAATTCAAGGTTCCAGTAGGTCAGCGCCGCGCTTGCTATATTTGCGCTCAAAGCGTACATAACATTTATTTTAGAGCTTTTACCTTTCAGATTTCTTTTGTATATGAAAATTTCCGCAGCGGCTACACAGATTTCCAGCGGTATAAATGCCAGCAGAGTGCCAAATGTGCCGCCAAACAGAAATACAGTGGAGAACAAAGCGCTGAAAACCAGCTGGGTGAAAGTGTTTGCCAGCAGAAAAACCTTTATGTTTTCTTTGATATTATATCTGAATAGCAGCAGAATTATAAATTCGATTATAAGTGTTGCTGACAGACTGCCTGCAAACTGAACAATATACATATTCCGGGCTGACTTTTTATTTACCGACATATCGGTAAAATCCACATCCAGGCTTACCTCCATTGTCCGGCGTTTTACAGGCCGGCTGATTTTCACATCACCGCCGGCAGTGACAATTATTATTTTAAATTCGTCCGGTACTCCTATATAGGAAAATACATGCCTGCCGTCCTCTGCTGTAAGACTGCCGAAAACAGGAGTCAGGGTTCCCGAAGCCATTGCTGCATACCAGCCGTCTTTTTCATAAGCGCGCAAAGCCCGCAGCATATCTTCGTTGTATTCTGCCCCTTTGTCCAGGTTGTCATACATTGATGCGGTTCTTGAAGGCTGATACAGCAAGTCAAGATAATATTCTTCCTGCGGAGCATTTTTCAGGTTGATCTCAACCCTTGGTTTGGAACCAAAATCCGCAAACGCAACCGGTGTACATATACAAAATATCATAGCGGACAGCAGTAATATGTGCATGAATTTTTTCACAGCGCTCCCTCCTTTGATTTCATTATATATTTGTTGAATATATAAATCAATTAAAAGAGTATTACAAAATCAGGCTTTGGCCGCTGTCTTGCTTTTTTGAATCTGTCCGATAAGAAATGATGATATTGTCACTGTTATAAAAGAGAAAAATATATTTTTGAAGGGTATGTAGGACAGTGACAGCGTGAGTACGGTTATGTCGGTAAAAAGATAGGCTTTGGATATATTGCAACCGGAAAACCTGGATATCAGCATAGCCAGTGCATCATCACCACCGGCGGCGCCGCCTTCGCGCACTACCATCCCGACGCCTGTTCCTACAAAAATTCCGCCCAGTATTGCTGCCGCCAGCGGATAGGCAGACAGGTCCGGAATTACAGGCCGCCGGCTTTCCCATAATCGGTAAGTAAGGGAAAAAGAAGCCGAGGCCATAATTGCGCTTTTCAGAAATCCGCCGCCCAGAAAGCGCCAACCAAGAAAATAACAGCTCATATCCATTATAAATCCGGAAACAGAGGGGGATATTCCAAACCAGTGCTGTAAAAGAAGTATGGCGCCCAGCACTCCGCCTTCGGTTATCCTGCTTTGGCTGTGTATATTGTACATGCCGAAAGACAGTATGCTACTGCCGATCAGCAGTATGATGTAATGCCATGCAGTCGATTTTAACTTTTTATTCATTATAAGTCTCCTTTCCTGTATGACAAATTGTAAAAAAATAAGACAGTCTTTTCAGACTGTCCCTTTAAAATGCATGTTAAATTACATAGCTCTTGTAACCTTGCCAGAGCGAAGGCATCTGGTGCATACGTGAATATAACGGGGAGAGCCGTCTACGATAGCTTTAACTCTCTTTACGTTCGGTTTCCAAGCTCTGTTAGAGCGTCTGTGAGAGTGAGAAACTTTGATACCAAAAGTTACACCCTTACCACAACAATCACATTTTGCCATTCTGCTGCACCTCCTAAAATTTGATAACTATACTATTATAACAGATAATCTGCCATATGGCAATAGTAGATAGACAATTTTTATTGCTCAATAAGTTTATCACAAAAAATCGATAATATCAAGTCCCAATTTGACTAAAAGTATAAATATTTTCCATTTTTTTAAATTTCAACACACAATAGGGTTATACTGTGCGCAAAACTGTCCTTTTAATACCCTGAGGGCAAAAACTCTTGAAAAATAAAAGCAAAGACAATATAATTATAGTCTAGGAGGAATATATAATGGATTCTTTTACACTGATGGTCAGAGCCATCGTACTGCTTACTGCTACACCGGTGCATGAGGCGGCTCACGCCTATGTGGCCGACAAGCTTGGTGACCCAACTGCCAGATACAAGGGCAGGCTTACCCTGAACCCGCTGGCACATTTTGACCTGATAGGAAGCATGGCATTGCTGTTTACCGGCATAGGCTGGGCAAAACCGGTACCGGTCAACCCGATAAATTTTGACAACTCCAAAAGGGACATGGCACTGACTGCGCTGGCCGGCCCTGTGTCCAACCTGGTTATGGCTGCAATCAGCCTTATAATCACAAAAATAATATTGTATACAAGCGGATACGGCCTGATATACGGATATGGTTCTGTCACAGGCAATCTTTATATGATATTTTCCATAATGTGTTCTATAAATATATCGCTGGCCATATTCAATCTGATCCCGGTTCCGCCACTGGATGGTTCCCGCATTTTCAATTATTTCCTGAGCGATAAATATTATTTCAAAATTATGGAATATGAGAGATATGTTATTCCCGGCATGTTCCTGCTTTTGTGGCTTGGTGTTTTTGACCTGCCGATGAGTTTCCTGAGCAACCTGATTTATACTGCACTGGACAAACGGACATTCTTTGTGGACGCATTTTTCCATCTTGTGATGTGACGGTGAACAGATGAACCGGATAAATTATAAAATTGATGCCTTTGAAGGCCCTCTGGACCTTCTGCTGGCTTTGATTGCAAAAAATAAAATGAGCATTGCGGATGTTGAGATTATCACCATAATCAACCAGTATCTGCAGGTTATATCCGCTGCCCAGGACCGGGACCTGGATGTGGCCAGCGATTTTATCGACATGGCCGCCAGGCTGGTTTATATGAAGTCTGTTTTTCTGTTGCCCAAGGATGATGAGGGCCGGAAGCTGAAAGAACAGCTGCAAGGACAGCTGATAGAGTATTCTCGGGCAAAAAAAGCAGCAGACCTGCTGAGGGAAAAGTTTATCGGCGACTGCATTTTTCTCAGGTCTGCCATGGAAATTCCCCGGGATTACACATATAAGCATATACATCCCGTAACAGACCTGACAGATGCTTACAGCCGCCTGTCAGACCGCAGTCTCAGACGAACACCGCCCCGGCGGCAAAGATTTGATCCCATTGTAAGCGCGCCTGTCGTATCGGTCGGAAGCAAAATTTATATCCTGCTTAAAGGCCTTTTGAAAAAACAGATAAACAATATATACTCTGCTTTCAGCGGGCTGCGCACCAAAAGTGAGGCGGTGGCCATGTTTCTGGCTGTGCTGGAACTGGTGCGCGCCAACAGAGTGGTAGTGGAAGATGACGGCGGATTGCAGCTTATCAGAAAGGGAAAGAAAAGATAAATGGTCATAGAGGAAAAAATAAAACAGGCAGAAGCTGTTATATTTGCCAGCGGAGACGGCATATCCCCGGAAAATTTAAAGCAGGTGCTGGAAATAGATTCCAGGCAGCTGCGGTTTATAATTGACAATCTGAAGGAAAAATATAATAGTGAAGATTCAGGCATAACTTTGTACGCTAACGAAAGCAGCCTGTCTTTCGGCACCAGCCGGCGGCTGAGTACCGTTGTGCATCGGGCGCTGAGCGTGAAAAAGAACAGCCCGCTTTCAGCGGCGGCCATGGAAACACTGGCGATAATTGCCTATAACCAGCCGGTTTCCCGTGCTTTTGTGGAGCAGGTCAGAGGTGTGGACAGTTCTTCCAGTGTGCAGACACTGCTGTCCCGTGGACTGATAGAAGAAGCCGGCCGTCTGGATATTCCCGGAAAGCCGCTGAGTTACAAGACAACGGCGGTTTTTCTGCGCAGTTTTTCGCTGAATGATTTAAGCGAACTGCCAAAGGTTAAAGCCGAAAGGGAAGAAGGGCAGATTTCCACCGATGATTTACCCGTAAAGGAAGATAAGGATGAGCTGGATAGCTGATATTTTACTGTTTTTGGCCGCAGTGCTGGTATTTTTGCTTTTGCTGGTGCTGTGGGTGATACTGGTGCCCAGGCATTTCTGGGTGGAGTACTGCAAAACAGACGGCTTGATTGTACAGGTAAACCTTGCTTTTTTTAAAATCACTTTATTTCCGCTTCCGTCTTTTATAAAAAAAGAAAAAAAGAAAAAAGAGACGCAGGCGGAGAAAGAAAAAGAAAAGCCTGCTGATGACGGCAAGACAGAAAAAGATAAAAAACAGCCTCAGCTGCCACAGTTTTCTTTCCGGCTGGCCAGGGATATACTCAGCGCCGCCAAAGGCGTGATGAAAAGAGTATTGAAGGCAATAAAGTTTTCCCATGTTTCATTCACTGTCCCGGTTTACGGCGGACGGCCGGAGGAAACACAGAAAAAATATGCCGGGATAACATCGGCTTTTTATACTTTCAATATTTTTTTGCAGCAGATTGTGCAGGTATATTATGAGAAACCTATTTTTATAGCAGACTTTGCCAACCTTCACACCAATAGCCTGTATTTTTATTGTAAAATTTCCGCCAGCCCGGTTATGCTTCTGGCTGCGGCAGTATTTGCTTTCAGACAATACAGAAAGATAATGGCAGCGGCCACCGGCCCTGCAAATGAAAAGGAGAATTGATTATGGAACAGCAACACCCTATACAGGAACTTATGGCAAACGCACTGGGAAAAATGCGTGAAATTGTGGATTCCAACACGATAATAGGCGCGCCCATAACTGCCGGTGACGGTGTAACTATTCTGCCGGTGTCCAAAATCAGCTTTGGATTTGTATCCGGCGGTACGGACTTTGCCACCGAAAAGCAGAAAGATCTTTTCGGCGGAGCGGCTTCATCGGGAGCTTCCATAACACCTGTGGGCTTTCTGGTGATCCGGGGTACAAATGTAAGGCTGATACAGCTGGCCGAAGGCGGACAGACTATCGACCGTGTGCTTAACATGGTGCCGGAAGTAATGGACAAGGTGGAAGGATTTATCAACAAGGCGACAAAGAAAGAGGACAAGCAGCCTCGGAATGATGCCACACGGGACAATTTGTAAAAATCGGAGATAACATGAGAGATACAAGAATACAAAAAGCTATGGCGGACATGGGCCTTTGTTCCAGAAGACGGGCCGAACAGATTATTCTGGAAGGCCGTGCAAAACTGAACGGTCACCCGGTAAAACTGGGAGACAAAATGGATATGAGCACCGATGTGCTGAGCATAGATGGCCAGACAGTGCGTCCGCCCCAAAAGAAAGAATTCAAATACTATATGCTGCACAAACCCAGAGGTTATATAACTACTGCCAAAGATGACAGGGGCAGGAAAACGGTTATGGAGCTGATTGCGGACATATCCGAAAGGGTTTATCCGGTGGGCAGACTGGACAAAGACAGTGAGGGCCTTTTGCTGTTCACCAATGACGGCAATCTGGCCAACGCTTTGACACACCCGTCCCATGAGATAGCAAAAATGTATCGTGTTACGGTGCATCCCAAAGCGGAGGAAGAGCAGATAATAGCTTTGTCTGACGGCGTATACCTGGATGACGGCAGCAAAACCCTGCCGGCTGTTATCAGGGTTGTGGCAGAAGACGATGAAAGAACAGTCATGGAAATGACTATAAAAGAGGGAAAAAACCGCCAGATACGCCGTATGTGCGAAGCAGTCGGCCTGCAAGTGGCCAGACTCAGCCGCAAATCCATTGCCGGTTCGGTAAAACTGGGCATGCTTGCACCAGGCAAATACCGCGAGCTTAAACCGTCAGAAGTGCTTGCACTGAAAGCAGCAGCTGCAAAAGCCAGAAGAGTAAAAAGAACCAGGGGGGAATAAATATGTATTCCATGAAACCTATATTGGAACAGGATGTTATAGACCTGTTGAACAACGGACGCTTTGAAGGCGACCTTGACGGATATGTGCTGTCTGACGGAGCAGACCTTTTCGGCTGGTCATTGTTCAGGGTGGACAGTGATGTCACCGTTATGCTGGATGTGCTGGCGCCGGATTTCAAATTTCTGGACGGTCTTATCAGAGCCAGCGTTGCACTGGGCGAAAGCCGCGGCACCACAGCTTTTTCATTGAATATGGATGTAGCAGATTTTGCCAAATACAAACAGGTGTTTTTTGAAAACGAGGGAGATATAATTCCCAATGACAAGCTTTTCACACCCTGTCACGGAGAATAACAGTATACATAACCGCCCGAAAGGGCGGTTTTTTCATATATTTTTTATTGTGCAACTATACAAAGTATTTAAAGTTTTGGCCTTTGTTTTCTGTATTTTGAACAATTTTGATAATTGACACAAATGTATAAAATAGTGTAAAATATACTACTAATCGGAGGGATAGCGTATGGTTTACAGCATGACCGGCTATGGTAAAGCCAACTGTGTTTTGAACGGAAAAGACATCACCGTCGAGGTGAAAAGCGTCAATCACAGATATTTTGAATACACCGGCAGGATGTCCAGGTTTTTTAACTTTCTGGACGACAGGATAAAAAAAGAAGTGCAGAGCATGATTTCCCGCGGAAAAGTGGAAGTCAGCCTTATGATAAGGGCTGTGGAACAGTCCGACACCAACATAGAGGCAGATCTGCCCCTGGCAAAAAATTATTATGCCGCACTGGGTCAGATTGCCCGGGCACTGGGTCTGGAAAACAATGCTGACGCGCTGTCCATAGCACGCTTTGACGGTGTGCTGACACGGGTGAAAAACGAAGAGGATACCGAAAGTCTGTGGCTGGATGTAAAAACCGTCCTCCACAAGGCTATGGAAGAATTTATTGCCATGCGACAGGCTGAAGGCGAAAAACTGCGCTTGGATGTACTGTCAAGGCTGGATACAATTCAGAGCCGGGTGGAAAAAATCGAAAAAGAGGCTCCGGACAGAGTAGCAGCTTATCAGGAAAGGCTGTACGCCAAGCTGAAAACAATTCTGGAAGATACCGGCATAGATCAGGCCAGGATACTGACAGAGGCCGCTTTGTTTGCCGACAGGGTGGCTGTGGATGAGGAGATAACCAGGCTGTACAGCCATATTTCCCAGTACCGCGATATTCTGTCAGGTGACCGGCCCCGGGGCAGAAAACTGGATTTCCTGACCCAGGAAATGAACAGGGAAACAAACACTATCGGATCTAAATCCAACGATTTGTCCATAACAAACACGGTGGTGGACATAAAGGCGGAGATAGAGAAGATAAGAGAACAGATACAGAACATCGAGTAGGTGTCCTATGGCAATGTTGAATATAGGTTTCGGCAGTATGATAAACGCCGACAGGGTTACAGCTGCCCTCAGCCCGGACTCGGCCCCGGTCAAAAGGATCATCAGCAAAGCAAAGGCGGACAAGCGGCTGATAGATGCCACTTTCGGCCGAAAGACAAAAACAGTTATAGTCACTGACACAGGTCAGGTTATTATATGCGCCTTTACCGCGGAAAGAATTTTCGGCGCCGCGGACAGTTTGATTAAATTTATGGAGACAGATGATGAGTGATATAGGAAAAAATCTTGTTGTTATATCCGGCCCTTCCGGCTGCGGAAAAGATACGGTTGTAAAGCATATACTTAAAACAGACCCCAGGTTTGTTTTAAGCGTGTCTGCGACTACCAGGGCCAAAAGACCCTATGAAAC
>CASFSP010000021.1 GCA_949297385.1 uncultured Oscillospiraceae bacterium
AGAAAAAGAACTGTCATGGGCAACACATTCATCCATAAAATCTTGTTTTCCCTGCGACATAATGTGGATTGTAACACAAAAAAGCGAGCTGCTGCACTGTGGACAGTCATATCTCTCAAAAGGCCGGCTGCGGTCCACAAAGTCACAGCCGCCCACAAAACCGTCCCAACCGTGTTTTCCGCTGTCAAAGGCGATAATTTCCTTCCCGCAGTGCGGGCATACAAGCTTTACAATCCGTCTTTCGTTGCTCTCCCACACCTCGAACCGCTGCCGGCCGCAGTCGCACTGTACTGTGCCGGTCACTTCAAATTCGCTGTTGTTTTTCCCGGTCGGCCTGAAAAAAGGCTGCAAATATTCCGGTACTGGCAGCTGCATATATTTTTACCTCCTTTATTTTTACCGGCTTTTGTATTATACAACCGGTGTATGCAATACATCAAAAAACAAAACCGCCCCTGCGGGCGGCTTTAAATTATTTTCTTGTTTCAACTATCAGTTTCATTGCGGTTTTGGTTTCGCCGTCAACTTCAACTGTGGTAAAAGCAGGTACGCAGACCAGATCTATTCCGCCCGGAGCAAGATAACCTCTGGCAACGGCAACGCTTTTCAGTGCCTGGTTTACAGCACCGGCGCCTATGCCCTGTACCTCGACTATGCCTTTTTCTCTGATAATTCCGGCTATGGCGCCGGCTACGGAAACAGGATTTGACTTTGATGAAACTTTTAATGTATCCATATTAAATCTCCTTACTGTAATGTAGTTTAATATTGGCTACAATCCTTTGATATATGCCTAATACTAACCTCGTTAAAATACTTACATTATATGATATATAGAATAAGTGAAAATTAAGTTAAAATTGCATTAATTTTTTTGATTTTACCTGAATTCTGAGTGAACTTTTTCTATATTTACTGATTTTCCGTTTTGATCTGTCTGGACAAATACACCGCATATACATCCCGGTCCGTCAGCAGTGCGAAATCTCACAGGTTTTAAATATTTCTGCTTCTCCACAGCCAGTTCCACCGACACCCCCAGCACCGAATTTTCTGCGCACACCGCGCCGGCATCTGTTATAAAAGCTGTACCGCCGGGCAGTATCCTGTCATCGTTGGTCTGAACATGAGTGTGGGTGCCTATCACTGCGCTGACCCTGCCGTCCGCATAGTAGGCAAAAGCGGCCTTTTCGGCAGTGGATTCAGCATGAAAATCAACTATTACAGTTTTACAGTCCAGCTCTTTTAATATTTCATCCAGCCGGAAAAAAGGGTTTTTATGATTTTCTATAAAAGCCGTACCCATCAAATTTATAACCGTTGCAGTATGCCTTCCCATGTCAACCGTACATACCCCGCAGCCCTTTTCGGCGTACAAAAGGTTTTGCGGACAAAGAATATATTCATTTTCGCTGTAAAAGCTTATGTCGGCACGGCGCATGGAGTGGTTGCCGCCTGTAATCACATCAGCTCCCCGGGCAAAGATGTCTGCCGCATCGCTTCTGGTGATGCCGGTGCCGCTTTCATTGGAGTTTTCTCCGTTTACAATACACAGATCGGCATTGTAATGTTTTTTCAGCTGCGGCAGATTGCTTAAAAGCCGCCTGCGTCCGTTATCCCCCACCACATCGCCTATAAATAGAATATTCATTATGACTTTTCTCCTTCGTCACTGCAAACAGTAAAGACATCCTCTATGCTCACCTCAAAAACTGCCGCTATATTCCAGGCCAGCACTAAAGACGGGTTATATCTGCCCTTTTCCAGGTTTACTATGGTTTCGCGGCGAACACCCACTGCCGCCGCCAATTCTTCCTGTTTCAGGCCAAATTTTGCACGGTATTCTTTTATCCTGTTTTTTATCATAGCTATGCTTTACTTTCCTTTAACTCATAATAAACCAAAACCACAGAAAACACAACAAGAAAAACGACAAAAGCCATTGCAAATGCAACCCCTGTGCCCCTGTTGCCCATAAACATATAAAAGCCAAACATCAGCGGCAGAAGGGACAGCAGCTGTGCCATGGATGCAACTGTACAGCTTTTGCGCAGGTTTTCCATAAACAGCTCATCCGGCAGTATATTGAAATATCTGGCATAGGCAAGAAATCCCAGAAATCCGAAAAATCCCCTGTTTCCACCAAAGCCCAGCAGAGCCAGCAAAGACAACAGCGACACAAAACCAAGATAGTTTATCTGTTTTTTTCTCATATTAACAGCCTCCAATGTGATATATTTACAACTTTATGTTATAAATATATCACATATAATATTCCTTGTCAATATCTTTCAAAACTTTGCTGATGATTTGGGAGCAGTGGCAGAGATGACTTGCTCATTAAATATTTATACAAAAAGCAAAGTATGCTCTGCAACCTCCTGATACAGACGGCGCGATGGCCGGCGGATATCTCTCACAGCAGACAACATTTCGCCTCTTTCATCAGTTTTCCAACAAAAGCCTGACGGTATTTTAAAAATCACAAAACAAAAGCGGCCTTACGGCCGCTATTTAATTTAATTATTTTGCATAGTCTACCGCGCGGCTTTCCCTGATAACATTTACCTTTATCTGTCCGGGATAATCCAGCTCGTTTTCTATTCTTGACACGATATCGCGGGCAAGAATTACAATCTGATCATCACTTACCGCTTCGGGTTTAACCATAATTCTTACTTCGCGGCCGGCCTGAACAGCATAGCTGGTCTCAACACCGGCAAAGCTGTTGGATATTTCTTCCAGCTTTTCCAGACGCTTGATATAATTTTCCAGGTTTTCCCTTCTGGCGCCGGGTCTGGCTGCACTGATTGCATCTGCCGCCATAACTATAAATGCCAGAGGTGTCTGCGGTTCTACATCATTGTGATGAGCATGGATTGCATGGATAACCGCAGCCGGCTCTTTATATTTTTTGGCCATTTCCACGCCGATGGTGACATGTGTTCCTTCGTACTCATGATCAAGGCCTTTGCCTATGTCATGCAACAAACCGGCGCGTTTGGCCAAAGCCACATCCACACCCAGTTCGCTGGCCAGAAGCCCTGACAAAAAGCTGACTTCCAAAGAATGTTTCAGCACATTCTGTCCGTAGCTGGTGCGGTATTTCAGCCTGCCCAGCAGTTTGACCATCTCCGGGTGCAAACCGTGGATACCGGCTTCCATAACAGCCCTTTCGCCCTCTTTTTTTATGGTGATATCCACTTCCCTGCGGGCTTTTTCAACAGTTTCTTCAATTCTGGCCGGGTGTATGCGTCCGTCGGAAATCAGTTTTTCCAGTGTCTGTCTGGCTACTTCGCGGCGGATCGGATCAAAGCTGGAGATAGTGATGGCTTCCGGTGTGTCATCAATTATAAGGTCAACACCGGTGGCATTTTCCAGCGCGCGGATATTGCGGCCTTCACGGCCTATGATACGGCCCTTCATCTCATCGCTGGGCAGCGGCACTACGCTGACAACAGCTTCCCGCGAATGGTCAGCGGCACAGCGGGCAATAGCCTGAGTGAGAAGATTTCGGGCGATTTCATCGCTTTCTTCTTTCAGTTGTGTTTCATAAGCATTGATTTTAACAGCTTTTTCATGGGTCAGCTGTTCGTCCAGGCGCTGGAGGATAATACCTTTGGCAGCCTCCTGTGACAGGCCGGAAATCGATTCCAGTTTGTCCAGCTGACGCTGTTTTATCTGCTCCACTTCGTCCAGGCGAGCGGCGGTCAGCAGTTCTTTCTGCTTCATGTCCGCCTCTTTTTTCTCCAATGCTTCGGTCTTTTTATCCAGGTTTTCTTCTTTCTGGTTGAGCCTGCGCTCCTGACGGGACACCTCGTTGCGGCGCTCTTTCAGTTCTTTGTCGCCCTCCGCTTTCAGCTTGAAAATCTCGTCTTTTGCTTCCAGTAATGTTTCTTTTCTCTTTTGTTCAGCTGACTTGATAGCGTCATTGATTATTCTTTTTGCTTCGTCTTCTGCACTGCCGATTTTCCGTTCAGCAGTCCTGCGTCTATAAGATTCGCCCAGCTTGAAACAAATCAGGCCGGCGACGACTGACACAATGAGCACTACCAAGGCAACCTGCCACAATGGTAATGTCATGCTGTTTCTCCTTCGTTAAAATCTTTAACATTTTTAATTTTATTTATATATAATGTTTTATATTTATAATATAAAATACAATTTTCATAAATAAATATGTTACATATTATATTTTAAATGTATACTTCCCACTTGTCAAGAAATATATTGACAGCCTTTGTAAAAAGTGCTAATATAACCATAAAGCATTGATGCGGACATGTTTTATACCTAACGCTTTTTCAGAGAGCCTTTGGCTGGTGAAAAAAGGCAAAAGCCCGGTATAAGGTACCACCGCAGAGCGGCAAAGCGAACTTTGCCCGGGCAAGACCGTTATATCTTTCAAGAGTGGCAGATATTTTCTGCAATTCGGGTGGAACCGTGGGGTATAACACACCTCATCCCGTTTGGGATGCAGGTGTTTTTTATTGCCTGCCGTCCCAAAATCTGTAAACAAAAATACAAAAACAGAAAGGGAAAAAAGATGATTAAAGTAACACTTAAAGACGGCAGCGTCAAAGAATTTGACAGCCCAGTAAGCTACGGCGAAATAGCAAAATCCATCAGCGGAAAGCTGTACGAAAACGCCACATGCGCCAAAGTTGACGGCAAAATCCACGATCTGCGTGATGTAGCAGACAAAGATGTAAACCTGGAAATACTCACATTTGATGACAAAGAAGGCAAAAAAGCATTCTGGCATACATCCAGCCATGTTATGGCACAGGCAATATTGAAATTCATCCCCGATGCAAAACTGACAATCGGCCCGGCTATTGACAATGGTTTTTACTATGACATAGACACGGATGTAAACTTCGACGAAGAGCTGATCGCCAAAATCGAAGCCGAGATGAAAGCAATATCCAAAGCCGGCAGCGAAATAAAACGCTATGTTCTGGGCAAAGAAGAAGCCCTGGCAAAATTTGTCGGCAACGAATACAAACAGGAACTGATAAACGAACTGCCTGAAGGCGAAGAAATCTCCTTCTACGAACAGGAAGGCTTTACAGACCTGTGCGCCGGCCCTCACCTGATGAGCACAGCCCCCATAGGCGCATACAAAATAATGAGCGTAGCCGGTGCTTACTGGCGCGGCGACAGCAACAACAAAATGCTCAAACGCGTTTACGGCATTTCCTTCCCCAAGCAGAAACAGCTGGATGAATACCTGAACATGCTGGAAGAGGCCAAAAAACGCGACCACAGAAAGCTGGGCAAAGAACTGCGCATATTTGAAATGTGCGACGAAGGCCCCGGTTTTCCGTTCTTCCTGCCCAACGGTATGATTATATACAACACACTGCTGGACTATTGGAGAGAGCTGCACAAACGCGAAGGTTATGTGGAAATATCCACACCTATCATCCTCAACCGTCAGCTGTGGGAAACATCCGGTCACTGGGATCACTACAAAGACAACATGTACTTTACAAAGATAGACGGCGACGACTATGCGGTTAAACCCATGAACTGCCCCGGTGGAATGCTGGTATACAAAATGGAACCCCATTCCTACCGCGACCTGCCCATGAGAGTGGGTGAAATAGGTCTGGTACACCGTCACGAACTGTCCGGTGCCCTGAACGGCCTTATGCGTGTAAGATGCTTCCACCAGGACGATGCCCACATCTTTATGACACCTGACCAGATCCGCGACGAAATCAAAGGCGTTGTAAAACTGTTCAACGAAGTTTACAACCTGTTCGGTCTGTCATATCATGCCGAACTGTCCACAAGACCGGAAGATTCCATGGGTTCTGACGAAGATTGGGAACTGGCAACAGAAGGTCTGCGCGGTGCTTTGGAAGAACTGGGTCTGCCTTATGTTGTAAACGAAGGCGACGGCGCATTCTACGGCCCGAAGATTGACTTCCATCTGAAAGACGCCCTTGGCAGAACATGGCAGTGCGGTACAATCCAGCTGGATATGCAGATGCCCGAACGCTTTGAGCTGGAATATGTGGGCGCAGACGGCGAAAAACACCGCCCGGTAATGATTCACCGTGTTGCCTACGGCTCTATCGAACGCTTTATCGGCATACTTATTGAACATTTTGCCGGTGCATTCCCCACATGGCTGGCTCCTGTACAAGCAGTGGTTATCCCGGTAAGCGAAGCACACAAGGACTATGCATACGAAGTGCTGAAAAAACTGGAAGCTGCCGGCATCCGCGCCAAAGTGGACGATCGCAACGAGAAGATGGGTTACCGCATCAGAGAAAACCAGCTGCAGAAAGTTCCGTACATGCTGGTTGTGGGCGACAAAGAAATCGCCGACGGTACAGTTGCTGTTCGTGACAGAAAAGAAGTGCTGAAAGATGCAATGCCCACAGCAGACTTTATCGACTATGTGGTAAAAGAAATTAAAGAACGCAGACTGTAATATCAATCTGTAAAAACAGCGGCAGGCTTCACAGCCTGCCGTTTTTATATTGCCCGGTGATTTAAAACCGCCAAGTTTCTGTGTTTTGACATATATTTTATAAACCTTTCACAAAATCCGTCTGTCAGTTTCTGCTCTTACCACAATTCTTTTAACTCTGCATTCTGGTATAATTAAATTATAGAATAGTTTTTTCAAATCAAAGCGGGGTATTGCTTTATGGACAATAAAAAACAAATTGTAACCGAATATTTAAGGAAAGCCAAAAAGAGAATGGTAATTTATTTTTCATCCCTGTTTATCGGCCTGCTTGTGATGATACTTGCCGGCGGCATAAAGCCCTTTGGCAAATATATTGTGATTGCAATTGGAATATCCCTTATCATCCACACGCTGTACATATATGTATCCGTGTCCACCTGCCCTGTCTGCGGCAAGCCATTCAGGGACAGGCGGCTGCTGGATTACTCCTGGCGATATATTCCCTATGACTGCCCTCACTGCGGCGTGCATATAAGGGGCAAATAAACCGTTTATTATAATTACACCCGGTTTTCTCACTAATAAAAAGCGCCTTTTAAAAGGCGCTTTTTATTTCAACATTATCTGCCTGCACTGTTGAAAACTTTTACAGATTTTCTTTTTCACGCAGGGATGTCAGATATTCATCCATGGCCTGTGCCACTGTCTTGGAATAACTTACAGCCTCCACCACTGTTCTGGCGCCGTTTACCACATCGCCGCTGGCAAATATGCCTTCCAGGCTGGTCTGGCCGCTTTCGTCTGTTTCCAGCAGACCCCTGTCGTTGGCTTTCAGGCCTTTGGTTGTGCCGGTGAGGCGGTTCTGCGGGCCCTGGCTGACAGCTATTATAACAGTATCAGCTTTTTCCAGAATGGGTTCTGACAGGCTGATGAGATTTCCGTTTTCGTCCAGCTGTGCTTTTTGGAACATAACACCCTCATCGCATATTTCAGCGGGGCGCATACATTTTTTGAACACCACTCCGTCGGCCATTGCATAATCCACCTCTATGGAAGAAGCGGCTATGCGGTTGCTGCGGGCGTATACCGTAACCTGTTTTGCTCCCTTTCTGATTGCAGTCCTGGCGGCGTCCATCGCCGCATTGCCGGCGCCGATTACAGCCACTGTTTCTCCCAGGCTGTATCCGTCCGGATCCACCAGGTAGTCAATGGCATAATGCACATGCCCCAGGCTTTCGCCTTTTATATTCAAAGTCACCGGCTTCCATACACCGGTGCCGATAAATATAGCTTTGTAGCCGTCGCGCTTCAAATCATCAATGGTCAGCGCACTGCCTATCAGTGTGTTCTGTCTTATTTTTATACCCAGCTTTTCCAGCTCAGTTTTGTATCTGTCCAGTATGCTCTTGGGCAGACGGAAAGAAGGTATGCCATATCTCAGCACTCCGCCTATCTTTTCCCTGCCTTCAAATATGGTAATATCATAGCCTTTCTGCGCCAGTATCACCGCTATGGTTATTCCGGCAGGGCCGGAGCCGATTATAGCCACACGCTGGCCTTTTCTTTCGCCTTTTTCCAGGTTGAGCTTGTCCAGATAGTTATCCGATATATAATTTTCAATGTGAGAAAAATGCACAGGCGTGCCCTTTCGGCCCAGCACGCAGTTACCCTCGCACTGTTTTTCATGGTCGCACACCAAAGAACATACTACACTCAGCGGGTTGTTTTCAAACAGCCGCTTGCCGGCTTCGTCAATCTGTCCGCTCAAAAACTGTTGTATAATCATCGGTATTGGTGTGTTTACAGGACATCCCTTTCTGCACATGGGATTTTTGCAGTTAAGGCACCTTTTTGCTTCTTCTACCACATTAAAAGCCATTGTCAAAATCTCCTTTGATAAAATAACATTATTTTACCACAAAACACAGGTCAGTTATGTGTCCTTATCACCAAAAATCATAATTGAGTGAAATTGAAAAATTCTTCCGGCAACAAATTTTCCTGCGCTGTTTCAATTTTTGTGCCCTGGCAGTGCATAACACAGAAATATCTCAGCGCATCCGGGGCGTGGGTATATTCATGGGGAGTTGACGACACATCATTTACATTTTTGTCATCATGCACCAGAGCCGGCAAAGTCCTGATAAGGTTTATACAATTTGAAAAAATCTGCAATTTCCGGCTTTTATCCCCAATCCCATCGGTATAAGGGTGCAAGAACTCCTTTACCGCATACCAGCCGGTTTGCCTGTCGTTTATGGACTTTGTAAGTATTATCCCATGCCGGGCAAATATTCCGGCCACACTTTTTCCGCTGTCCTGTCGGCGGTTCCACAAATCCGGCGGCGCATAAAATGCGGTCAGATTTTCGCTTATAATGCTTTTTATCAGCTGTGCCGCCCGGCTGATTATCAGGTTGGGTTTATAAATTTCCTTATATACATAGGCTTTACCCTCGTCATCAACAGCAATAAAATACACCGCCAGCATATCCAGACCGTAGTCCATGCAGGCATATCTTTTCCAGTGGGCCGGCAGTTCAAATGGGCGGCAGACATGTAAATCCCTGTCCCATTCGTCAAAGTACTGCCCCTCAAATATATCCCACCGGCCGTAAAGCAGCGCTTTTTTGTCCTTTTCCGAAAGATTTTCCAGCCTTTTCACATACCGGGCGTCGCTTTGTATAAGAAACCTGTTGTCTGATACCAGCGACGGAATAAAAATCCTGCTCTGGCCGTTAAAAAAGTGCTTTTGTCCCGGCCGGCCGATGTCTATAAACCTTTCCTTAACCCATTTATGACCCAGGGAGCCGGGATTGGTGGTGCTTTTCATCTGTTTTGGATATCCGTTGGCGCCGCGCAGACGGCTGATAAGATATATATACATTTCCTTTGTGAAATGGGTCAGCTCGTCAAAGCGTATCACATCAAATTCCGCCGACTGATAACGATAAACATCATTTTCACTGTCACAATATCCATAGTCAATTATACTGCCGTTGGAAAATATACCGGTGTGTGATGAAGAGGAATATTTAAAAATTTCCTTCGGATAAACAGCCAGGCTTTGCCTTATAATGCTTTTGTCCAGCTCCGGATATGTGCGGCGCAGTATAAGCTGTTTTGAACCCGGATATTTGATGGCATAAATCAGCGCATCTGCAATCTGTCCATAACTTTTGCCGCCGCCGGCCGCGCCGCCGAACAGCACCTCATCGGCATCGGCCGATATAAACCGGCTTTGCTTCGGCGTTATTTCCAGCTGCATCACTCCACCACCTTGACAGTAAGGGTAAAGGGCTCTTTTCCATTTTCTTCATCGCTTTTCTGACAGATTTCATTTATATATTTTATCGCCTGTATATCACCTTTGGCGGCCTTGCAGGCCAGGGATATGCAGATTGCATTCATCCATGTGTACTTTTTGCCCTCCGGCAGAAAGTCCAGGCTTTGGGCAAAATTTTCATCCACCCGGCTTTTCATCATTTTTTTCAGTTTGTTTTCAAAATCCAGTTTTTTATCCATAAATTAAACTCCTTCCAATTTCCCCGAAAAAATTATAAAGGAGCCGGAAAAAATATTCATCCCCTGTTTTTCCCATAAAAAAATCCCGGAAGCAACGGCTTCCGGGTTTAGTTTGCATCAAAATCAGGCAAACAGTGTTGTTGCAGCCAGATAGTAGGCAATGCTGATAACCATAAACACGGCAACCAGCGGCACTGTCCTTTTGATTATGGAGCCCAGGGAAACATTAAAATGTTCGGCAACCAGGGACAGGCAGATGTGTGTAGGTGAAATCTGCATTGCTGTATATGTTGTACTCATCAGCAGAACAACCAGCGGCAGACCTGCATTGGGTACAGTGGCCATGGCAACAGGCAGTACCAAAACAATGATAGCCAAAGAACCGGCAACCAGTGTACCAAACAGGAATATCAATGTAAAGATAAGGAAGGGCGGAATGGGGAACTGAGCGAAGAAGTCCGGCAGAGCATTGATAGCGCCGGAAGCTGTCAGCATTTCTTTAAATACCATAACCGCGAATGTGTTGAACACAATTTTGGATTCAAACGCAGACAGGAAGAAGGGTTTTATTTCGCTCAATGTAAATCTGTTTATGAAGAAATACAACACCAGTACAATGGCGGTAGCCCTTACTGTGTCAAAGTTGAAAGCCAGGATCAGGCCTATTATCAGGAATATTGCCCATACACCTTCGCACAGCTGCAAGAAGTCATGCCATCTGTTCTGGGAAGGCTCTTCACCTGTTTCGGTGGGAACTTTGCCCCTGAGGAAAAACAGTATGCCCAGGACAATCAGTATAGCCACCATGGGTATCATACCCAGAACAAAGTTTGCGGCAGATATGCCTGTAAGGGTCAGCGCCATAAGTATGGAGCTGTATGTAGGCAGGAAAGCTTCGGATATATGACGGAAGAAGGTTGTTGTAACAGCCTGCTGTTCGTCATTCAGATATTCGCCTGCGGAAGCCTTTACCATATCACCGGCTATGAAAGCGGCATTTGGTGAGGGCAGCAGACCGATAAATATCGGAGCGGCAACACAGTTTACCCAGCGGTTGTTGAACAAACGGCTGAGGGATACTCTTGCCTTTTCGATAGCTCCTCTTTTTTCCATCATTCTTTGCAGAAATGTTATCAGATACATAACCAGCACCAACTGTAATGTGCTGAGGGATGTCAGTGCGTTTATTGTCAGCACGGCAACTTCTTTAGCCGGCAGCCAGTACAGCAGCCAGGTCAGGAAAGAGCCGACAACAACGGCAAAAGACATTGGCTTTTTCATTGCAACGATACCCATTACAACGGCAAAAACCACAACAAGTTTTAAAATAACCATCATTTTCCTCCTGATTCTTCTCTTTAATCTTAAAAATCTGACTTAGAAATTATACCATTTTCATATGTTTAAAAGCAAGACAGCAGTGTAAAATTTTTTAATCAAAATTTGTACAATATGACGACAAATTTGCTTTACGGCAAAATAAAAAGCCCCTTTCAAGGCTTTTTACTTTGCTTTTGTTAATTTTCCAGCAACCAGTGGGCGCAGGCCAGATCCTCTGCCGCAAGGCCCAGGGCTTCAAATACAGTAATATCGTCTGCCGACTGTCTGCCTTCACCTTTTCCGCTTACCAGCCGGGCCAGGTCACACAGCACATGGCCGGCTTCTATAACGCCTTCGGACAAAGGTATCAGATAGTCACCGCTTTCTGCCTGACAGGAGTTGAAGCTGTCGCAGAAAAACCTGGAAGCAGCCACACAGGCGCTGTCCAGTTCCCTGTCCTTTGCGGCGCAGGCACCCACAGCATTTATGTGCGCTCCTTTTTTTACCCAGCTGCCCATAAGCACAGGAGTATGGCTGGCGGTAACTGTACATATTATATCAGCATCTTCCGCCGCCTGCCTGCCCTCCCGGCAGGGTGTAAAGGTTATATCAGGATAATTTTTTTCGTTTCTCTCTATAAAAGCACGGCTTTCCTCCATGGTAGGGCACCATACCGTGACGGTTTTTATGTTCCTTACCGCCTTCATCCGGCGCAGATGCATATCGGCCTGAACTCCGCCGCCCATAAGACACAGTCTGCTTGCCTGTTTGTCAGCCAGTATATCTGTGGCAACAGCGCTTACTGCACCGGTGCGCACCGCCGTTATGGCGCTGCCGTCACAAAGGCCTTTCAGACTGCCATCTTCTGTGGAAAACACCGCCACTACGCCCTGATGGCTGGGCAGGCCTTTTTTATAGTTTTCGTGAAAAACTGTTATAAGCTTAGCACCTACTGCACCTCTGTCCGCCAGCAGTGACGGCATTATGCCCATCAGCTTGCCGCTGTCCACCGGAAGCACACTGCGCAGCCGATTTTGGGCTTTATCCTGTGCAAAGGCCATAAAAACACCCTTCATCAGCCGTATGCACTTTTCCATGGTCAGTTTTTCATACACCTGCCGGGGAGATATGTATTTAATTTCCATAATCTCCTCCGTCATCAATTTTCCATGGCCCAGTCCAGCGCCGCAACCGCATGCAGATATGTGGTGTCAAACACCGGTATGGGAGAATCCTTCTGTTTAATCAGCATGGGTATTTCGGTACAGCCCAGAATTACACCCTGGGCGCCCTGCCGCTGCAGCTCTTTTATCACATTTACAAAATACTGTCTGGATTCTTCTTTCAGTATATTGAAAGTCAGCTCTTCTTCTATAACCCTCATTATCTCTGTCATCTGTTCTTCCTTGGGCACAAGGGTTTCAATGCCGTACTGTTCTTTCAGCTTCTCTTTATAGAAAGGCTGTGTCATGGTAAATGTGGTACCCAGCAAGGCTACCTTTTCCAGACCTGCCTTTTTTATCGCCTGCGCGGTGGCGTCTACAATGTGTATCATCGGAACACCTACATTCCGTGCTACCTGGTCAAAAACCAGGTGCATTGTGTTGGTACACAGCACAATCACATCGGCGCCGGCTTTTTCCAGGCTTTGGGCAATATCGGTAAACTCCCGTGCCAGCTGCCGGTATTCACCTTTTACAACATGTTCCAGCTTGCCGTGCAGGTCAGTGGAGTACATTATTGACTCAATGGTTGAATTTCCGCCCAGACGCTTGTTGGACTCTTCGTTGACAATCCTGTAATAGTCAACCGACGACTGCCAGCTGAGCCCACCTATAAGACCTACTTTTTTCATAAAAATTCTCCTTAAACGAAATTTGTTATCTATAATCATAACATCCGGCATAATTTTTTTCAACACAAAACATATTTAAAGCCGGATATTGTGAATTTTTATCCGCCAGGAGAATTATCTGTTCTGACACAAACACCGCAGGCGAGCCGGTATGCAAAAGGGCGGAAAATAACGAGGTATCTTCCGCCCTTTAAATCACAGTGATAAGACAAAACTGTGCTGAATATGCCGACGGACATCTGTACCGCTGACGGCAAGGCTTTAAAGCAAGCCCGGTTTTTCTGCCCGGCCTGATGTACCGGCTGTAGCCAGAATCTGGTCTGCCTGCCGGTTTTTCATACCTGCGGCAAAAACTGCCCTGTACAAAAACGCCGTCGCCGCCGTCCTGTCCTTTTGCTCCGCACTGCCGCCGGCCAGGGCTTTGGCCGTGCTGACCGCTTTGTTTATCAGCCAGGTTTTGGCTTTTACCGCCGCTTCTTCCCCAGACGTCACATCCCGCAGGCTTCCGTCCTCCGTCCTGCCGCAGGGCGAGCCGCAGCCGGCGCACCCGGGCGCCAGCCTCTGTTTTTCTTTTTTTACCCGGTCGGTAACAAGACCCATTTCTTTTTCGTCCTCTGCGCCCAGCGCGCACAGCGCTTTTATCAGTATATCATCGGTATTCTGATTTACTCGGTGCATATTGCTTTCTGCCGCCCTGCACAGGCCGATAGCCGCGCCCAGCAATATCTCTTTTTCAGCGCTCATCCTGTCACCTGTCCAGTATTTTTCCGTCAATTGATATGGTCACCACCTGCCACGGGATAAATTTACCGCTGTCTTTCAGGGCTTTTACCGCCGCATTTTCCAGTCCGCCGCAGCAGGGCACTTCCATGCGCACCACTGTCAGGCTTTTTATATCGTTGGAGGATATTATCCGTTTTAATTTTTCGCTGTAATCCACGCCATCCAGCTTGGGACAGCCTATCAGCGTCACATGGTTTTTTATAAACTGATTGTGAAAATCCCCAAAGGCAAAGGCGGAGCAGTCTGACGCCACCAAAAGGTTGGCGCCGTCAAAATACGGATCGCACACCGGAGCCAGCTTTATCTGTACGGGCCACTGTGACAGCTGGCTTTGAGGCGCGGTGTTCTGCGCCGGCCGGCTGTGCTGCCGTGATATCCGGCGGCTGCGGGCAGAGGGGCATCCTCCGGAGCAGCCCTTTGCGGCTTTGGCCCGCATCACCGCCCGCTCATCATAAGCCGGTGCTTCCCTCTCTTCAAATGTTATTGCACCGGTGGGGCAGGCGGGCAGACAGTCACCCAGTCCGTCGCAGTAGTCTTCCCTGGTAAGCACCGCTTTTCCGTTTATCATTTCAATGGCGCCTTCATGGCAGGCATTGGCGCAGGCAGAGCAGCCGTTGCATTTTTCCCGGTCTATTTTAATAATTCTTCTTATCATAAAATTACTCCTTGCTGGTTATAATTGCTTTCGCATCATTATAATAGTATAATAAATATATATTGTATGTTGAAAATTCAACAAAAATGAGGATATATGGAAAAATATTTTGAAATTTTACGCGCTTGTCCGCTTTTTGAAAATATCAGTCAACAGGACATACCCGGTATGCTGGCATGCCTGGGGGCAGCAGCAAAGGAATATTCCAAAAAACAGGTTATATTTGCCCGGGGACAGCCGGCCAGGTATGTGGGAGTGGTGCTGTCGGGCAGCGTGCGGATTGAACAGATGGATTATTCCGGACAAAGAAGCATTGTAGGCACCTGCCGGCCGGCAGATATATTTGCCGAATCCTTCGCCTGCGCCGGCGGAGTACCCCTTCCGGTGTCCGCTGTGTGCGCCCGGGACAGCAATGTTTTGCTGATAGACAGCGCCAGGATAATGGCCCCCTGCGACAGCAGCTGCCATTTTCACCGTCAGCTGATATACAATCTTGTGAAGATAATCGCCGGAAAAAATGTCCGCTTCCATCAGAAACTGGATATTGTTTCCAGGCGTACCACAAGGGAAAAACTTTTGGCTTATCTTTCATATATGGCCGCCGAAAACAACAGCCGCAGCTTTTACATTCCTTTCAGCAGACAGGAACTGGCCGATTACCTGGAAGTGGACAGAAGCGGGCTGTCTGTGCGGATAAGCCGGCTGAAAAAAGAAGGTATGCTGGACTGCAACAAAAATTTTTTCTGCCTGTCGGAAAAAGCATCCGAAGGCACATAACATAAAGGAGAAAAGATGAAATACAAATATCTTCCCACACCGTCAGATAACTGCACCGATGACACAGAAGAATTTTGCCGGCCGGAGCCTGAGGGAAAGTATCTCTGCCCCTGCTGTGGGTTTATCACACTGCCTGTACCTGCGCAAGAGGCCATTGCCTATATCTGCCCGGTCTGTTTCTGGGAAAATGATGTTTTTCTGTCATCCGATGACGAGCCCAGCGACGAAAACGGCGGCATTACACTGAACACCGCCAGGGAAAATTATAAAAAGTTTTCCGCCGCCCGTGAAATGCTGGTACAGTATGTGCGCCCGCCCAGACGGCATGAAATACCCGTTCCGGACAAAAAACCAAAATCCGAATAAAACCCTGTCACCGCAGATATTTTCGCAGGGTATTTTCACGGTTTTCCATAATAATGTTGAACCGTTTACACTTTACCGAAAAACAAAAACCGCCTTTAAAGGCGGTTTTTTTATTATTTTCTCATTGAGCAGGCGCTTTTGCAGCCGGCACAGCTGCCGCAGCAGCCTGAATCATGTTTAAAATAGGCCCTTATGCCGCGGAAAACCAAAAACAGCACCGCTGCGCCTATTATATAATTCATCATGGCATACACCTCGTCAAAAAATAAGTCTGCCGGCCTGATATATCACCAGGGCTATAGCATAGGCAAAACCTGTCTGGAAGCACATGGCCAGCAATGTGTCTTTCATATTGCCGATTTCTTTTTTCATGGCCGCCACTGCACCCATGCAGGGGCTGGACAACAGCACGAATGCGCAGAAAGCATAGGCGGACACCTGTGTAAATGCCGCTTTTATAGCTGACTCGGAGCCAAAAAGAATATTTATTGAAGCGGCAACATTTTCCCTTGCGGCAAATCCGGTAAGGATACTTACAGCGCTCTGCCAGTTGCCAAAGCCCAGCGGGGCAAATATGGGGGCTATAAATTTGCCGATATAGCCCAGCATACTGTATTCAGCGCTGTCAGCCACCTGCAATGACGGTGTAAAATACTGTAAAAACCATATCACAGCCGATGCGGCCAGAATTATTGTAGTTACCTTTTTGATAAATTCCTTTGTCCTTTGCCGCGCTGATTCCCATACATTTTTTACTGTGGGCAGGTGATACTGTGACAGCTCCAGCACAAAGGGGGCCGGTTCCTGTTTAAAAAATCCGGTGTGTTTCAGTATGACACCGCCCAGAATTACGCTGGCCACACCCATTATGTAAAATGACGGTGCAACCCATGAATGTCCGCTGAACATAAGTCCGGCAAAAAGGGCTATAACCGGCAGTTTTGCACTGCAAGGCATAAAAGGCACCAGCACAACTGTCATCAGTCTGTCTTTTTTGTTTTCTATGGTGCGGCTGGCCATTATTCCCGGGACGCTGCATCCGGTACCCACTACCATGGGTATAAAGCTTTTTCCGGACAGCCCGAACACCCTGAATATCCTGTCCATCACAAAGGCAACTCGCGACATATAGCCGCAGTCTTCCAGGATTGACAACAGTACAAACAGTACAAACAGCTGAGGAACAAATATTATAACACTTCCGGCGCCGCCCAGTATGCCGTCCACTACCAGGCTGGTCAGCATCTCGCTGACGCCCATGGCCGCAAAACCATTGGTTATCAGCGTGCCCAACGCCTCCACGGCGCTTTCGGCCCAGCCGCCTGTGATTTCACCGACCACCTGAATTGATAAAAAGTAAATCCGCCAGCTGACAAGGAAAAATATCGGTATAGCCAGCCATTTATCGGTGACTATCCTGTCCAGTCGGTCAGAAAAATTATCCACATCATCTATTACGGCACTTTTTCCGGCTATTTCGGCCACAGCCTTGCGCACATCGTCCATCGGCGCATCTTCCGGCAGAACACTTCTGGCCGGGCGCCTTTCCACCAGCTGATGGGCAATGGTGTCCAGCAACACATCTATGCCCACTTCCTTTGCGGCAGAAATCTGCACAAAAGGACAGTTGAACACGCTTTCCAGGTACCGGGTGTCCACCTCGATGCCGTTGCGCCTGGCTATGTCGGCCATGTTCAGCGCGCACACCATGGGCACTCCATGGCTGGCTATGGCGTGGGTCAAAACCAAACTGCGTTCCAGAAGGCTGGTATCAATGATGTTCAGCACCAGGTCCGGATTTTCGTTTTCTATATAATCATGAGTAACCCTTTCGTCCGGTGTGTAGGGGCTCAGGGAATAAACACCCGGCAGGTCTACCACTGCCACATTGTCATTACCCACCAGCTTTGCCACCTTTTTTTCCACCGTGACACCCGGCCAGTTGCCCACATACTCCCTGCTTTTTGTCATCAGGTTAAACAGTGTGGTTTTGCCGCAGTTGGGGTTGCCCACCAAAGCTATGGTAAATTTTTTATCTTTTATGTTTTTTATCTGCGCTCTCTGAATTTCTTCTCCCTGCGCAGCGGCTGTCTCCACATTCATAAAATTACTCCTCTTCCTCTGTGACTGTAATGGCTTCGGCCAGGGTTTTATCCATGGCAAGGCGTGTGTTTTTCACACTGATAATCATATTTTTGCCCACCTTGGCCACAACGCGCACACCCACGCCGGGCATGAGGCCAACATTCTGCAAAAACCTTTGAGTTTTTACATCTGCACCCACTTTATCCACAATTTTGACATCGCCTATACTGAGTTCTGAAAGAGCCATATTGCCTCCTTATTCATTGGGTTAGTTTACTCTAACTGTAAGGTTTAAAAATAAAGTTAACCTTAGCTAACTTTATTTTTATAATATATCATACTTTACGGTTTGTCAACAAATAAACAATAATTTTGTACAAAACAATAAAAAAGCGGGCATCCGCCCGCTGTTTTTTGTATGTCATCAGCCCAACGACATAAAAATACCCACAGAAAATGTGAAGGCAAGAACAATCCAGAAAGCCGTAATAACCAGCATAGCTCTGGCAAAAGAACGCTTATTCACATTGCCCCGGCTGAAAAACGCCAGATATATCAGATATATCATGCCCACAACTGGTATCGATGAAATAATCATCATCCATATATAATCCACAGTGGACAGGTTTTCGTTTTCGGCCTTTTTTTCAAATCCGAAATCTTCACTGTAATGCCATCTTTCTTCCTGCGCAGGCTCTGTGTACACAGTTTCTGCCTGGCTGTAAGAATTATTATTGCTATACTGCATATCATTGTATACAGGGGCTGTCTGTGCCGTACTATCCAGTGTATCTCCGCTTACCGGATTTGCCTGTGCTGCGTTTTCTGCCGTCTCATTATACCGTCCGGTCTCCGGCTGGCTCTGCACGGCATCGGTTGCAGTTGTATCCTGCTGTTTATCTTTATAATATTTTTCTATTTCAGCTCTCGGCAATCCGCATCCGCCGCAAAAGTTTGCAGCATCGCTTACCGGGCGTCCGCATCTTGGACAAAACATATAATATATCAACTCCTTTATTTTGGTTTATTTTAGCACAGATCTGTGATAAAATAAAGTATTATGATTATAGACTTTAAAACAAATGTGATAATTGGGGGAAATTTATGGCAGTAAAAACGATGATTGCCGCCGTTGACCTGGGCGAATATGACTGCGACGAGTCTGTAAAGGAGTTACAGGCCCTTTGCCGGGCGGCGGATATGGAAGTGATTTTTTCCATCAGCCAGAAGCGCACCGCGCCGGACAGCAAATATTATCTGGGAGAAGGCAAGCTGGAAGAGGCAAAACGGATTGCCCGGGCTAACGAGGTGGAACTGTGTGTGTTTGACTGCGAGCTTACCGGCAGCCAGATACGCAGTATTTCCGACTATCTGGAAATGGAAGTTATAGACCGCACAATGCTTATTCTGGAAATCTTCTCCAAAAGAGCAACCACAGCAGAAGGCAAACTGCAAACCGAACTTACACTGCTGAAATACCGTCTGCCCAGGCTGACAGGCCTTGGGGCGTCAATGTCCAGGCAAGGCGGCGGCGGTGGTGGTGGCGGCGGTGCCCGTCGCGGCGGCGGTGAAACCAAACTGGAATATGACCGCAGATATATATCATCCCGAATTGAATTTATAAAAAGCAAGCTGGCAGATGTGGAAAAACGCCGCGACCTGATGTATGCCCAAAGAAAGAAAAATGATGTACCCATTGTTGCACTTACAGGCTACACCAATGTGGGCAAATCCAGCCTGCTAAATGTGCTTACAGGCAGCGATATTCTGGAAAAGGACATGCTGTTTGCCACGCTGGACCCAACCGCACGCAAGCTCATCCTGCCAAGCGGACAAAGCGTGATATTGGTGGATACCGTCGGCTTTGTCAGCCGCCTGCCTCACAACCTGGTGGAAGCGTTCAAATCAACTTTGGAACAGGCCAAATATGCCGATATTATCCTGAATGTGTGCGACATATCCAGCCCTGACAGGGACATACAGCTGAAAGTAACACAGGACACCCTGCGGCAGATAGGCTGCCGGATGGAAAATGTGATAACCGTATACAATATGTGCGACAAAGGGGCACTGGAACCAGTGCCAAAAAATGCTGTTGTTACCAGCGCCAGGACAGGCCGGGGCCTGCCTCAGCTGCTGGAAAAAATTGACCGGCTGCTGGCCGCCAGGATGGCCCGGCTGGACCTGCTTTTACCCTATGACAAAACCGGCCTGATAAATACCATAAGGGAAAACGGCCGCGTAGACAAAGAGGAATATACACCACACGGAATTGAAGTAAAAGGAAGCATTGACAGAAAATTTTTATACATTTTTACCAGCTATCAGCAGGATAAAAGCTGAAAAATGTATCTTTTAACAAACTTTGCATTTTTGCTTTACAAAATTTTAACTTATATATATAATGGAGGGCAAATATAATATAAGTTAATATTCCTTTATGCTTTTTTATCTAAGCATGATTGACATATTTGGCTTATTGTTCCCGGAGGTGTAATTTTCAATGGATGCTATTGACAAAAAGATTTTGGAGCTTTTGCAACAAAACGGACGAATGACAGTAAAAGAAATAACACAGACAATATCTCTTACTGCGCCTGCTGTCAGCGAAAGAATTAAGAGATTGGAAAAAGACGGAGTAATCGAAGGGTATACTGCTCTGGTCAGCCCCCGCAAAATGGGCAGAACAGTACATGCCATCATCAATGTTTCCGTTCAGCCCGGAGATACAGAAAAATTGCTGAACCTGGTCAATAACGAACCCATGGTGGTGGAATGTCACCATGTTACAGGTGCATACAGCTATCTGGTAAAGGTTGACGCTTTTGAAATCAACGATCTGGAAAAGCTTATAATGAAGTTCCAGAAAATGGGCGAAACCAGCACGCAGATAATTCTTTCCACACCTATTGCACGCAAAGCCATACTGTAACCCGGTTAAAAAAGCGCCTCGCGGCGCTTTTTCATTTGTGATAATTTTGAGGAAATTGGCGGATTACATATATATTACATATAATACCTTTATACTCACAGATACAACGAGGTAATTATTTTATGTATAATCTATACGACTATCTGTTTTTCTTCTTAACTTATTCTTTTCTTGGCTGGTGCGCCGAAGTTTGCTATTGCAGCATACTCACAGGCAAATTTGTAAACCGCGGCTTTCTCAACGGCCCGCTGTGCCCAATATACGGCTTTGGCATGGTGGCGCTGATATTTTTCCTGACACCTGTAAAAGACAATCTGATAATACTGTTTATCGCCTCATTTTTTCTTACCAGCATACTGGAAGGCCTTACAGGATATTTTCTGAAAAAACTTTTCCATACCGTATGGTGGGACTACTCTGACAAACCTTTCAATATCGGCGGCTATGTATGCCTGTCTTTCAGCCTTATGTGGGCTGTGGGCGGCAGCGTTATGATGCTGTTTGTTCACCCAACCATCGCCTGGCTGCTGTCCCTTATAAACCACAGTGTCGGAACTGTTTTTCTTTGGATCTCACTGACAATTTTTGCGGCTGACTGTGTTATAACCGTGGCGACCATCGCCAAACTTAACAAAGATATGGAACTGCTCAATATGATGGCAGCTCAGCTGGAACAAGGCAGCCAGGCTTTGGCCATGGCACTGGGCAACTCTGCCATACGGCATGATAAAAAGTTCAACCGGCAAAAAGACGACATGCTGGAACATTTTGAAGAACTTAAAGCCAGGTTTATCAACAGCCGTTCCATACTGCGTTCCAGACTTATAAAAGCTTTTCCTAACATGAAGCATGAAAAGTTCAACGACTGGCTGGAAGAGCTGAAAAAGAGATATTACAGATAAATTTTTTCATTTGATAAAAACAAAGGCCGGAGAGCAATCTCCGGTCTTTGTTTTTTTATTTTATCCGCCGCATAACATTTCCCATTGCATAAGCTTTTGCGGCGAAGTTTTCAGATAAGTATTTATTTGCTCCGGCAGGACCTGACAAGCCGCCCTATACTTTGGGCAGCCCGGCGGGCCCGGTCAAGGCTGTCATACCTGCCCACAATACACGGGTGCCTTCCGGGCGTATGTGCATATATATAAAACTTGGGGCCTACTTTTTTCACAGTCAGCTTTTTGACAGTATCGGGGTGGGCCGCCGACATACCGGCCAGCGCGTTAATAACATTCATATCTTCACCTATTTGATTTTCAGTGCACGCTTTATCCTGTAATCCACATACACAAAGCAGTTTACAAACATCTTCCACTCAACCCATATATAATTAGGCAGGTTTTTCAGTCTGAATTTTGGCTTGTCAATTTCCTTGCGCATTTTAAAAGCATTCTTGGTTCCCTGCATCAGTTCTTTTGCAAAGCCGTTGTGCAGAAAAGCCAGATATTTGGGTACAAAACCTATCAGTATAAAAGGCAAATTGAGCAGCAGCATCAGGGCAGGCATGTTTTTGTACAAAAGCAGCGCTGTATTCTGTCCCGATTTAACAGCTTTAAACGCATTATATCTTCCGCCTGTGGTGGCTGAACATATATGGTAGCAAACCGCTTTGGGGTTGAATATATTTTTATAGCCCAGGTTATTTGCTCTCCAGCCTATATCCACATCTTCACCATAGGCGAAGAAGTTTTCATCAAACAGGCCTATTTCATCCAGTATGCTTTTGCGGTAAAGGGCTGCTCCGCCGCAGGCAGAGAAAATTCTTTCCTGCTTTTGGTATCTGTCCTTGGACAGTCCGTCACCTCTTTTACAGGTCCAGCCGAACAGCGGCACATAATCGCCTGCATCATCTGCCAGGTCCCTGTTATAGTGTTGTATCATCAGGCTGCCCACGGAAAATATGCTTTCGTCACTATCTGCCACCCTTACCAGCTGACTCAGCCAGTCCGGCTGCGCAAAAGCATCATTGTTGAACAGCACAGCATACTGTGCACTGCTCATCTTTATACCGTAATTTACCGCATAAGAAAAACCGGTATTTTCTTTAAATTCCACCAGCTTTAACCTTTCAAACCTGGTGGCGCACTCCTTTATAATATCAACCGACGAATCGACGCTGCCATTATCAACTATTATTATCTCGTATTCACCGTCAAAATCCTGGTTTATACAGCTGTCTATGCTGTCTTTCAGCCAGCCTTCGCCGTTGAGGTTGGGTATAATTATACTTGCTTTCATGTCTTCCCCTTATTTATTTCGGTGCTTTTATTATAAAGTATATTTTTCTGTCCGTCAATCATTACCCATATCCTTATAATACAGGAAACTTACAATAATTTTACATCAGCAGGATAGCAGTTTTTCCGTCGGCATAAATATAATATATGAAAAAACGGGGGTAACCATGTACGGAGTTATAGATATAGGATCAAACACAATAAGGCTGGCAGTGTATAAAGTAGAAAACAGCAGTCCCAAACCGCTGTTTTCAAAAAAGTTCACCGCCGGCCTTGCTTCATATATAAACAAAAGCGGGGCTCTTTCCAAAAAAGGCATTGAAAAAGCCGTAAATACATTGAAGCAATTTACACCCATACTGGAAAATGTAAATCTGAGCGCTGTCTATGTTTTTGCCACTGCATCATTGCGCAACATAAGAAATTCTGAATATGCACTTAAAACCATCAGCCGGCGCAGCGGATTTGACATACAGCTGATAAGCGGTGAACAGGAGGGTATACTGAGCTTTTACGGTGCAAACCTTCAATCTTCCCTGGACAGCGGACTTATGACAGATATTGGAGGCGGCAGTACAGAGCTGGTATTTTTTGAAAACAAAACTGTCAAAAAATCCATATCCTTCCCCTTCGGCTCGCTCAGCATATATAAAAAATATGTGGATGATATCTTGCCAACTGAAAAGGAAATAAAACATATACTGAAAGCAGTCCGGGAATACACGCAAAACATCCAGTGCCTGGACGGGCAACAAAATATATGCGCCGTGGGAGGCAGCGCCAGAGCCATACTTTATATATGCAACCATATGCTGCGGCTTGACAGCGAAAACACTGTAATAAGTTATGATAACCTGAAATATTTATTAGATCTCTACAAAGAAAATTCGCAGAAGTTCGCGAAAGAAATCCTTAAAACGGCCCCGGAAAGGATACACACCCTCATTCCCGGGCTTACAGTTTTATACGGTATATGCCACCGGTGCGGACAACCGGACATTTATGTATCGCCTTACGGAATAAGGGAAGGATATCTGCGGATGAAAACACAGGAGGAAAAGGATAAATATGAGCAATAACGCACCCTATACTTTTACACAAAACCGTGAGCTTTCATGGCTCCGATTTGACCGCCGAGTGCTGGAAGAAGCTGCGGATGCATCTGTGCCACTGTTTGAAAGGCTGAAATTTTTGTCCATATTCTGTTCTAATCTGGACGAATTTTTTATGATAAGGGTAGGCAGCCTGTTTGACATATCTGCCATGGACAAAAACTATATTGACAATAAATCCAACATGACCGCCGATCAGCAGCTGGCAGAAATATTTGCTCATGTAAAAGATTTATACCCATTAAAGGATAAAATATCTTACGAATTATTCAGCCGGATGGATAAATACAACATCAAAAAGCTGAAATATGAACACTTGAATGAAGAACAGCAAAAGTATGCAAAAGAATATTTTTACACAAATATCGAGCCTGTGATATCGGCTCAGATAGTTGACCCACATCACCCGTTTCCTTTCATGGCAAACAAATCCATATTTGTCATTGCATCTTTGCAACAAAAAGATAAAGAATACATGGGGATAATTTCTATTCCGCAGATGGTTTCTCCTGTTGTATATCTTCCCGGCGACGGCATACAATTTATCAAAACAGAGCAATTGCTTTTGGCATTCAGCGAAAAAATATTCAAAAAATTTTCTGTCAGATCCAAAAACTGCATATGCGTTACAAGAAATGCGGACATCAGGTTTGAGGAAAAATACTTTGAGATGGATGAAGATATACGTTCTCATATGACTGCCCTTCTCCACAAAAGAAAGCGTCTGCAACCCGTAAGGCTGGAAACCACAGGTATTTTAAATGACAAAATTCAAAAATATCTGTGTCAGAAACTGAAAATTACCCCACGGCAAATTTTCACTTCTTACGATGATTTGTCCTATGATTATATTTATGATCTTTTGTCAAAAGCTCCGGAGCGGTTGAAAAGACAGCTGAGTTTCGCTCCGTTGGAAAGAAAAGAAAACTTGTATGAAAAAATCTTCCCGGCAGCCAAAAACAAGGATATTTTCCTGTTCTATCCTTTTGACAGCATGCAGAACTTTTTGCAGCTTATCAGGGAAGCGGCCTATAACAGTAAAGTTATTTCAATAAAAATAACTATATACAGACTGTCAAAAAATTCAAAGCTGGTTGAATATCTGTGCGCCGCGGCTGAAAACGGCATAGATGTAACGGTGATAATGGAACTGCGCGCCAGATTTGACGAATACAACAACATTGACTGGTCCGAAAAGCTGGAACAGGCAGGCTGCCGCATACTTTATGGATTGGAAAAGTACAAGGTACATTCCAAAATATGCCTGATAACATACAGGGACAAAGGCAGTCTGAAATACATAACCCAGATCGGTACAGGCAACTACAACGAAAAAACATCTGAGCTGTACACCGACTTCTCCCTCATAACACCCAGCAGCACTATCGGGGCAGATGCTGCAAAACTGTTCTATAATATTTCTACCGGCTGTGTTGATGCTGAATACTCCACACTGATGGTGGCGCCTTCCAATTTGAAGGAAAAACTGACCTGTCTTATCCGTCAGGAAGCCGAAAAAGGCTATGATGGGCGTATTATTATAAAAATAAACTCACTTACAGACCTGGACCTGATAAAGGAACTGGTAAAGGCTTCCCAAGCCGGTGTAAAAACAGACCTGATTGTGCGCGGAATATGCTGTCTGCTGCCGGGTGTAAAGGGATACACAGAAAACATACAGGTCACATCTGTGGTGGGAAGGTTTTTGGAGCACTCCCGTTTTTATTCTTTTGGCAAAGGAAGCCAGCAAAAGATATACATAGGCTCAGCTGACCTTATGACCAGAAATACCGAAAAGCGTATCGAGCTGGCCTGCCCTGTTTATGATCACAGTATAATTGAAAACATAAACAATATTGCAGATGTTATACTGAATGATAATGTAAAAGCAAGAACGATGCAAAACGATGGTGCATACACCACAAAAAATCAAAATAAAATACAGATAGACAGTCAGCGGTACTTTGCACAAAATTACAGATGTGAAACCGAAAGCAAAGCCCCTGAAAAAACAGATATTTTAAAAAAGCTTTTGAGCAAAGCCTATCTCCCTTTTACAAAACGCACAGCCAAAAGACAATTTTTAAAGTAAAAATAAAAAACACCGCCTTTGGCGGTGTTTTATTTTTTTCAGAAATTATTCTTTGTAAGCAATAGCTTCAATTTCCAGTTTTGCGCCCTTCGGAACAGCAACAACCTGGAATGCGCTTCTTGCCGGGAAATCACCCTCAAAGAATGTTGCGTAAACTTCGTTCATAGCGGCAAAATCATTGATGTCAGCCAGCAGAACTGTTGTTTTTACAACATTGGCCATTGTATAGCCTTCGCTTTCAAGGATGTTTTTAATGTTTGTCAAAGACTGTTTTGTCTGATCTTTGATGTCATCTGACGGGAAAGCACCTGTTGCGGGGTCAACCGGAAGCTGACCGGAAACATAGATTGTTTTTTCTGTTTTGATAGCCTGTGAGTACGGGCCGATTGCTGCAGGAGCTTTTTCGCTGTAAACTACTTTTTTCATTTTAGTAATTTCCTTTCCGTTTTAGTTTAATAACCCGGTAAAACCGGGCATTACTTTACATATACAGTATATCATTTTTTACGCTGCTTTTCAATACTGACATAAATAAAATACCCCCGGCAAGCGGGGGTATTTATTTACAAATTAGTCAAGGTCGTAAGAAACTGTCATGTGAACCTTGCCGGATTTTGTCATCAGGTAGGAATATACCAGTGAGAATATAAACATACCGATGTTGAAGAATATAACCCATGTAGCAAGATCCTGCAGGTTCATGTAAGCCTGCATTACCAGAACTGCCATACCAAGAACCATCAATGTGTTAAACACACCGTTGGAAACATGGAAGGGAGATTTTTCCCACTGTTCGGGGAACAGTTTGGGCAGTCTCATAACACCTGCAACCAAAACGATACCAACAACGTTACCGATAACCAGAACCATTTTACCCAGTGTGGAAACATCCAGGCCCAGGAAAATAGCAGCCATGTTTACGATATAGAACAGCAACTGCAGAACCCAAGGTGTTTTGAATTTGGACAGTTTGCCCAGCCAAGCCGGGAACCAGCCATCTTCAACAGCCTGCAGAATCGGTTTTGTAACCCAACCGATAGAAGCGTTCAATGTTGTGCCCAAAGCGAACATAGCACCGCCGATAACAAATACATAGTACAATGGTCTAGGCATAATTGTTTCAGCAATAACAGCCAGGTTGCCAGCAGCTATAACCTGGTCAGGAGGCAGTATACCGCCGATACATGTAGCCATGAAAGCGTACAGAACAGCAACGCCAACTGTAGAAACGATAACTACAAAAGGAATATCCTTCTGGGGGCTTACAGCCTCGGCAGAGAAGTTAACGATAATTGTAGCACCGCCTGTGGCGAATGTCAGGAAGGAAGCAGCCTGCAACAGACCGGAAATACCGTTTTCAAAAAGAGGACGGCCAAACAGTTCGTTACCGAAATAACCGGACCATTCTACTCTCGGGATACCGAAAGCTGTGAACAGCAACAGGGCGGCAACCAGAACATAGAACATGAAGTCCTGGATTTTAGCCATCCATTCGGTACCAACAAAGTTCAGGATGAAGAACAGTGTCAGAACTATACCGGAAATCAGTGTTTCTTTGCCGGCTGTACCGGGGAACAAGCTTACAAAGTAGCTTGTGAAGCCTGTAGCGTACATAGCCAAAGACATGTTGGAGAAGATGTAGGTTATAATGTAGAAACCTGCAAACTTTTCGCCGCAAAACAGAGCAGCCTGTGAGTACGTACCGCCGCGAAGACGAACGATTGAACCGTAGAAAATTGTCGGTATAGCACCGATAACGGTGAGTACAGAAGCAACAACGAAGGCAATGTTAACTGAACGGCCTGTCATCTGCAACGCTGATATGGACATAACCATAACACCGGCACCGATAATCTGACCAACAGCCATCGACATCAAGTTGCCACGGGTAAGAACCCTTTTAAGGTCTTTTGTTGATGAAGCCATAATAATTATCTCCTTTTTTTCGTTGACGGGGGTTTTTATTGTTCCCCCTTGACACAAGTGTTATTTTACACTCCTTATTCATAATTTGTCAACAAATTAAAGCCTCAAAATAGCAAAAACAGCATTTTAAACTGTTTTTTTAATATATTTTTGTGCAAAATGCCAGCAAATATTCAATAAAGTGTGAAAATTAAGAATAATTTTTATACAAAACAAAACGCGCCCCATTACGGAGCGCGTTTTGCTGATTGATAATTATCTATGGACTGTTAAGTACCTAATACTCTTTTATATCCGTGTATTTCCGGATTACAGAACCTCGTAGGACTGTCTGATATTAACTTTACCAGCTTTTGTTCTGTACCATACCCACAGAACTGCGAATACGAATGTGGCAATGTTTATACCGATTATGTACCGGTTCAGACCCTGGAGGTTCAGGTAAGCCTGCATAGCGATTGTGATAGCAGTACCGCCAAGCAGCAGAGCAAGAACACCATTGGAAACATGGAATGCTGATCTTTCCCATGCTTCAGGGAAGAGTTTGGGGATTCTGATAACGCCCAGAGAGATAAAGAAGTTTGTAACGTTACCGATGATCAAAGCCCATTTACCCAAAGAACCAACGTCCAGACCGAACAGGATAGCAGGAGCGTTAACTGCGTAGAAGATTATCAGCAGTACCCAAGCAACCTGGGTCTTCGGATGCAGCTGGCCGATCCATGCAGGCAGCCAACCGTCTTCACAAGCAGAAACCAGAGGTTTCAGAGCGGAAGCGATAGAGGAGTTCAATGTTGTGCCCAATGCGAAGATAGCACCGGCGATCATGAAGAAGTAGTACAAAGGTGTAGGCAGGATAAATTTAGCTATCGGGCCCAGTGTGCCAGCAGCTATAACTTCTTCAGGAGGCAGGATACCGCCGATACAAGAAGCAAGGAAGGCATACAGTGTAGCAACCAACAATGTAGATGTGATGATAACGAACGGGAAGTCTTTACCGGGGTCTTTAGCGTCAGCGGAGAAGGACAGGATAACTGTAGCACCGCCTGTGGCGAATGTCAGGTAGGAAGATGCTTCCAGCAAACCGCCTATACCATTGCTCATCAAAGGCTGGCCAAACAGTTCGTTGCCGAAGTAACCGGCCCACTGTACTTTCGGAACACCGAATGCTGTGAATATCAGCAAAGCGGCAACCAGGAAGTAGAACATGAAGCTCTGTGCTTTAGCCATCCATTCGGTACCGAAGAAGTTCAGGATAAAGAACAATGTCAGGATAACGAATGAAAGCATTGTGTGGTATGCGCCCAATCCGGGAATCAGACCGATCAGGTAGTCTGATATACCGATAGCAAACATAGCCATGGACAGTTTGCCCAGAATTGATGTGATGGTGTAGAAACCGGCAAATTTTTCGCCAACGAATACGAGAGCCTGTGTATAAAGACCGCCGCGCATTCTCAGAACGGATGAAGCGAAGATTGACGGAATAGCACCGAAGATTGTAAATACGGCAGCAATAACGAAAGCGATGTTAACTGCACGACCTGTCATTTTAAGAGCTGCGATAGACATTGTCATAACGCCCGCGCCGATGATCTGA